>JBHJIZ010000081.1:0-28630 GCA_050043005.1 Paracoccaceae bacterium
CCGCCCGGGCAAATCACGGGGCTCAGCAAGGCCGAGGCGCAGCGCCATCTTCCGATCGAGGAGGTTCAGGAGCCCGCCATTCTGGCCCGCGTTCGGGCGCTCCATGCCGAGGATTATGAGACGTTCGGTTACGACGAGACACCGGACCAGACCTAAGACCCGATCCAACGAAAAAGGGCGGACCTTTCGGCCCGCCCCGATCTAGTCAGCTTCGCAACCGATCAGTTGGTTTGTGGCAACCAGGACTTCCAGGTTGCCTCGTTGGCCTCCATCCACTCGGCGACCACGTCTTCGATGTCACGGCCATCCTTGTCGATCGCCAGGATCATGCCGGCCTGCTCGGTGTTCGAGATCCGCGCCTTCGAGAACAGCTCGACAATGTCCGGGTGCCGATCGGCCAGCTCCTTCGGACCGTAGTGCTGCGTGACATCATCGCCCCAGTCCGAAACCGGCCAGGCATCGTCCGCATAGGCCGGAAGCTCGATCTCGACCAGGTCCAGCGTTGCGTGAATCCAGTGCGGCTCCCACGCATAGGCGATGAACGGCTCCTTGCGCTTGTAGGCAGCTTCCATCTCGGCCCAATGCGCGGTCTCGGAGCCCAGTTCGGTCACGACGAAGTCAACGCCCAGACCCTCCAGGCGTGCCGCATCCTCGCACTCCCAGGCCGCAACCGGGCAGCCGATCAGGCGGCCCTTGTCACCGGATTCCAGCGTCGCGAAGAGCTTCTTGTACTTGTTCAGATCCTTGTAGGACTTCAGATCCGCCGCCACGGCGTCCGGCCCCTCGACCATGTAGCGCGGAACGTAATAGCCCGAGGCACCGACGATGCCGGTTGGCGCGTAATAGACGATCGAGCCGTCGCCACCATATTCGGTCACATACTTCGTCTTGGTCGGGTCATAGCCCGGCCAGCGCTCGCAGCCGAAATCCAGATCGCCCGCGATCATGCCCTCGTCCAGCGCGGCACCGGCCGGCATGGTGATGCGCTTGACCTTGTAGTCCATCTCATTCTCGAGCACGTAGTGCAGGATCTCGCACGTCACCGCCCCGCCGGTCCAATCGGGCACCGGTACCTTCAGCACACCACCTGCGTGCGCATGCGGTGCTGCAAGGGCCAGCAGGCCTGCGGCAGCCGTCGCGTTGATCAGCTTCTTCATATCTCTCTCCTGTTGATCGGCCTCTTTGGGCCTTGACGCTCCCGCGTTTCACGGAACTGGCGGGACGCTAGCGCGGTTCTCCAGGCTTGTGAATATCTGATGTCCAACGGATCGTTTCCCCCAGCAGTGGTCCCGAAAACCCGCGCGTCCGAGAGGATTTGACCTCCCGTTGGGGGGAAGACACGGCGCGGCAGATGCAATTTCGCCATCGGGTGTTGAACTGGGCCGCATCTCATCCGATTTTGACTGTATCATTTTTGAACAAGGAGATTTCGTCATGATGGCAGACCATCGCGCACAGCCGCAACAGGACTGGAGGACCGCAGGCGTCACGCCAGGCACGGAACGCGGCGGAACGGTGATGGGGGCGTCGTTCAAGGACTCCCTGATCCACCAGAACATCGCAGCGCCGGTTGGGCATAACTACGCCACCCAGCGCATATTCCAGATCGCCTATCAGAAACGCTGCGGCAGGCTCCGGCACGGTGAAGTCGGCTATCACAGCAAGAGCGGGTGGAAGATTCATGTCGCCGCCGACGTCTTTCAGGCAGACGACGTCGCGGCACGCGTCCTGCCGGTTCTGTGCGGCCTGACGGTCTGGCACAAATATGTGCCGAATAAACACGAGCTTTTCTGCATGGCCGGGACACAGGCCTACAAGTTCATCACAATCTATCCCAATCCCGATAACGTGGATGCCCCGGATGGCTGGCGCAATGTCGTTGGCGTTGTCGCCGGTGCCCTGGCAACCTACGGATCGCGCCCAAGGGTGATCAGCGATCCGCGCGAGAGAAAGCAGAACCCCGACGGAGGGACTCTGCCTGACTTCATTTCGATGCGCCAAGTCGCTGATTTCAACAATCCGTAAGGCGCACCAAAATGCCGGGATGGGTCCCGACCCATCCTAGGCCAGCCCCAAGGCCTTGCGCTGGGTCGCTGTCAAAGCCAGCGACAGCCGGTCCAGAACGATCGCCATCAGCACGATGGCGATCCCGGCGGCCAAACCCTTCCCGGTGTCGGCAATGTTCATCGCGTCGTAGACCTCCTTGCCCAGGCCGAGCCCGGCAACCAAGGGCGTCACCGTCTGCATGGCCAACGCCATGATGATCGTCTGGTTGATGCCAAGCAGTACCGCGGGCATCGCCAGCGGCAGCTTGATCTTCCCGAGCGTCTGCAGGCGCGTTGCGCCGAACGAGCGTCCGACCTCGTCGATCTGTTCGGGCACCTGGCGCAGACCCAGATTGGTCGTGCGGATGATCGGCGGGATCGCATAGATCACGGGCGCGAAGATCGCCGTCGTTGGCGAGCCGCCGAAGAAGAACAGGGCAGGGATCAGATAGCAGAAGGTCGGGATCGTCTGCATCAGATCCAGGATCGGGCGGATGATCGCGTCCAGTGTCTGCGAGTTCGCCGCCGCGATGCCCAGCGGGATCCCGAAGATCAGGCAGATCAGCACCGAGACGACGGTCCCGGCGAAGGTGTACATCGTGATCTCCCACAACCCCGTCGCACCGCAGAACACCAGTGAGAGGAACGCGAACAGCGCCAGGCGCCAGCCGGCAGACCACCAGACCCCGCCGACCATCAGTGCCGTGACGTACCACCATGGCAACTCGGTCAGGAACTGGTCGAGCGGGCGCAGCGCGTAGAGATAGATCCACGCCTTCATCGTCTTGGTGATCGCAATGAACGTCTTGTTGACCGTCAGCCAGTCGATGCCCTGATCCAGCGGCTCGCGGATCGAGATACGCCATCCGCGCGGATATCCGCCGATGTCGGCGACCCAGGCGTCGACAGCAAAGATCGCCGCGATGATCAGAACCGAGACGATCAGAAAGATGTTGCGGGCGACCACTTCCGCAAAGCCAGTCCGTTCAGCCAGCGCCGTCAGCCCACGGGCGGGCAGGGCGCAGATCTGCCAGATCAGCGACACCGCACTCTCGATCCAGCGCGCCGGGGCGTAGCGCTCCCAGTTTTGCGGCAGCAGGCGGAACTCCATCTCGTCCGGCGCCAGCTTCGGCGCCACCCTGGGCGCCGAGATCGCCTGGCTCAACCGGTCGAAGATGATCGCCATCACGACGATGCACAGGCCCGCCTCGATCGACCAGCCGACCTTCAGCTTGGTGATGGCTTTCCAGACCTGATCGCCTAGGCCCCCGCCTGCGCCGACGAAGGTGGCGAAGACGGCCAGCGCCAGCGCCATCATGATCGTCTGGTTCACACCCAGCATGATCGAAGGCAACGCCTGCGGGATCTGCACCTTGGTCAGCATCTGCCAGCGCGTCGTCCCAAAGCTTTCGGCGGCCTCGATCATGTTCGCGGGCACCTGCCGGATGCCCAGATTGGTCAGCCTGATCATCGGTGGCAGCGCGTAGATCATGACCGCGATCGTGGCCGTCGCTGCATTGGTGCCGAACAGAAACAGCGCTGGCAGCAGGTACACGAAGGCGGGCATCACCTGCATGGTATCCAGGAACGGCCGCACTGCGGTCTCGACCCGGTCCGAGCGCGCGCAGAAGACCCCGATGATCAGACCGATCACGATGCACAGCGAGACCGCCACGATCATCATCGCCAGCGTCGACATGGCATCGTCCCACATCTTGAACGCGCCCCACAGCATCACGCCGAGAGCCGTGAAGATCGCCAGCCGCAGCCCGCCCCAGGCCAGCGCGGGCAGGGCAAAGGCCGCAACAACCGCGGGCCACGGTGCATCCCACAGGAAGAACTCGATGGTCTCGAGCAGGCTGAGGATTCCCTGAGAGATCGCCCGCGTCAGCCAGCGGTAGTTCTCTTTCAGATAGGCCTCGGCTTGGTTGACCCAGTCGGCGAACGGGAAGTTGCGGGTCAGGATCTCGGGATAGGTCTGCTCGGCGCCGAAAAGTGCTAAGACGATTAGTGACACGACCAAAACCGCCAGCACGATCACCGGGCCCGTGATCCGGGTGCGCCCTTGCGCGTCACCTGCTTGTGGTCGTTCTTCGGTCGTCGTTGCCATCTGATCTCCCCGCGCCGACTTGGCCACGATCGACCGGCAAGATCAATGGCCAACCGAGATCTGCGCGGGATGTGCTGGGGCGGTGATTTCGGCGCGGATATCCGATTAAAGGAAAATTGCGTGAAGAAAGTCACGCGCAGAGTCACGTCGATCTTGGCGCGAATATCAACCTCCGAACTTCGCTCTTGTCATCTTCCTGTCATTGCGCCGAAAGTGGCGGCAGACAGGGGGAGCACATGGCGAACGCCAAGATTATCTGCCGCAATATCTGGAAGGTCTTCGGCCCGAACCCAGAGCGTCTGATGGCCTCGCTGGATGCCTCGTCCGATCGGGGCGAGGTGCAGGAGGCGACCGGCCATGTCATCGCCGTCAAGGACGTGTCGTTCCAGATCCAGCAGGGCGAAACCTTCGTCGTCATGGGCCTCTCCGGGTCAGGCAAATCCACCCTGGTGCGTTGTATCTCGCGGTTGATCGAGCCCACGGCAGGCGAGATCCTGATCGATGGCCAGGACATCCGGGGTTGTTCGAAGCGTGATCTGATGGAGATACGCCGAACCAAAATGTCTATGGTTTTTCAACACTTTGGCCTGTTGCCTCATCGCAAGGTTATTGATAACATCGCCTTCGGGCTCGAGGTGCGCGGGACCGCGCGCAACGCACGGATGGATCGTGCGCAGGAGGTGCTGGAACTGGTCGGCCTGAAGGGGTGGGAGGACAACTACCCGCGTGAGCTTTCCGGCGGCATGCAGCAACGCGTCGGCCTGGCCCGCGCGATGGCGGTGGACCCGGAAATCCTGATCTTCGACGAGCCGTTCTCGGCGCTTGCCCCGCTGATCCGGCGCGAGATGCAGGACGAATTGCTGCGCCTGCAATCCGAGATGAAGAAGACGATGGTTTTCATTACCCACGACTTCCTCGAAGCCATCAAGATGGGCGATCACATCGCGATCATGAAGGATGGTGCTGTCAGCCAGATCGGCACGCCCGAAGAGATCGTGGCCAATCCCGTGGATAAGTACGTCAGCGATTTCACTGAGGATGTGCCGCGCTACAAGGTGCTCTCGGCCGGGAAGGTGATGCGCGCGGCAAGCACGAAGGCCGAGGCCTTACACGCTCAAGGCATTGCAATTGCAGCAAGATCCAAGCTGGACGACCTGATCGACCGGGCGACCGAGACCGACGATCCGCTTCCCGTCGCCGACGAGACCGGCGCACTGATCGGCGAGATTGACCGCGCCATCATCATGCGCGCGATGTCGAGCAGAGCGTGATGCGGCGCACGGTTGAGCGCCGGATCGCAAATGACTCAATGTGTCAGAACTGTCCGACGAAGTGATAGATTTCGTAGGTCTGAACACCCCAGTCAGTGTGTGTTTTCCGGGCCGAAACCTCGCATCCCTGGAACTGCGTGAAGGTCTGGACAGCCGTTGGACGAAGATCTACGTGCACCACGGCCCCCATGCGTGCGGGTCCGAAATCCCAACGCAGATGAAACGTGTCGCCAACCGCCTTTGCTAGGGGATCGCGCTTCGCCCAGCCCGAGGGTTTTTCCACCGCTTGGATCGACTTGCAGACGACCGTCTCGAACTCGGATTTCGGCACCCAATTCATGACGATGCAGGTGTTGCGCTTGGTTTCGGCTCCCGTCAGCGGGCTGGCGATGGTCTTGCCCATGGCCGTGCGGATGTCCTCGTAGCGATAGAACTGGGTGCATCCGCATCCACCTGTGCTACAGACGCCGCCCGTTCGTGTTCCAGCGTTGTAACCGGCATGGTTCGTTCCGGCATGTCCGCAATAACTGCACCGCGATGTGGTGTTGGCTTTGATCCGGCTCCGCGAGGCTGTCTCGAGCTTGTTGTCGAGTCGCTCATGCTCTCCGCTGCGCCAGTGATCGCTGGTGTCTCCGGTCTTTCCCGCGTTCTCCCAGGCGTAGTATGCCGCTTCGCGCACTTCGTCCTCGCGTTTCGTCATCGTGTAGATGTGCTTCTTCGAGAAGTTGTTCGCGAATTTGATGACATAGCGCTCGCCGTCCCAGTCCTGAACGATCCATTGTTGGTCTGATGTAGCGACCCGTTCCAGCCGCTGAGCGCCGGATGCGTCCGTGTAGAATTGGTAATTCAGAAGATCCGCTGCGGTGCCGGTATCAAGATGCTCGAATGTCATGGCCTTCTCCGGTTGAAATGAATTGCTGAGATTCTACCATCGGTCACTCGGGCGCACCAAGCGATTTGCGCGGCTGGAAAAGGCGTCTGTCGCTGGAGTTCTTCTCGAGACGTTCGGTTCGCGACATCTTTGTCGGCGATTTATCAGACAGGTCGACGCTTCGGGCGAATCGTGGTGATGAAAGCCCTGTGCCGGAGCCCGCGATGAGCCAGAACCCAGACGACGCGCCGATGAGCCGGGAATGGAACTATCACCCAGAGCTTCCGCTACATGATTTCTCGGTTTTCCAATGGCCCCCACGCCCAGGCTTTCTGCTGGGTTGGGTCGCCCGGAACTGGCTGACGCTGAGCGAGCGGGTGCTGATGCTGCTGATCGCAATCGCCCTTTGGTATCTCGCCTACCCGCCGCTTGAGGCCGCGCGGACATTCGCGATCGGTTGGATCGCCCAGGTATGGCTGGTCAACATGGCGATGATGGTCGTGATTGCCGGAGGGCTGCACTGGTACTTCTACGGGCGAAACGCTCAGGGTGCGCGGCTGAAATTCGACAAACGCCCGCAAAGCACGGGCAACAGCCTTTGGACGTTTTCAGACCAGGTGAAGGATAACGTTTTCTGGTCGCTCACCTCCGGCGTCGGGCAACTCACCGCGTTCCAAGTTCTGATCCTCTGGGCCATGGCAAACGGTTACGCGCCCGTGATTACGTTCGAAGAGAATCCGGTCTGGTTCGTGCTGGCATTGATCCTTCTGCCAATCTGGTCGGCTTTCCACTTCTACTGGGTCCACCGCTTGCTGCACGTGCCGTTTCTCTACAACCACGTCCATTCGCTGCACCACCGCAACGTCAACATCGGCCCGTGGTCCGGCTTGTCGATGCATCCGGTCGAGCACCTGCTGTACCACTCGACGCTGTTGATCCATTTCATCGTGCCACTTCACCCAATCCATCTTGTCTTCGGTGTCGTCTACAACGGCCCGGGAGCCGCGATGACCCACACGGGATACGAGGATCTGCTGATTAAGGACAAGCGCCGGCTGGCGCTGGGAACGTTTTATCACCAGCTCCATCACCGCTACTACGAGTGCAATTACGGCAATCAGGAGATGCCTTGGGATCGCTGGTTCGGCACTTTCCACAACGGCACCGAACAAGGCACGGCCGAGACGCGCGCCCGCAAGAAGGCGATGTATGCCGGGCGCTAATGCCGCGCTTGACGCCGAAATTGCGGAGGTGGAGACTGGCGATGCGTGGACGGCGCCCTCCGCCCGTGTGACCGGGAGACCTCCGATGCTCGATACCAAGACCCAAGCGACGCCGATGCCCGAACTCGACCGGCCGTTGACCGAGGACGTGAAATCCTCGTTCACGCTGCCCGCGAGCTGGTACACCGACCCCGCGATCTTCGAGCGTGAGAAGGAGGCCATCTTCTATCGGACGTGGCAGTATGTGGCGCACAAGGGCTTCTTCAACGAACCGGGCGACTACGTCACCGTCCAGATCTGCGACCAGAATGTCTTCGTCATGATGGGTGGCGATGGCGAGCTGCGGGCGTTCTACAATGTCTGTCAGCATCGGGCGCACGAACTGCTGTCGGGCCCCATGGGCAATGTCAGATCGGTGATCGTCTGTCCGTACCATGCCTGGACATTCGAGCGGGAAGGCGCGCTGCGCGGAGCGCGGTTCTCCAAGGAGCGCCCAGATTTCAACAAGGCCGATTTCGCGCTGAAGCAGGTGCGGCTCGAGATGTTCTGCGATTGCGTCTTCGTCAATCTGGACGACGGAGCCGAAAGCATGGCCGACACGGTCGGCGAAGTCGAAGCGGACGTGCGTGCCCGACTGCCATTCTTCAGTGATCTGAAGCCGCTGGGAATTCGCACGGACATGCTTGGCGATACCGTGCAGAAGGCCGGTTGGAAGGTCGTCGTCGACAATTATGTTGAGTGCTACCACTGCCATCACGCGCACCCGGATTTCTCTTCGCTGATCTGCATGGACAAGTACCAGGTCGACTGCGGCCCCTATTGGTCGCGCCAGCTTGGCGGCGAGATCCGGCACGAAAACACGGCCTATCAGGTCGATCCGGAACACGGCTTCCAGTCTTCCGCGTTCTGGTACGTCTGGCCGAACACCAGCATCAACATCATGCCTGGCAGCAACGAAGTCGCGATTTTCGCCATTCGCCCGATCGACGCCGTGACGTCGAGTTTCGAGGGGCATCTGTTGTCAGCGACCGGCGAGGAGCATGAAGAGCGCAACGTCTATACGGCCAACATCCTCGCGCCCGAGGACATCGCGCTTTGCGAAAGTGTACAGCGCGGGCTGATGTCGAAGGGGTACACCCAGGGGCCGATCATCGCCGGGGACGCTACCTCGGGGCAGGGTGAGCATGGTATTCATCACTTCCACCGCTTGGTGCATCAGGCCATGACGGGCGCTGACTAGGTCCGCAGTTCGATGACAAACTCGGTGCCTTCCAGCACCCTTTCGTTCAGGCGAATGTTACCGCCATGCGCGGTCAGTAACGCCTGAACGATCCCCAATCCCAGCCCCGTGCCGCCAGTCTCGCGCCGCGTCGTGAAGAAATGCTCGAACACTCGCGCACGGTTAGCCGGCGTAATCCCGATACCGTTGTCGCGCACCCGCAGCAGGACACGGCGCCCGCGTTCGACCGTCACGGAGATCCGGCTGGCGCCATGCTGGACAGCATTGTCGAACAGGTTGCCCAGTAGGATGCGCAATGCCTCGTCGGCGATCAGAGCGCCAAGGCCGGGCGGCGCGTGAATGACGATCTCGACGCCTGGGGACTGCGAACTGGCGACGGATTGAATCACCGGAAGCAGCACAGTGCGCTGTGTCGTCGGATCGGCGTTTTCGGCGCGGGCCAGTTCCAGCAACCGATCGAGCAGCGCGCGCAACCGGGTCGACGAGCCTGCGATGTTCTCCAGAAACCTTGCGCGCTCGGCTTCCGACATCGTGTCGTGATGATCCTGAAGCAGTTCGACCGCGCCCTCGATCGATGTCAGCGGCGTCTTGAATTCGTGGCTGACATGGTTCGCGAGCGTCCGGATATAGGCCGCCCGGTCATTCAGGGTCCGGGCCATCTGGCTGCTCCCGTCGATGAGCTCGGACATCTCGGACGTGCCGGGCCGGTCGAGGGGCTGCATCACGGCGCTCTCACCGGTCGTCACCTTGCGCGTCCGTTCCAGCAATTGGCCAACGGGACGCGAGATCGTGCGCGATGTCAGCAGCGCCAGTGAGATCGCAAAGGCCAGGACCGTCACGAGCGCCAGGATGGCCTTCGTGCGCTCCTCGTACAGATGCCGCAGAACGCTCTTCGGCGTGCGTGAAAGGTAGACGACACCCAGGACGCGCCCGGCGCTGAGGATCGGAAAAGCCACGAAAACCCGCACACCCGTGCCGCGCGAGATCGTGATCAATTCGCGTGGGGCGCTCTTGACCTCACGGGCCCGCAGGGCGCTCTGGTAGACGCCCTTCAGGGCTGTCTGTACCTCTTCGACATGGGCGAAGCTCTGGCCGATCTCGGCCGTGCCACCCACGACCGTGCCGTCCGCGTCCAGCACACGAACACCGATCAGCGTGGTCATCTGTGCTGTCTCGAGGATCGGCGACAACACCTCGCCTGCGGCCAGCGTCATCTCGCTGGGCGGCTTCACAGGCGGCAGGCCGTCGGGCCGGGCGGGCAACGTCTCGACCACGGCGAGATCGAGCCGAGGGTTGACTGGTGTCCACAGCGGCTCACCGCTTTCCTGACGGGCAGCAGTTTCGGGCAGACGCCCGAGAGAGGGCGGCACGGTGGCCCGGTAGACGGCGGCGATCAGTGCAGCCTGGCTGATCATCTCCCGCTCCGTCTCCTGGATCAGTTGGTTCTCGTAGATCCGGAAAAAGAAGATCGATCCCAACGGGAAAGCGATCACCGCGATGTTCACGATCATCAGAACGGTGGACAGGCGCGGCCTGATCGTCAGCCACCGCCTTTTCTTCGATGGTTTGTCCTGAATGCTCTTTTCGGTGAGCGACGCATCAGAGCCCTGCCCGACGCGACGTTCCAGCGCGCGGCGGTCGACCAGGGCATTCAAGGCCCGTGCCTCATAGCTCGTTCATCCGAAACCCAACGCCGTGAACGGTTTCGATCAACCCGGTCGCACCCGCCGCGGCAAGTTTTGCCCGGACGTGGCGCATGTGGCTGTCGAGCGTGCGGTCGCTGACGTGGATACCAGGTGCATAGCCCGCTCGCATCAGATCGTCGCGCGTAAAGACCCGCCGCGGTTGCCGGGCAAGCGCGAGAAGCATCTGAAACTCGGTTGCCGTCAGCTGGATCTCGGCATCTTCCCAACTGGCCCGGTGCTCGGCCGGATCGATTACCAGGGGCCCGTGCCGCACGATCGCCTCGGGCTCTGGCGTCCCGGCACTGCGCGCACGTTTGAGGATCGCGTTGATTCGCGCCACCAGCTCACGCGGCGAGAACGGTTTGGTCACGTAGTCGTCCGCGCCCAGTTCCAAACCCAGGACTCGGTCAATCTCGTCATCGCGCGAGGACAGGAACAGAATCGGCACATCCGAGGTCCGGCGCAGCGAGCGGCAGACGTCCAGCCCCTCCATCTCGGGCATATTGATGTCCAGTACGATCAGGTCCGGCCCCTGCGCCTCGGCAATTCGCAACGCCTCGTCGCCGTCGCGTGCAGATGTCGTCGTCATACCCGCCTTGTCCAAGGCGAAGCAGACCACGTCACGAATGTTCGGATCGTCATCAACGACCAGGATGGATGTGCTCATGAATCCCATATTACTTGCTCCGCCCCGCCCGCGCCACCACCGTGACAGCCGGGTCTGTTGTTCGATACTCCAGCACGAACGTCCGGTTCTCGACTGCCGTCTCCAGCGCGAGCTCGACGATCCTGCCGCCTTGGTGCGCAACGATGTCGATCTCGTGCGTGTCGCTCCAGATCTCGGCCAGATAATCCGACGCGATCGAGACAGTGACATCGATGCGATCTCGCGGGATCGCGCTGATAAAGCTGGTCTTGCCGCACATGTATTCCGGCAGATCCGTTATCTCGCGGGCAACGTTGACGAGACCGGGGATCGCATGCACATCCAAATCGCCGGCCATGACCGAAATCGGCAGCGCAAAGCTGTGCTGCATGCCATCGATCGTAACCGGCTGGCGGTAGATGAGCGTGATTTCGACCGGTCCATCTCCGTTTAGGCTCAGATCCTGCGCGAAGATCCATGGTGTGTTCGCGGGCAGTTCCGGACCATTGAGCAACAGGCGCTGAGTACTTGGACCCTCGGCGATCTCGATCGCGATCACGTCGGTCTGTGCACCCAACGGCATCAGATAGGTCGAGGCCTGCGCCGCGGCACCGAGGCCAGAGAAAACCTGACGCATCTGAACAGTTGCGACGCCGTCCTGAATGCGGGCGTCAATGTCCGTGCGGATCAACTCTGCAAGCAGCGTTCCACGCTCGTCATAGGCTTCGAGTTGCCCGCCCTGGGTTTCGTCATAGGCAATTGGCGGCATGGCATCGGCGAAGCTCGAGGCGACCAGCGCTGCGGCACCGTAGATCGCCGCGACGTAGACCCGTGTTCTCATGTCCGTTCTCCCGTCAATGTCTGACGGTTCGAACGCTACGGAGGTGGCGTGCAGAAACGGCCCGCCATGCGTCGCAAACGGCTGGGAAAATTCGTGCATTCGGCGTGCAGGTACACCAGATAGGCGACCCGGTGAACGTAAAGAGACATAATGAGCCAACCAGATTTCACCGAACTCGATGTGCTGGCCCAAGGCGCACTGCGGCTGTGGGATCTGCCAGCCGATGCAATGGCGGTGCGGATCAATGTGTCCGAGAATGTGACCTACCGCGTCGATGGGACGGGAGATCGGGCGGTCCTGCGGCTCAACCGGCCCGGGTATCACTCGCGACGTGCTATTGAATGCGAACTTGTGTGGATCGAAGCTCTTCGGGCTTCTGGAACGGTTTCGACTCCGCCGGTGCGCCAAGGT
This sequence comes from Paracoccaceae bacterium, assembly GCA_050043005.1. Classification (GTDB taxonomy): domain Bacteria; phylum Pseudomonadota; class Alphaproteobacteria; order Rhodobacterales; family Rhodobacteraceae; genus Thermohalobaculum. Next base: position 12,344 of record JBHJIZ010000081.1, read on the forward strand.
CGGAACGGGCAGGCGATCCAGTGGCTCGGTGATCGCCACATGGTCCTGTTCGACTTTGCTGAAGGTTCAGCGCCCAACGAGAACGGCGATCTGTTCGATGGATTCCGCGAGCTTGGTGCCATGGCCGCTCGGACGCACCTGCATTCGATGGCGTGGCAGAAGCCCAAGCCTTTCGAACGGTTGGTGTGGGATGTTGAGACCATCTTCGGGCGCCGGGCGACCTGGGGCGACTGGCGTGCCGCACCGAATGTGACGGAGGACGTGCTTGATGTGCTGGAGCGCGTCGAGGTGCGCGTGCGCGACCGGTTGGCGGCGTTTGGCAAAGACGAGGACCGGTACGGACTGATACATGCCGACATGCGGCTCGCCAACTTGCTCGTCGGTCCGGACGGCACCACCCTGATCGACTTCGACGATTGCGGGTTCGGCTGGCACCTTTACGACTTTGCCGCGGCGATCAGCTTTATCGAAGACAGCCCGCAGATCCCGGCGCTGAAGACCGCGTGGCTCGACGGGTACCGCAGTGCACGACCAATGCCCGATGATCATGCGGCGGAACTGGACACCTTCATCATGCTTCGGCGCTTGGCGCTGCTGGCCTGGATCGGATCGCACATCGACGCACCGGAACCCCAGGCGCTCGCGCCGGACTTTGCCCGCGTGTCGGTGGAATTGGGGCGCGCATTCCTGGATCAGCAGGAGGGTTAAAGTCTAAAGCTCGGCACCCGTGTGCGCGGCGATCAGGTCCTTGTAGAGGCTCTGAATCCGTGCCGTGATCGGTCGATCCGATGTCCCGACGGGCTTCCCGTCGATCGAGGCTACGGGCACCTGTGCGCCGAACGTGCCGGTCAGGAACGCCTCTTGCGCACCGTGGGCCTCGTAGAGCGAGAAGTTCTTCTCGAAGACCGGAATGCCATCCTCTCGGCATAGGTCGATCACCTTCTGCCGTGTCACCCCATTCATGCAATAATCCCCGGTCGAGGTCCAAACCTCGCCCCGGCGGACGATGAAGAAATTGCAGGCGGTGGTCGTGTTCACGAAGCCGTGCGGGTCGAGCATCAGCGCCTCGTCAGCACCTGCCTGCTCGGCCTGTAGGCAGGCGAGCACACAGTTCAGCTTGGAATGGCTGTTGTACTTGGCGTCCTGGCTCATCGGCAGACCGCGCACCTGAGGCACCGTGGCAAGACGTATGTCTTCGGTCTGCAACCGGTCCACGGGTTTCGAGTGTTCGACGATGATCACCAGCGTCGGTCCCGAGGTGCTAAGTTGTGGATGCTGGAACGGCTTGTCCTTGACCCCGCGCGTCAGCATCAACCGGCAATGCGCGTCGGTGGTCATTCCGTTCGCCTCGGCCGTCCGGGACAGCGCATCCAGTATGCCCGCCCGGTCCATGCCCACATCCAGCGACACAGCCTTGCAACTGTCGAAGAACCGATCCATGTGCTCGTCGAAGAACGCCCAGACACGGTTGTAGAGGCGCATCCCCTCCCACATGCCGTCGCCCAGCAGGAACCCTGAGTCATAGACCGACACCTTGGCATCGTCGCGGTGCACGATCTCGCCGTTGACGTAGATCTTGATGTCGCGGTTGCGCGCGTCATCCTCGGCGGCATGGGTGGTATGGGACGCGGTCGCCATGATCGCTCAGGCCGCTTTGCCAGCCGGACGCAGCGCGCGCCAGAGAAGATAGCAACCGGTCAGAACGGCCAAGGCTGACAGCCCGGTCCGAAACCAGCCATCCATCAGCGAAAGCGGCAGGGCGACGCAGATCAGCATCGCCGGCGCGTAAAAGCGGGTCCACCCAGTGCCCTTGGCAAACTGGCTCTGATACCAGGGGAACGCCGCCGAGAAGATCGCAACGATCGCGAAAAACATTGCCCAGGGACGCGTCACGAACAACGTCAGGTCGGTGTCGATGGCCAACGCACGGCTCAGGTTCAGTTCGGCGATGTTGCCGAGTACGACGCCCAGAATCATGGGCGCGAGCGGGAAGCCGAACATCCGCATCACGAAGCCGAGTATGCCGAACCAGAACAGCGTCCAGACATCGTCGAACGAATTGTTCAGCGCGAACACCCCGATCGTGGCGAGCCCCAGGATTACGCTCGCCAGCATGTACATGCGAATGCGCGTTACAAGCACAAAGACCCGCAGCATCCCCGACTGCATGCCAAGCATGATGAAATTCGCCGCAAAGAACGCGATGAAGATCGAATAGACCAGCGCGGGCTCTTCCTGGATGAAGGTCGGCCCCGGCACAATGTCGTGTATCAAGAGCGCGCCTAGCATAATCGCCGCCGTCACATCGCCTGGAATGCCCAACGAGATCAGCGGCGTCAGCGCGCCCCCCTCGACCGCATTGTTCGAGGTCTCGGGCGCGATTACGCCTTCCGGATTGCCCTTGCCGAATTCCTCGGGCGTCTTCGACGATTTCTTGGCCTGATCATAGGCCAGGATGTTGGCAATCGACCCGCCTGCGCCTGGCAGAATGCCCGTGAACATGCCGATCAGTGCGGACCGCAGGACCACGGCCTTGCGTTTCCACAACTCGGCAATGGCACGGCGGTGTTCGATCCGGATCTGCATCTTGCGCTGTTGCGTCAGCGCCTGCGTCGCCTTGGCCGGGTCCCGCACGTCCGACAGCAACTGGCTGAAGGCAAATAGCCCGATCAGGACGGCAATAAAGTCAAATCCGCTCAGCAGATAGTCCGAGCCGAAATCGAATCGGCCGACGCCGACCGCCTCGTCCTCTCCGACCGCCCGGACCAGCAGACCCAGCGCGCCCGCGATCAGACCCTTGACGAGGTTTTCACCCGCCAGCGAGGCCGTCACCGTCAGCGCGAAGATCACGAGCATGAAGAAATCCCAGGGCTGAAACTCCAGCCCCACGCGTGCCAGTTGCGGTGCGAACAGAACCAGCATGACCGCCGAGATCATGCCGCCGCAGAATGAGGACCAGACACCCAGACCCAGTGCGAATCCCGGCTCGCCCTTTCGGGCCAGGGGAAATCCGTCAAAGGTTGTCGCCACCGAGGACGGCGTGCCAGGAATACCCGTCAGGATGCCCGACATCAGTCCGCCCGAAAGCCCGCCGACCAGCACTGAAATCATCGTTGCCAACCCTTGCTCGGGCGGCATCGAGAACGTGAATGGCCGCGTCAGGACGACCGCCATTGCGATGGTGAACCCGGGGATCGCACCGGCCAGCAGGCCCACGCCCACGCCCGTGATCATCCACAGGATCGTCTGCCAGTTGGCGATGGCGGCGAAGGCCAGGCCGAGATTGTCCCAGATCATCGCTCAGAACCCCGTCCAGTCGCCGCGCGGCAGGATCACCCCCAAGGCATGGGTGAACAGCATCCACATCCCGCCCACCGAGACCACCGCAATTCCCAGATGAACCGGCGTACGCTGCACTCCGCCCAGCGCGGTCAGCAGCGCGAAGACAAACGTCATGCCCCCCAGCAACATCCCGACATAGGGGATCGCCAGCAGGTATGCGCCGAACAGCACGAAACACCAGATCACATTGCGCCAATAGCCAAGGAACGCGCTCAGGCTGTCAGGTGCATCCGGGTTCGGCGCATCCGGCCCCTGGCGCAGGGACTGCACCAGATAGATCAGCGACAGGAACCCGAAGACGCCCAGAATCACCCGCGGCCATGTCGCGGGCGAGAGCTGGCCGTAATCCGGTTCCCGAATATCCAGGCTGGCAACGAAAAGCCCGCCGCAGATCAGCAGCAGAAAGATCGCGGCGAACGTATCGCGGTTCAAGGTCATGCAGGCAGCAGTACAGCAGGCGCCCGGCGAAGCAAGCCGCCGGGCGCGAAACGCTTATTTCTTGAACATGCCGATCTCGATCGCGACGGCTTCGTAGTCGGCATAGATGTCGTCGGCCCACTTGCGGAATTCCGCCGGTCCCTGATAGCGCAGGCCCGTGCCCTTGGCGTCAAGCTGCGCCATCAGATCCGGGTTCTCGGACGCGGCCTTGAACACGCCGGCCCACATCTCCACCACATCGGCAGGCGTGCCCTTAGGTGCCACGATCCCACGCTCCAGCGCGAACGTCATGTCGACACCCATCTCCTGCAGCGTCGGCATGTCCGGCAGCTGCTTCGCCCGCTCGGGTGCGGCAATTGCAAAGCCCTGCAGCGCGCCCGATTCCAGGTGCTTGCGGCCCGAGGCGACATTCAGCGCACCCATGTCGATCGCGCCCGACAACAGTGCCGTCATCCGCTCTGCCGTCCCGTCATAGGGCACGTAAGAAAACTCGACGCCCATCTCTTTGGCCAGCAGCAGCCAGATGAAGTGCGAGGTTGAACCGAACGTCGTACCCGCCTTGATCGCACCGGGGTTCGCCTTGGCATAGGCCGCGAACTCTTCGAAGTTCTTGTATGGTACGTCTTTGCCGGCGCCGATGATGTCTGGCGTCATGGTCAGGTTTGCGACCGTCTCGAAGCCATCGTACTGGAAGTCGATGCGCCCATTCAGAAAGCTCGTGATCGCCGACTGGTGGATTGCAAAAAGCGTACAGCCGTCGGCCTTGGCCTTGGCCGCCTGCTTGGCACCCTTGTTGCCGCCCTGACCGCCGACCGTGACCACCTGGATCTTCGGCGTGACGTCCATCTCTGCGATCGTCTTCTCGAAGATCGAGAAGATCACGTGCGTGCCGCCACCGGCCTTCCACGGCACGATCAGCTGTGCTGTGTCGCACGGGATCTCGGCGGCATGCGACGGCGTCGCGAGACCAAGCGCGAGCAACCCTGCGGCTGCTCCTTTCAGAAGTGTTTTCATGTTGTCTCTCCCTGAAGCGAGACCGCGTCGAGGCGCGTCCATCGATGCTAACATAGCCTGCGACGGCATCACCGCAACACCGGGTCTTGGCGATCTCCCACCTGATTGCATCCCTGCGACACGCGTGGTTACGGTTCGGCCCATGTTGCAGCCCGCTCCCCACGACTGGTCAACCGAGGTACACGCCGCGATGCGGTCTCTCGGCATCGGCACCGTCTGTACGATTCCTGATGGTGGCCTGACACCCCTGTTGGCGATGTGCCGCGAGGATCCCGACACCCGTGTATTGACTCTTTCGACCGAGGAAGAGGGCATCGGGATAACCACCGGCCTTTGGCTCGGCGGGGCACGCGGGATGGTCGCCCTGCAATCCTCGGGTGTCGGCAACTGCATCAACGCGTTGACCCTGCCGAATGCATTCGGCGCGCCCTGCCTGATGCTGGTCACGATGCGGGGCCAATGGGGTGAGTTCAATCACTGGCAAGTCCCGATGGGGCAGGGGACGCAGCCGATCCTGACCCAACTCGGTGTGCGCTGCTATCCGGTCGAGACGGCACAGGAGGTCGCGCCCGCCTTTATCGCTGCCGCGAACATGGCGTTTCATGCGCAAGAACGCTGTGCCATCCTGATTGGCCAGCGGGTGATCGGCGCAAAAGCATTCGGAAGGGGCGAGGATTGATGCACCATCATGACCCGTGGAACCGCAAGACCCCTTTCCCCTGCACGGGAGAGAGATGCGGAGGACGTGGTCCATGACCTCGAATTATCTTGATCGTCGAGAGTTTACCGCCGCCGTGCTGGCCGAACGCGGCGATACGCTGGTGGTGCCCAGCCTCGGTGCACCGACCTGGGATTGCGCCGCTGCAGGTCTGACCGCCGAGGCTTTGCACTCCTGGGGCGGCATGGGGCTCGCCCTGGCCACAGCATTAGGGGTTGCGCTCGCTCAGCCAAACCGCCGCGTGCTCTGCCTGAACGGGGATGGAGAGATGATGATGGGCCTGGGCACCCTCGCCGTCGTCGGCGATCAGGCACCGAGCAACCTCGCCATCCTCGTCCTCGACAACGAGCATTTCGGCGAGACCGGCGGGCAGCCCGGCCTGGCCCGAACCGCCGACTTCTGCGCCATTGCCAAGGGCGCAGGCATACCGCGCACCATGAACGTCACGGCGATGGAGCAGGTGCCCGCCCTCACCGACATGCTGTTTCACCAGCCTGGCCCGTGCCTTGCGACTTCGAAAATCGCACTGGGCGACTTTCCGCTAACCATGCCCGAAAAACACGGTCCCAGCATCGCTGCCGCCTTCCGTGCAACAGCGACCAATCCATAACAGACCGACTCCGCGTTGTTACGACTGCGGTGTGATTGCACTACCCGTTACCTATCAAAGCGGTATCAATGCACTACCAATGCGGTATGCCTAAAAAGTCAGCGCAGATTGACCAGGGGAGCCATCGACATGCCAGAAAACGCCATCGAGGTGCGGGGCCTGCGCAAGACCTATGCGTCCTCGCGCGGGGTTGCGAAAGAGGCGCTGAAGGGCGTCGATCTCGACATCCCAGCGGGTTCGATCTTTGGTTTGCTTGGGCCTAATGGCGCCGGAAAATCGACGTTTATCAACATCTTGGCGGGTCTTGTGGTCAAGTCTTCGGGCTCGGTTCGCATCTGGGGCTTCGATCAGGACGTCAACCCGCGGCAGTCCCGCGCCGCCATCGGCGTGGTCCCTCAGGAACTGAACCTGGACGCTATCTTCACACCCGCCCAGGCGCTCGAGGTTCAGGCCGGTCTCTACGGCGTCCCAAAGGCCGAAAGACGAACGCGGGAAATCCTGCAAGCCGTTGGTTTGGCTGATAAATCAGATGCATACTCACGCACGCTCTCGGGTGGTATGCGCCGCCGCCTGCTGGTCGCCAAGGCCCTGGTTCACGCTCCGGCGGTGCTGGTTCTCGACGAGCCGACAGCAGGCGTCGATATCGAATTGCGGCAGATGCTTTGGTCTTATGTGAAAGAGCTAAACGCCTCCAGCACAACGATAATTCTGACGACGCATTACCTGGAGGAGGCGGAGGAAATGTGTGACCGGATCGCCATCATCAACCACGGCGAGGTGGTGGCTTGCGATGACACGCCCGTTCTTCTCAGCCGCCTCGATGCGAAGACGCTTCTTCTGAGACTTAAGCAACCTCTTGATATTGTGCCGGAAATCCCCGGAACGCAGTCTTCGCTGCGCGAACCGGATCTGCTGGCGTTGACCTATTCGCGCTCGGCTGGCTCTGCCCCGCAACTCATTGTGAAAGCGGAAGAAATAGGGCTCGAGATCGCCGACATCACGACCGAAGAGCCGAATCTCGAAGAGGTGTTCCTGGCGCTGACAAGTGATCGAGCGGCTTGAGCCTGTCCAAACGTATCGTCCGTCATCGAAGTTCACCTCCCACCGATCCAAATCCGGATCCAAAACGTACGTACTTATACGTATAAATGATGGGAGATATCTTCGATGAAACGTCTAGCCTTGGCGGCCGCTTTGATGGTCGGTGTCGCATCCCCGGTGCAGTCCGACGAGGACCGGCAACTCGCATTCCCAAAAGACTATCGTGACAGCTTCACGCAGTACTATTCCGGTGATCGTTTGTACGTCGAGGAACAGACAATTCGCCTGTTTGCCAATGACATAGCGAAAACAGGCGCTCAGTCGGACGGCAAGCTTCCGAACGGATCGCTTTTGGTTGCCGAACTCTACGCGGCCCAGAAAGATGCCAATGGCGATATAATTGAGAGCACCCTGGGCCGCCGGTTGCCGGGAGACCTTAAGGCGATCGTCCTGATGGAGCGTGGCGCCGGGTGGGACGCCCAGTATGCGGATGATCTCAAGGTCGGCGACTGGGAATTCGAGGTGTTCAACGCTGCCGGCGAGAACCTGAACAAGGACACGACCGCATGCCGCCAGTGCCACCACCCATTGGGTGACAGCGAATACATGTTCTCGTTAGAGCATCTGCTCGCGGCGAAGTAGGAACGCGCTTAACTTATTCAGACAAACGGAAAAGGGGCCCGAAGGCCCCTTTGGAGTTGCGAGTCCTGAACCGAAAGGTTCAGCCGATCACACCGCCATCGTCGCGCTTGATCGCGACCACGCCCGAACGCGGAACCGTATCACCGCCAAACGGCCAATGACTTGCGAAACCTTTCTCGCCGGGATGCTGGACGCCCACGAACATCGTCTTGCGATCGGGCGAGAACGAAAGACCGGTGATCTCACAGGACACTGGCCCAACCAGGAAACGCCGGATTTCGCCGGTCTCGGGATCGGCTGCCAGCATCTGGTTGTTGCCATGGCCTTCGAAGTCGCCCTCGTTCTTGTAGTTGCCGTCCGTCTGGATCCACAAGATGCCCTTCGAGTCGAACGCGATCCCGTCGGGTGAGTTGAACATGTTCCCGGCGTTCACATTCGGGGTTCCGGCCTTGTCGTCCGAGTGGACTGCCGGGTTTCCGGCCAGAACGAAGATGTTCCAGTCGAAGCCCTCGGCCGTGTGATCCTCGTTATCCGGCATCCAGCGCACGATCTGACCGTACTTGTTTTCAGCCCGAGGGTTCGGACCGCCAACCGGGGTTTCGTCGCCACCCTTGTTGGGCTTGATGCCGCGGTTCTTGTTGTTGGTCAGAGCGACGTAGACCTCGGCCTTGTTCGGGTTCGATGTGACCCATTCCGGACGGTCCATAGTGGTCGCACCGACCTTCGAGCCTGCAATGCGTGAATGCACGGCGATCTCGGCCGCCGACATACCGGTTGCTGCCTCTGAGAGTTCGGCCCACTTGCCGCGACCATCGTCGGAGAACACGGCGGCATAAAGCGTACCGTCGACCAGCAGGTCGTCCGTCGAGCCACCGGCCGAGTAGACGCCGTTGGAGACATAGCGATACAGGAATTCGCCACGCTCATCGTCGCCCATGTAGACCACGACTTTGCCGTCCTTGTTGATGACTACGTCGGCGTTCTCGTGCTTGAACCGACCCAGAGCTGTCCGCTTCTTCGGGGTCGATGTCGGGTCGGAGGGATCGATCTCGACAACATAGCCCGCACGGTTCGGCTCGTTCGGTGTCTTCGAGATATCGAACCGGTCGTCGATCTGAGCCCAAGCATAGCCCCAGTCATCCACACCAACTCCGTAACGTTTCAGAGCTGCCGGGACTTCCATGTCCTTGTCTGCCGAACGGAAATAGCCGTTGAAGTTCTCTTCGCACGCCAGGTAGGTGCCCCAGGGCGTCTCACCGTTTGCACAGTTGTTCCATGTCCCCAGCGTCTTGGTGCCGGTTGCGTCCGCAGCGGTCTTCAGCAGGTCGTGGCCAGCGGCCGGCCCCGTGATATCCATCTCGGTCTGCGGTGTGATGCGGCGGTTCAGCGGGCTGTCCTTGACGACACCCCATCCGCTGTCGGTCTCGGCAATCTCGACGATTGTGACGCCGTGGGCCAGCATACCTTTCAGGACGTCGTCATCGGTCTCTGGCAGTTTAGATTCGCGGTGCGCGTTGGCGATGTCGCGGTTGGTGTATTCCTGATTGATCACCAGCACGGTCTTGTCGCCGACGGTCATGATGGACATTCCATCGTTGTTGTCGCCGAATGCCATCTTCTGCTGCTCGGCGGTGCCACGCACGGACCAATCGAATTCTGGCGCATCCGACCAAAGCGGGTCGCCCCAATTTACGACCGGGGACGAGGTGAAGCCCTGAGGCAGCGTGATGTCATCATTGCCGTTGGCCGCCACCTGCGCGAAGCCGAAGCGGTCGGCGGCTGCGTCAGCGCGGCCGGTCAGGGCGCTGGTGCCGGTCAGGAACGTTGCGGTTCCGACGGCCAGCACGCTGAGGAAGCCGCGCCGTGAGATTGCGCTTTCAACGACGCGGTCGAAGTCGCATTCTTCGGGTCGCGGGTTGTTGATCTCGTCGAATTCATCGAAGCTGAGGTCGTGATCTTTCATCACTCGTTTCTCCCTGGCTGGTGAGGTGCTGGTATGAGCACCCGGCTTCAAACAGATGACATTAACAGTTTCGCGACACAACCATGGGTGTTTCGCGATGCGGGAATAGTCTTTGCCTATGGATTTGCGGCTCTTGATGCCTCGAACGACTCGCAAAGTGCTTCAACGGCGTCGCTGTCGGAGGGGTCCAGCTTCTCCCACGCCTGCATCTGGTTGCGAATCCAGGTCAGTTGGCGCTTGGCGTAGCGCCGCGTTTCGGTCTTGGCGTTGTGCACGGCGTCCTTCAACGAGGTTTCGCCACGCTCATGCGCGATAAGATCTGGCGCACCGACCGCGCGCAGGCCAGGGGCCGTAGAGGCGAGATCCAGGCTTAGAACCTGCCGAACTTCGCTCAACGCACCTTTGAGGATCATCTGGTCGAACCGTGCCTCGCAGCGTGCATAGAGCCAATCGCGCGGCGGAACCAAAGCGATCGCACGGCATTCCTCGAGCGGTAAAACCGGCGGAGGTGTACGATCCTGCCAGTGGGCGATACCGTGGCCCGTCGTCTCAAGCACCTCCCAGGCGCGAAGGACACGTCGTGGGTTCCGGATATCGATCCGACGACAGGTTTCAGGATCGCGCATGGCGAGCTCTTGTCGAAAAACGTCGAGACCGAGGCGCTCGAGTGCGGCTTCTCCCCGGTCGCGTGTGGCAGGATCCGTGCGTGGGATCTCTGCCAGTCCTTCGGTCAGCGCCTTGAAGTAGAGGCCTGTACCGCCCGCGATGATCGCTGCCTCGCCGTTCGTGTTGCAGGCTTCGATCTCGCGTCGAACCTCGTCAAGCCAGTGTCCCGTGGAATAGTCCTGCTCCAGATCGACGTGGCCGAACAGTCGGTGTCGTGCCAAAGACATCTCGTCATCCGTTGGCCTCGCCGTCAATACACGCCAGGCGCGATAGACCTGTTGACTATCGGCGTTGATCACGACGCCGTCGATGGCCTGCGCCAGACGGATCGCCAATGCGGACTTGCCAGAGGCGGTCGGACCGGCGATGAGAACGTGTCTTCGATGCATTTTATTTGAATAAGCGTGTAGCGCCCCTTGCACCAGCGCAGGGATGCCGCTATAGGCGCGCGACTTAATCCACAGGCGGGGTCGGGCCGATGGGGGAGACATCCCCAAAAGTCCACCGGTTGGAGCGCAGGCTTCTTCGCCCCGCTGAGGCAAAACCGGAAAGGAAACGGACATGGCGCTGCCTGAATTCACGCTGCGTCAGCTTTTGGAAGCTGGCGTTCACTTTGGTCACCAGACCCACCGTTGGAATCCGCGCATGGGCTCGTACATCTACGGCTCGCGTAACGGCATCCACATTCTCGATTTGACCCAATCGGTTCCGCTGCTGGACGCAGCACTCCAGGCGCTGCGCGACTGTGTCGCCAAGGGCGGCCGGGTCCTGTTTGTCGGCACGAAACGCCAGGCGGCAGGCCCGATCAAGGACGCCGCTGAGCGTTCGGCGCAGTATTTCATGAACCACCGCTGGCTTGGCGGGACGCTGACCAACTGGAAGACGGTTTCGAACTCGATCCGTCGGCTCAAGGAGCTTGACGAGTTGAACGAAGGCGGGGCCATCGAAGGATTCACCAAGAAAGAACGCCTGAACCTCGAGCGTGAGCGTGAGAAATTGCAGGCATCGCTTGGCGGGATCCGCGAAATGGGCGGCGTGCCGGACATGATGTTCGTGATCGACACGAACAAGGAAGATCTGGCTATTGCCGAGGCGAAGAAGCTGAAGATCCCTGTTGTGGCCATTCTCGACACGAATTGCGACCCGACGGGCGTCGACTTCCCGATCCCGGGCAATGACGACGCTGCACGGGCAATTTCGCTCTATTGCGATCTGGCTGCGCGCGCGGTGATCGATGGCATGGCCTCTCAGTTGGATGCGGCTGGCTGCGATCTTGGCGAACTGGAAGAAGTTCCGCGCGAGGATGCGGTGGCGGCCGAGGATCCCGGCGAAGCGGTTAATCCGCCGGCCGAGGAACTGCCTGCCGCCGAGGCGCCTGCCACGGAAGCGCCTGCCGCCGAAGCACCCGCCACGGAAGCTTCTAACGAGGAAGTTCCGGCAAGCTGACCCGAACGGGCTGTCACAGGCCCGTCACAGCGAACACGTAACTGACCGCCTGTGCCCTGAGAGGCGCGGGCCATGAATAAATGGAGAAGAGCAATGGCGATCACGGCTGCCATGGTGAAGGAACTCCGCGAGAAGACCGGCGCGGGCATGATGGATGCAAAAAAGGCTCTGACCGAGACCGACGGCGACATGGAAGCGGCGGTTGATGCGCTGCGCGTCAAGGGTCTTGCGAAAGCCGACAAAAAGTCGGGCCGCACGGCCGCCGAGGGTCTGGTTGCCGTCTCTATCGATGGTGGCACGGCCGCGGTCGTCGAGGTGAATTCCGAAACCGACTTTGTCGCCCGCAATGCAGAGTTCCAGGAGATGGTCGCGAGCATCGCCGCCGCAGCGCTGTCTGTCGACGACGTCGATGGTCTGAAAGGCGCCCCGCTGGCAGGAAAGACAGTGGGCGAGATCATCACCGACAAGGTCGCGACGATTGGCGAAAACATGAGCCTGCGCCGGATGGGCAAGCTGTCGGGTGATGTGGTGTCGACCTATGTGCACAACGCTGTTGCGACCGACATGGGCAAGATCGGCGTTTTGGTCGCTGTCAATGGCGGTGACGTCGACAAGGCTGCCGAGGTTGGCAAGCAAGTTGCGATGCACGTCGCCGCAACGAATCCTGCATCGCTGGATGTCGCGGATCTGGACCCCGCGGTTGTCGAGCGTGAGAAGCAGGTTCTGACCGACCAAGCCCGCGAAAGCGGCAAGCCCGAGGCGGTCATCGAGAAGATGATCACCGGCCGGTTGAACAAGTTCTACCAAGAGGTCTGCCTGCTGAAGCAGGCGTTCGTGATCAATCCGGATCTGAGCGTCGAGAAGGCTGTCGCAGAAGCGTGCCCCGGTGCCTCGATCGCTGGTTTCGTCCGCTTCGCGGTTGGCGAAGGCATCGAAAAGGAAGAAGAAGACTTCGCCGCCGAGGTCGCCAAGACGATGGGCGGCTGAGCTGTCACTATATCGACTTTGGGGGGCGGGCCTTCGGGTCCGTCCTTTTCATTTCAGGCGTTCAGAATCTCTCCGATCGCGGCATCAATCGTGCGTGTGTCCTTCGGAGATTGGCCTGACCCGGCCATGTGACCCCAGTCCGTTTCGATCGTCCGGTATTCGGCGCCCGGGATCATCGCAGCCTCGGCAATGCAATCTGCGGGCGTGAAGTAGAGATCGGTTGATGCCGTCATCACCAGTGTCTTTGCGGTGACCCGGCCAAGTGCGGCGGGCAGATCACCGCCATCGGCGACGTCGTTCGCAATCCAAGTCTTTGCGCATGTCACGATGTTTCCGGCATCCCGCGCCATAAACAGCGCATCCCAATAGTTCTCGAGCCAGTCGTCCAGCGATGTGTACCCGCCGTAAAGCTCGTCCGTGAATGCGTGGCGTTTCAACCAAGGCTGGGAATAAGCCCATCCGGCATAGATCCGACCGACAGCTCGCAAGCCTTTCCTCGGTGTCGCGCCGGTCGCAAAATCTGGATCCGCTTCCAGGGCTGCCAGCAAAGCCTCCAGGAACACCCGATTGTGCGGCGTCGTTCGTGCCGTTCCGCAGATCGTGATAAGCGCCATGATCCGGTCGGGTTCCTCGACGGCCCAACGATAGCTTTGCTGGGCGCCCATTGACCACCCGACGGCCAGCCGGAGCGGCGCATCCCGGAAGTTCAGCCTCAGCATCCGACGCTGTAGCTCGACGTTGTCGCGGTGATCGACTTGCGGGAAATCGGACGTGTTGGACGGCGACGATGACTCGCCGTTACCCAACATGTTGGGCACGACGATGCAGTACTTCTCCGGATCAAGTGCGCGGTTCTTGCCGATCAGGAACGCGTTCTGCTCATGCGTGCCGCCGAACCGCGTAGGAAAGAGCACCAGGTTGTCCTGCGCCTCGTTCAGCTTTCCCCAGACGCCGTAGCGACACAACGCGTTGCGCAGGACACCACCGTTTGCGAGCGGCAGGTCCGTGATGAAATCCATGAGCTGCATCGACCTGTCCCCGCGTTGCCGGTGTCTCGATCATTCGTTCTCAGCGAAGACTATCAGAAGAAGCGCAGGTAGCGCGACTGCTCCCAATCCGAGACATGGTTCAGATAGCTGAGCCATTCTTGCTCTTTGAACTCGGTCCAGCTGTTGAACATCGCGTCGCCGAAGACGGCTTTGGAGAGTTGATCGGCTTTGAAAGCCACGATCGCCTCGTCCAGCGTCCGCGGCAGCATCTCGATGCCGCGTTGCCTCCGTTCTTCATCCGAGACCAGATACATGTTGTCGGTGTTCGGCTCGCCCGGATCCAGGTCCTCGGCAATACCTTCCAAGCCCGCGGCCAGGCACATTGCTGCGCCGAGATAGGGATTGCAGGCACTGTCGGCGGCGCGCAACTCAACCCTGCCACCGCCCTTCGGGATCCGCATGGCGTTCGTCCGGTTGTTGTTGCCATAACAGGCAAAGACCGGCGCCCAGGTGAACCCGGACATCGATCCCTGCTTCACCAGCCGCTTGTAGCTGTTCACCATCGGTGCCACCGTTGCCATGATGGCTGGCAGGTGCCGCAGGATTCCGGCGAGGAACTGATATCCCAGGGTCGACAGCCCGCACCCGCGCGGATCGCTGTCGGACTTGAAGAGGTTCTGACCCGTGCTCGCATCAGCCAGCGACATGTTGAAATGCGCGCCAGAGCCCGTGCGCTCGCCGAACGGTTTCGGCATGAAACTGGCGTAGGCTCCGTGCTTGCGGGCAATTGCGTTGGCCATCAAACGCAGGAAGACATATCGGTCGGACATTGTGCGCACGTCCGCATAGGCGAAATCAATTTCGACCTGTCCGATCCCGTCTTCATGGTCGAAGGAGTAGACGTCCCAGCCCAAATCATTCATTGCGTCAACCAGTTCGCCGAGCCAATGCAGATTGTCCAACAGGCGGGTGGTGTCATAGGCAGGTTTGTCCAGATGCTCCAAAGCAGACACTGGATCGCGGCCGTCGGGTTCATCACGGAAGACAAAGAACTCGGCTTCCATGCCGAGGTTCATGGTAAAACCCATTTCCTTGGCGCGCGCGACCTGCCGGTTCAGAATGTTGCGGCTGCACGCATCGAATGGCTTGCCTTCGCACCAGAGATCCGAGGGAAACAGCGCGACCGTCGGCTCCCACGGAAGGACAACATGCGCGTCAGCGTCGGGCATGCAGCAGACTTCTTCATCGTTGATTTCCTGTGGCACGCCGTCCAGTGCTGCCCCGGTGAACATCTCCGAGCCCTGCATCATCTGGTCGAGGTGAGCGATCGGCACGAATTTAGACTTCGAGACGCCGTGCATATCCACATAGGATGCGATGCACGTCGTGACGCCCTTGGCGGTCAAATCCGCCTCGAGTTGCGTTGTGTCTGTCATGGAAGTCCCCCGGAAGTTCGATGCGAATTGCGTGATGCTGCACCCGCGAAGCAAGATCCTGCGATGTGCCAGAGGGCCGCGTCAAGATCTGGTCAGGTTGTATGCACATGATATGTCAGAGGGATGGAATGGCGGGTGAAGTCCTAAGAACCACGAACATGACTCCGGAGACTTTGGCTGAATGGGATGAGGAATTAGAGCGTATTGGCTTCGATCCGGAGACAAATTCCTGCACCGCGAACAACCAAAACCTAGAACCGGATTGTGGTCCCGATTTCGGGGGGCCACAGCCATGAGGAAGGAGTTTAACGGGGCTGCGAAGGATCGACCGACAACGCTGACACTGCGGCTCTCATCCGAAGAGCGAGCGCGGTTGGAACGGGAAGCGACGGGAATGTCGCTCTCGGCTTATGCGCGGGATCGGTTGTTTGGGGCGAATACGAAGCCCTGCAAAACGCGCGGCAAAACCCCAGTAAAGGATCACGTGAAGCTGTCCGGGATTTTGCGGCGGCTTGGGCAACTGAACCTCACGCAGGATTTCACCAGCAATGATCTGCCGCCGGAGCAATATCGTAATTTTCAACGCGCGTGTGCCGATATCGCTGCGATGCGTTGGATTTTTGGTGGCGCTGTGGATGAGGCCATGATCATGGTGGGCAATCAGCGCGGCGGGGCGCGCGATCTGGCGCGGCATTTGATGAAACAGGAAAATGAACGCGTCGAGATTCACGAAGTCAGGGGGGCTTCATCGCCCGCGATCTGGAAGGCGCGTTCATCGAAATCGAGGCCATCAGCAAGGGCACAAAATTCAAACAGCATCTCTATTCGCTGTCGCTGAACTTGCCCAGAGAGGCGGTTTTGAACTTTCGCCGGTCCAACAGCTCGCACTCCAAGGTGGCGAAGAAGCTCTCACACATCGCGTTGTCGTACGCGTCCCCGACCGATCCCATGGATGGCCGCACACCGGTTTCTTTGCATCGAAGCCCAAACGCCAC
>JBHJIZ010000082.1:0-32284 GCA_050043005.1 Paracoccaceae bacterium
AAGATGCCGAAGGCTCGCAAAGGACTGGGAGAAGTCCACTGCTTCGGCCGAGGCATGGATCAACATCTCCCACATCCGCCTCACAACCCGACGCCTCGCAAGGTATTGCTATGCCTGACAGAGTTTCGAGTCAGGTTCTGAACGAAGTCGGACCTTCGCAGCCTGATCGACGCTCACATAGCGTTCGACAGGAATCCTATGTTACCTGAGCTTTCTAACCGTTTGGCTGTTCGACCGTCGCCGACGCTATGATAGGTGCTCCTTTATAGAACAAATCCGAATGGTCATTGGCATTAAGACTGACGGATACTTTGTGGCGTCCTGGCGGCAAGTCTGCGAGGTGGTACGCGGTGCCGTACAGCCGGGTCAACTTCACGTCATTCAGGTACAGATGAGCATGTCCCTGATTGGGCGCGTTGGTTTGATTGACGCTTTCGGGCGCGAACACGAAACTCTCGACCGTGATGAAGACATTCCATCCCGCTATCATGTCTCTTTCGACTCTGATCGAAACCTTCGGCGCGTTCTCGGGATCGACCTCGATCTTGCCGTGGGCCTTTGAATGATCATGAAGGGCGTGGGTTGAATGATCCTCAAGTGGAGGGGACGTGACGATCGGAGCGAGCAAAATACCAAGAAGAATGGATCCGACAGTCCAGTAGAGCGCGTAGATCAGCCTAATTTGAAAACGATCTCGGATGTTCATTGCACTACCCAATAAGTGCTGGACGATGAGCCGCTGCAACGAAAGATCATTTCGCGGAGCTTCTGGGCCCGACTTTCAGTCGTTGCCCATAGCCCAACAGCAGTAAAATCAGCGCCGTTGCAATGATTGGCAAGTGGCCGATCAATTCCGCCAATGCTTCATCGTGCTTTTCCTGAAGCAGAAAGACGATGTTCGAGGCGAGCATCAACCCCGCCACGACCAGCATGTTCAATCGCGTCACGACACCCAGGACCAGGATCAAGCCGAACACCACTTCCATAACGCCTGCCGACAGAACGAACAGGCGGTCGTCGAACCAATCAAGCCCCAATACGGGCATGAAGTTCCACTGATGGTCCGCAATGAAGGCCTGACCGAGCGCCGCACCATAGAGCTTTTCCGAGATGCCCAGGGTTATCAGCGATAGGCCGGTGAAGATCCGCAGCGCATCGACCGAATAAGGTTTCAACCGATTGCGCGCATCCTGGGACGGGAAATAGTTGAACAACAAGAACAGCGCGATGCCGACGACGTTCACATATTCGAACGAGCGGACGAGGCCGAACTGGATAAGCATGCCAATGAACAGCAACAGGATCAGAATTGCCGCGTGATGGAGGAAGTGGTTGCTGAGCAACAGCACTCCGATTCCCGCCTGTAGAAACACCAGAAAAGTGCCCAGCCCACCATGGGCCTGAAGGTGTGGGGCAACCAGGGCCCCTTCATAAGCGGTCAGCAGGAACGACATTCCGGTAAGGATGCGCATCAGTTCCATTACGTCGTGGCGGACCTTTGTATCCGCGATCGGCAGGCCGGGCAGTATTCGGTCGAGGAAGATTGCGGTCCCGACCAGGACCACCCCGATGGCCATCCAGATCAGTACAGCCGGATCCGATGGCATGTATGGCTCGAACGCTGTCGCACCGGGATCGCCAGAGTCGACGAACCAGCGCACATGGGCGTGGCTGCTGGTTGGTGAAACCAGCGCCAACAGCAACCCGAGAGGTAGGCAGCTACGGACAGCAGAACCGAACGCTCCAATGGATCTGGACAGACGAACATCGCATTTGGCGTTCTTATTGTCGTCGAGGATTTGTGTCATCGCAAGGTTCGACATGCCTCTGCCTTCCGTGTAGTCCGTCAGCTCTTGACGGTCCGATCACTGCATTCTTATGCGGCGATCGCAGTGTGTGGCTTCGTCCGCGATGCCCGGAAGCCCAGATTGGATTGAAGAACAATAGTCGCCAAAACAACCAGTATCACGCCGGGCCAGGTCGCCGACGGCGGCAACGCGGTTCCGAAAGGAATTCCGATCAACAGCACCAGGGCCGGATTCAGGAATGTGTATGAGACGACCCGTGTTGGCCCGATTTTGGAGGTACTCCACTGGAAGATGGCGAAGGTGGCAATTGTTGTAAAGACAGCCAGGTACGCCATGCCGGCATAGACCTGCGTCGGGACGCTCGCCCAAGCAATGCTGCTTAAATCGGGCAGTGAAAGACCAAGCAGCCATATTGTGCCGGTTGCTAGGGTCCAGAAGGTCATACGCGCCATCGGCTCGCCGCGATGCAGTACCTTGACCAGCGTGCTGTAGGTCGCCAGCGAAAGCATCCCTGCCATGAAAAGCAGGTCACCTGTGCCGAGGCTCAGCGACAAGAACCCTGCAACATCCCCTCGGAACACAACCCAGATCGCGCCAGCCGCCCCGATCGGCAAGGCGATACGTGCTGAAAGACTTAGCTTCTCGCGCAGTAGCACCGATGCAATGAGTGCTGTTATCACCGGAGTGAGAGCGAAGATCGCAGCGGTGTTCAGCGGCGTCGTAAGGCGAAGCGACGCGAACATGCACCAAAAGAAGAAGACCAGAAAGACACTCAGCAAGCTGTAACGAAGCAGATCGCCGACTTTTGGTAGCGAAAGTCCGAACTTCCAGGCCACGATCGGCGCAAACAAGAGTGTCGCCAGGGCGAACCGGAGAAACGTCAACACAACGCAATCCATGCCAGTCGTCACGGCCGCCACGACAGGAAAGGAAGTGGCGACCAACAGGGTCGCCATCAACATCATCGCATGGACGTGCAGCCTTGATCCGGCGGCAGTCTGATCTCCGGTCGAGGCGGGGTTTCTTACGTTCGCCATCGCTCTATTCCTCACTCCGCTGCAATCGTTTCTGTTTGCCCGGGAAAACGACCTAAGAATGCGATCTGCTCCAGCGGCCGCCGATTGCTTGGCGTCTCTTCGGATTGCAGATCGACAGGCAGGTGCGTGGAATCGGCGCGACGCCCAATACTCACGGCGACTTCAAGCTTGTATCGTTTCGAAAAGCCCAGAACCGAAGGCGCATCGTCGAACATCAGTCCTGCCATCGCATGCGCAGCATAACCAAGCGCCGTCGCCTGAAGGGCCATCTGCGCCCAGGCCGCCCCTGCATCAAAACTGCTGTAACTGGATATCGCATCAGGCCGGTTGCCATCACCCGGCATCACCGTGTCTGACAGAACAAAGATCAATGCCGATGCAGAACTGGCCCAACGCCTGTTGAACGGGTCCAGAACAGACACGAATGCGGGCCACAAGTCGTCATAGCGCCGGGCATACAGAAATCGCCAGGGCTGAACATTGTAGGCCGACGGCGCCCAGCGACCGGCCTCGAGTATGGTCATCAGGTCGTGTTCCGGCAGGGACTTCGCATCATAGGCCCGCGGCGACCAGCGCGAGAGAAACAGCGGTTCGATCGGGTAAGTAGACGTTCGTTCGGTGTTCATCTTAGCGTCTCCGTTCCTAGGGTGCCATTGAGGGTTTCGGTTGCGGTGCGGCCCGAGAGTCGAACCATTCGTCCCCCGTGAAATATGCATTGAAGAGTTCAGGTGGATAATGAGTGTATTGATAATACCTCTATTCACTGGTAGTGAATAATTATGGATCGATTGACCGCGCTGAAGGTGTTTCGAAATGTCGTCGAGCTTGGCAGCTTCGCAGCGGCGTCTCGACAACTCGGCTTGTCGCCTGCCGCGATCAGCAAGAATGTCGGTGAACTGGAAGCTCATCTTGCGACGCGGTTGATGAACCGGACGACGCGCCGGATGAGCCTGACAGAAGCGGGTGCCACCTATTTTGAACGTATCACGCGCGTGCTTGATGATCTCGATGATGCGGACGGAACGCTGCAAGCCGCGCAGTCGACGCCGTCTGGTGTGCTGCGTGTCAGCGCCCCAGTGACGGTGACCCTGATTGGATTGTCCGAGGCGATCCCCGGTTTTCTTGAACGATATCCCGACCTGGTGCTCGACCTGCATCTTGACGACCGCAGGGTCAACCTTGTCGAAGAAGGTTTTGATGTTGCCCTGCGCGGTAGCGACAGTCTCGAGGACTCGGGTCTTATTGCGCGCAAGCTGATGACGATGGATCACGTGCTCTGTGCATCGCCCTCCTACTTCGCCAAGCGTGGCAAACCCGAGCAACCCGAAGAGCTGGCAAGGCATAGCTGCGTGCAGTTCAGCCTGTCGGATCATGCGACCGAGTGGACGTTCAGGAAGAACGCCCGCACCGTGAAGATGCCCATCATGGGACGATACAGAGTATCGTCCAGTCTCGCGGTTCGCGATGCACTGCGGGCGGGCTTTGGCCTCAGCCTCGTTCCCAGAATGTATGTGCAACAGGATCTTGCATCGGGCCAATTGGTTGCGGCCCTTACGGATTGGGCACCAAACGAGACGTCGCTTTACGCGGTCTATCCGTCCAGACGCTACGTTGTCTCGAAGGTGCGGGCCTTCATCGACTTCCTGGCGAGCGAACTTCCTCAGCGAATCGCCGCGCCAGTGCCTCTTACGTAACCCCAGCGTGGGCGCGCATCCGAGTGAATGCGCGCCAGCCGTCTTCTGACGTGGATCTGATCGGGACGTCACCGCGCCTGGTCCACTGCTGGTCGCGCGCCGAACGCCATGCGCACCAAACGGATCAGCATCATCGCGTGGGTGACCAGAAGCACAGGAACGACAAATGTCGGGATGTACCAAGCCGCATTAAAGTGTGGCACGGCCTCGAGTTGCTGCAGGGCGTTGGCAAGATCGACCAGTCCGACAATGTTCAGGACCCAAAGCAGGGGTATGGCAACGGTCCAACGATGCGACAATGCGATGAGCGTCAGGATGCCAGCCACCGCCGCCGCCAGATCGCCATATCCGGCCTCGCTCGAGAACCCGCCGGGCATCGTCTCCGCGACCACGCCAGGCACAAGGAAAACCAGGCCCAGATGCCGAAACGCATGCGGCATGGCTAGCCAGAACATCGCATCCGGCCAAGCCAACCAGTCTAGCGCAGGTGCTAGGCGCATGGCGATTATTGTGCTGACGACGAGGCTCAGGCCGAACTGCAGCAGAAAGATAAGATCAATCGGCATCGTTTCTCCTCCTCTCGCAGGGTTTAGGCAGCTTGGTGGGGGGCATCCGAAAGCGCTCCAAGCGCTTCCAGCTTCGCAACGCGAGCTTCGAGCTTGCGGAGGCGGGCCATCAGCAACTCTGTCGGATCAGCGTGGATTGCCTCGTCCCAAGCGTGCAGATACGCAACAATGCGGCCGAGCTTGGTTGGGGGCTTCGGGGTGATGTCGATCATCACAGGTCCTTTCATTTTTCATCAGGTTTCGATGCCAGAAAGGATGGGACGCGATCGTCTGGATTGGGAGTTTGTAACGGTTAGCCCGCCGCTGTAACCTTTGCCGCGCCGGCGGGCCAAACCGCCGCCGTCCGATTGTTAGATATGGCGAAGCCGACGAGAAACGAAATCCTGCCCGACCGCCCTGCTGTTGAGGCGCAGCTTGATCGGATCGTCGCAGATCCCTTGTTCCAACGCGCTGAGCGGATGACGCACCTATTGCGGCATCTGGCCGAAGCTGTGCTGACAGGACAAGGCGAGACGTTAAACCAGTATACGCTGGCTCAGGATGTCTTCGGACGCGGGGCTGATTTCGATCCGGCCATCGATGCCATCGTCCGTGCCGAGGTCGGCCGCCTGCGCGCTAAATTGCGAGAATATTACGCCACATCGGGTCAGGAGGACCCAGTCCTGATCCTGCTGCGCAAGCGGACTTATGTCCCCCGGATCGAGACGCGCGGCGTAAACCCAACGCAGGACCGCGCCGCACCCGTTGTTGCCGTTCTCGCCTTCGACAACATGAGCGGCGATCCCGAGCAGTCCTACTTTGCCGATGGTCTGGCCGAGGACCTGATCACTGATCTCTCGAAACTACCGGGCTTGTCTTTAATCGCCCGTCAGTCCTCGTTTGCCTATCGTGGGACACCCGTCGATGTCCGCGTGGCAGGGGCCGAGATGGGGCGGATTTCGTGGTCGAGGGCAGCGTACGCCGCGGGGGTGAAAGAATTCGGATCAACGCGCAGCTGATTGATGCCACCTCCGGGAGCCACCTTTGGGCAGAACGCTACGACCGCCAACTGATCGATATCTTCGCGGTCCAGGATGACATCAATCAAAGCATTAGCGCGGCACTGCACCAGGTGTTGCGGTGGACAGCAACGAGAGGTGCACAGCCGCGTGGAACATTGAACCTGGCGGCTTGGGATCATTTGCTCCGCGCAATGGGCGAGCCGCATCCGCGCAGCCTGCGCACCTGGACGGACGCACGTGAAAACCTCGATCGGGCATTGCAGTTGGATCCCGGCTATGCCCTAGCCGCCGCGCGTCTTGCATTGCACCTGATCAAGGCGTGGCTGTTTCGCTGGACCAACGATCGAAGGGCGATCACAGCCGAAGCGCTGATGTGGGCCGAACGTGCCGTGGCGCTGGATAGCAATTTAGGAGTTGCCCACAACGCATTGGCCTGGGCGCGTTTCTGGTCCGGAGACCCTGATCGTGCGCTTGAGGCCGCCGAGATCGCGATGCGCTTGGCGCCCAATGATACCGAAGCCATGGACCGGTTCTGCTTGATGCTCTGTTGGACCGGGTTCCCAGACCGTGCCTTGGAGATGCTGCCACGCATGACCGAATTGAATCCCAACGAACGATACGAGTTTCTGGGTGGCGTTGCCTGGTTCATCAAAAAGGGTTACGAAACGGCGATCGATCTGCTGGAAACCCACGCCGAGCACTATCCGGATTTCCTACCAGCCTATCTCTTCCTTGCATCCTGCAACGGATTGCTCGGCAAATATGGCGCCGCCAAAGCAGCACACGAACGCATCTTTCTGATCAATCCGGACTACGTCCTCGATGAGACGGATGTGGCAATCTTCAAGTATCCTAACGACCGCTTGCGATTCTTTGAGGGGTTCAGGCTCAGTCAACCCGTGTGAACCGAAGACGTCGGCATTTAAGATCGCCAACCCCCGCGTGTTTGGATTCATAACACCAGCGACGCCTGTGGCTACTCGAACTCGACCACAACGCTCCCGCCACGCCGCCTTGCCTCCAAATGCCTGAAGGACATGCGTAGGCTGACCACACGCTACGAAAAGCTGGAGTGAAACTTCCTGTCCATGCTCCACATCTTCGCAATCAGGTGCTGGTTGAATTGAGTCCTGACCCTAGTCGCCGACGCCTGTGCCGGTTAAAACAGCCGGCAGTTCTCGCTTGATGAACTCGACGAATGCTTCGAGAACGGGCAAAAGGCCCTGCCGCGATGGCAGCAGAAGGCTGATCTGCGGGCGGCCTGCTGTCCAGCCGGGCAGGACACGCACAAGGGACCCGGCATCCACATCTGCGCGACACACATACGATGGTAGGGCTACAATCCCGAGGGACAGCGCGGCCGCGCGCTTGAGTGTCGTCATGTCATCGCTGGCCAATCTGACCTGACATGGCACCGAGGCGCTTTGCCCGTCGTCATCGGTGAGTATCCAATGATGGGTGTCTCTGGGACGCCCCAGCACCAAGGCCGGGTGGTGCGCAAGCGTCGCGGGGTCATCCGTCCGCTCGAGGCTGTCGCGATAGTCGCCAGAACAGAAAAGTTGCCATTCGACATGCGCCAGTCGCATCTGGATCAGACTGGAATCCGGCAGGTTTTCGATGTGGCCCCGGATCGCCACGTCGATACCCCCTTTCACCAGATCCTCGATCCGGTTCGAGGCCTGCTGCACCACCGTGACGCGGGGATTGTCCTGCAGGAATCGCGGCAGGATCTGATCCAGGGCGAATTGCGCCATGCCGACGGAGCAAGACACCGTCACCGTTCCCTCGATGTTGTTGGTTTTGCGGCGGATGGCGGTTTCAGCGATCTCGAACCGGTCCAGAGCCTCTTGCGCAAGCTGAAAATATTCCGCGCCGATCTCTGTGGGGGTGACGACGCGTGATGTGCGCTGCAACAGGCGCACACCCAGATCGTCTTCAAGCTGCTTCACCCGGCGGCTCAGCTTCGATTTCGGGATGCCCAGCGCCCGGGATGCAGCCGAGAAGCCTCCTTTCTCGACCACCTGAGCAAAGTAGAACGCGTCGTTCAGATCCATGCGGTACCTCCTCAGTCGTCTCATCAGTAGAACGATAGGTTCTGAGAATGACGGATTCTCGGTCGATTGTCTCACTCATATTTTTAATGGAGCAGCAAGGAGACGATGACATGAACACGCAAGCTATCGACAGACCGCCAAGCGCGCGCCGACAGGACCACGCGCAAAGTGACGGCAGGAAGATCGCGATCGGCGATGGTTTTTCGGCCACCAGCTATCGCCACACCGACTTTGCCGGGCTGATGGATCCGCTGATCATGGTGGACCACTTCGTCAAGACGGCACCCACCTTCGGAACACATGCTCACGCCGGATTGTCCGCAGTTACGGTCATGTTCGAGGACAGCGAGGGTACCTTCCACAATCGCGACTCGCTCGGCAACGATGTGGATCTGGCGGCTGGCGATCTGTATTGGTTCAAAGCTGCACGCGGGGCGCTGCACAACGAAGAACCGCGTCCCGGTGCCAGAATTCACGCGCTACAGGTCTTCGTCAATCTGCCCGAGGAAAAGCGCCACGATGCGCCGGACGCGCTACATCTGCCGGCCGGGGGCATTCCGCAAATCTCCGGCGACCAGTCCAGCGCGCGGCTGGTTCTGGGCGAGAGCAACGGCATCCGGGGCGCCTTGGCTCCGGACTTATCGCTGACGCTTCTCGATATCACCCTTAAGGCCGGCGGTCAGTTCACGCATCCCGGTCAAGGCGGTCAACACGCATGGTTGCTCGCCATTGCTGGAACGGTCAGCGTTACGTGGAACAACGGATCTGCCGAGCTGCAGCCTGGCACGGCCATCGCCATGGCAGACGCGACGCACATCTCCATCTCATCCGATCTCGGCGCGCATGCGGTTCTGTTCCAGGCCCCGCCTCTGCGCAAAGGCTTCATTCATAGGGGTCCCTTCGCGATGGGCAGTGAAGCCGAGCTTGATGCCGTCGAGGCCGCCTATCGCGCCGGACGGCTTGGATCCATCGACTGACGGCCAACCTCCAGACCGAAAACCAACCTTGAAAGGAGACGACCATGACGATCGTGCACAACCCGGAACCATTGACCCGCGACAACGCCGCTCTGGTGCTTGTCGACAACCAGGTCGGCCTGATGACCGGCGTCCGCGACTATTCCATCGCGGATCTGAAGCACAACATCGTCGGCTTGGCCAAGGCCGCCAAGGCGCTTGATCTGCCGATTGTCACGACGACTACGTCGTCAGAGACTCTTTGGGGGCCTGCCATTCCAGAGCTTCGCAATGCCCTGCCCAACCAGAAATTCATTGACCGGACGCCCGAGACCGCCTGGGACGATCCAAGGGTCGAACAGGCAATTCGGGCGACCGGGCGGAACAAGCTGATCTTTGCCGGTCTGTCGTTGGAGGTGTGCGCCGCGTTTCCGGCCATGCGTGCGGCCCGCGAAGGGTTCGAGGCTTATGTCGCAGTAGATGCATGCGGGACCTTCAACATGACCAAGCGCGAGACAGCATTGCTCCGTCTGGCGCAAGCCGGTGTCGTGGTCGCAGATGGCGCAAGCCTGATGATCGAAGTCCTCGCGGACAATGCGAGCACCGAGGCCACCGAGGTCTACACAGCGCTTAGCATGGACTGGTCGATCCTGGTCGGCCAAGTGCGCAGCAGCGCGGCTTGAACTCGGGAGCAGATAACAGGACTGCCCAACCGTCCTCATCATCGGCGCAACCGGCAAAACCGGGGCGCCCAGTGCCAGGAAACTTGGAAACAGGGGGCTTTTGGTGCGGCAGCAAATCCCGCGACTTCGTCGCGTTTGCCCAGGCCGCGACGGTAGCAGGTGCCTGGTCTGCAGCGGCTTAAGCTATTGTATCTTTTGACATGCAGATCTGACCAGACGTCTCAGCCATTGATGTGCAGGGTCCTTCGTGAAGCGTTCGTGCCAGATTTGTGAAACGGTGAACGGAGGGGCCTGGAGCTCGCTCGGCAATGGCATCATGTGGAGTTCATCGGTCATCACCCGTTGGGCGAGATGCTCCGGCACGGTGATGACCAAATCTGTAGGTGCGATCACTGCGTTGATGGTCATAAATTGGGTAATTCTGAGAGCGATTTTCCGCGTGAGGCCGTGTTCCTGCAACACGTCGTCAATCCGCCCACCCCCTCTGCCTATGATGCTTAGAAGGGCGTGTGCCGAGGCCGAATAACCTTTGAGGCTCATCCCGTCTTCGATCAAAGGATGCCCTCGGCGCATCAGGCATACCTGGCGGTCGTCAAACAACGACTGTGACGCAACGTTGTAGAGAACAGGACCGTCATCAACGACGCCAAACCCTAGCGAGATCCTGCCTTCACACATATCGGAAATTCCTGTCGCCGAGAGGTTCTCCATCTCGATCTGAACCTGTGGCGCCAGTTTGAAGACCTGACCAAGGACCGCTGGCAAGATCATTTGTGCGACATAGTCAGGAGCCATAATGCGAAACCGGTCTTGCGCCTTCGACGGATCAAACACTTGCGGTTTGAAGACATGGGACACCTGCGCCAGCGCATCCCGAACAGGCGTGCGAAGCGCCTCGCCGCGTGGCGTCAGCACCATTCCCCGGCCCGAACGGACGAGCAGCGGATCCTTGATTGTGTGTTGCAGGCGGTTGAGCGCCCGGCTCATGGCCGGCTGAGACAGGTTCGCTAGTTCTGCGGCTTTGGTTACGCTTTCCGTTTCCAACAGCGCATCGAGCGCCTTCAGGAGGTTGAGGTCGATACTCAATACATTCATTTGGTGCATGTATTTTATGTAAAGCATGCATTATAGTAATTCAATGATCACTCCTAGGTTTGGTCCATCGCACACACCAAACAAGGAGACGTCATCATGTTTGTCATTTCAGGAGTTACCGGAAACACAGGTTCCGTTGCCGCTCAGTCCCTGATTGATCAGGGCCAAGCCGTTCGCGTCATCGTGCGCTCAGCAGAAAAGGGCGAACCGTGGGCAGCGAAGGGGGCAGAGGTTGCCGTCGCTGAGATTCTGGACATCGACGCGATGACCAAAGCACTGGAAGGGGCCACAGGTGCCTATTTCCTGTTGCCGCCCGACCTTACCAATGAGGATTTCCTGGGGGAAAGCCTCAAGCGTGCAGAAGCCATTGTCCAGGCTGCGAGGGCAGCGCGCCTGCCGCACGCTGCCATTCTTTCGTCGGTCGGCGCGCAACACAGTGACAGCGTCGGCCCAATCTCCACGATCGGCCACATGGAGAGGCTGTTCGTTGCTGCCAATATTCCCCTAAGCGCCGTTCGCCCCGGCTACTTCCTCGAGAACATCCACGATCTGATGCCGACTGTACGCCATGAAGGGATTTATCCGAGCATGATCCTGCCGCTCGATCACAAGATCGATATGGTGGCGACAAAGGACATTGGATTGACGGTCGCCGATGCACTGGTCAATCCACCCACCGTTCCACATCGGGTGATCGAGCTCAAAGGCGCCAAGCAGTATTCGGCTGAGGACATTGCGTCTGCGCTTTCCAAATCACTCGGACGCCAGATCACGGCGGTTGCGCTACCACAGGAAACTTGGGTCGAGACGTTTCTCGCAAGCGGGCTTTCCGGGCAATCGGCCGAAACCATGGCCGAGATGCACGAAAACATAAACAACGGGCGCATCGAATTCCTTGATGCGAATGCCAGGAAGGCCAGCATCGACCTGGACAGATTTGTCGAACAACTGGCCCAATAAACCTGACGGGACGAGCCGGCTCCGCTCATGACGTTCGGCGGAGCTGTCTCGTTCGCTCCATCACCGCAATCAAATGAATAAGTCTGCCTTTCTCGCTGACTTATGGTGACCTCAGAAAAACGCGAAGAGAGTATCTGTTATGGAACTGATCCAACTGACCATCCTGGTTTCCGCTCTATTTTGCTCGCTGGTAGCAGGTTTTGTGCTCTGCTTTGCGATCATCGTCATGCCAGGTATCAGAACGCTTGGCACCCGCGACTATCTCAAATCCTTCAAGGCGATGGACGGCATAATTCAGAATAACCACCCGTTGTTCTTAGTCGTCTGGCTTGGTTCGGCGTTGGCGCTTCTGTCTTCTACCGTTCTGGGGCTGTGGCAATTGGACGGCCCCGATGTCGTGCTGCTGATTTTCTCCTGTCTGATGTACCTATTTGGCGTTCATCTGCCGACAATTACCATCAACATTCCAATCAATAACCGGCTCCAATCTCTCGATCTCGACGCAAGTACAGAGTCTGAGCTGAGGGAAGTAGAAGCTCTGTTCGAGTCACGCTGGTTGCGCTGGAATACCATTCGGACCGTGGTCGCGACGTTGACCACTCTGATGTTGCTCTTGCTGCTGCTTAGGTCGTGAAAAAATACTTTTCGAACAAGACGTCATTCTCGATCGTGGGTAGCGCAGCGCGGATCGCAACTTCGTCCCGTGCTCAACAGAGATCTATCACAACACACCCGCTGCGCCGCCTCGCCTCAACATACTCATGGGCACTGACGAGCTGATCAAAGGGAAACACTTGGTCGACAACGGGCTGAAGTTGAGCGTTTTCGAGAAGATCGACCACAGCCTCGAGATACTCGCGTGTGTTGGCGTTCACTGCCGTGATCATCTTCTGCGTCCTCGCCCAGCCGAAAATCAGGTTCTTCAACGCTTCGATCAATCCGAAGTTCAACGGAAGGAACAGGCCGTGCGGCTTTAAAATCCGTCGGGCATCGACGAACGAGAAGGCGCCGAACGTGTCAAAGACGAGATCGAAACGATCGTCGAGCATCATAGGATCGCTGTGCTCGTAATCCACGAAGTCATCAGCACCAAGCGATCTGACCAGATCTGCATTTTGTCCGCTCGCGACGGCCGTAACATGAGCGCCGAGCACTTTTGCGATCTGGACGGCATAGACACCGACATTGCCTGACGCACCGAGGATCAGGACCCTTTGTCCGCTGGAGAGTTTTGCGAAGTCACGCAGAAACACCAGAGCTGCGAGTGCGCCGAAGGGCAACGCTGCGGCCTCGACATAAGTCAGGCTCTCTGGCTTTCGGACAATCGCACCGTCCGCCTTGGCGATGGCGAACTCCGCGTATCCGCCCTTGCCGATATTTCCAAACACTGGATCGCCGATTGCGAAACTCTCGACGTCAGTCCCAATAGCGACAACATCTCCCGCCACATCGCCGCCCAGAACTTTGTTTCGAGGTTTGAAGAGACCGAACATCAAACGCCCGATCACCCACATGAGGCCGGGGAAGGCTGAAGCGCGCAATCGCCAGTCCGCGGTGGTGACCGAGGTGGCACGGACACCGATGAGAACCTCCCCCGGACCAGGCCCTGGCGTCGGAAGCTCGACGCATCGCAGGACGTCGGGCGGTCCATATTTTTCATAGACGAAGGCTTTCATCGGATTGGACCGTGAGGTTCTAAGCCACTCGCTCGTCGCGAATGTGACGGACCTGCTTGTCGGTCTGACCTCTTCCCAACGGATTTAGCTTGTCGAAGTAATCCGCCAGTCGCCGTGTGCCCATAGGCGAGCCAACCATGTCCATTCCCATCGCCGTCAGGAACATCTGTGCCGGGCCACGCACGGGCGTGACCCAAGGGAGCAATCGCAGAGCAATCCTGCGCAGGACATCTGGCAGCCTGGTGATCTTCGGACCATTGCCCAGCGCGTCGAAGGCCAATTCGGCGAGCTCATATTGTGTGAGAATGTCAGGTCCGCCGACATCCACCCATTTCCGCTTTTGTTCGACCGCATCCGCAATAGCGACGGCCAAATCGGCGCCGTCGATTGGGTTCAGCCGCAACGTGCCTTCGCCAAACAGCCAGACGCGGCCAGACTTGGCCATCTGAAAGAAGTCTGCCATGTCGGAGAAGAACCCGCTCGGACATATGATGGTGGATGCAACCGACGCCGCTTGCAGCCGGTCAACGAATGCCTGCTTGGCATCCACCACAGCCACACCGCGCATCTTGTCGGCGTTCAGGATATGAATATAGGCAAATTGCGGAGCGTCTGCTGCAAGGGCTTCGTCCAACAGATTGGCGTTCGCCTGAAAGTCAACGTCCCGATAGGTCAATCCATCCCGCTGACGCGTAATCCCGAGCGCTGAGACAACCAGATCTACTCCGTCCATCACACCGCGGAGTGTTTCAGGCTTAGTTGCTTCGCCTTCAAAGACTTCAGAGGCGATAAGATTCTTTCGCTGTGCCGTGTTGGCGTTTCGGACGAGAGCGCGGACATGCCATCCAAGTTCCATATAGCGCTTGACGATATGCTGGCCGAGATATCCTGTGGCACCGGCCACGAGAACAGTCTTTGTCATTGTTCGTACTCCTGAGGTGAGTTCATTCGAGATTGACCTGCTCGAAGTGGTTGCTGAGATGGATGTCCGTCGTCGTCAGCCGTCCTGACCCAAGGTTCTCGAACTTGTGGGGCACGTTTGCCGGTCCCAGAACCACCTGGCCGGCTTCGGCGATGATTTCCTGATCGCCAACGGTAAATCGAGCAGAGCCCTCGTGGATCAGGAACACCTCGTCATAGGTGTGGACATGGAGAACCGGACCGTCACCGATCTCGGTGCTTGTGAAGGTAAGGATCGTCAACTCGGTCCCAAGGTCCTTTCCCTCGACGCGCTTCACGGTGCGCTCTGCGGTCCTGGTGAGATCAGAGAGAGGCAAACAATTCGCAGGCATTTGGATGGTCCTTTCTATGAAAGCGATCGATTGATGACCTTCGTCACACTGCTGCCTGGCCGAGAGCTTTGACCCTGCGCATCCAGTCATCGACGTCATTGGGATCGGGGTGGCTTGCCATCCGGAAGTGCGTAATCCGCGCGGGTGCAATGCCGACGAATCCGAGAATCTGATGTCGAATCTGCCGGAACAACGCATTGCCGTAGCAAAACCGCATCAACCATCCGGGTGTGTCGGAGGTGATGATCACCCGCGCGCTGCGCCCTGACAACATTGGCTTGGGAAACCCGGCCCAGGTTTTGTTCCGCGTGTCGAACGTACGTCCCGGCAGGAACGCCCGGTCGATCAAACCCTTGAGTTTGGCGGGCAGCCCGCCCCACCACATGGGTGCTGCAATGACAACATGGTCTGCCCAGGCCAAATTTTCTAGAAACTGGTCAACGGGCGTCTCCAATGCCTTCGTTTGAGTATACCCGCCGAACCCGAAATCACTGTCGAATTCGATATCGTGCAAATGCGTTGTCTTGACCTCATGTCCGGCGTCCCGCGCAGCATGGGCGTATTGCTCAGCGAGATCATGGGACAAGGATCTTTGGGCGGGATGTCCGTTAAGGACATAAATGCGCTTTGGCATCGCTTGGTTCCTTCGAATATGCGTGATCAAAAGACGAGCAAGGCGATCAGGACGCCTAGCTTTCCGTATACGGCCAGGTTCACAAACAGCCGAAACAGCATGCGGCTATCAGGGCTGGTGATGCCAAGCGCGCGGGCGGCAGCGGCGCCGGGCCACAATACGAACCTTGCGACGAGTTTCGCTGTACTGGCCTTGGGACGAATATCACTGTGTGCCATAGGATCGTTCCTTCGCATTTGGCCTTGGTCAGAGAGCCGAGATGTCGACAAACACGCGGTAGTCCGAGATCTGGTCTCCGCAGACATTCAAGACGGTCGCGAATGGGACGGAGTGGGTGCTGTCGTCCTTTCGGGTGTAATGAACGCGACCTGTGCAGATAGCCGTCTGATCCACCGACCAAACGTCGTCGATGCTGTGCTCCATACCTTTGATTGTCCCGAAGAAGTCCGCGTTCGCATCGATGATGCTTTGGCGGCCTTGGATCTCATCAAAATTGCCGATCTGAAACTTGGCGTCTTTCGAGACAAAAGATCCCACGGCAGAAGCATCTCTTCGATCCACGGCTGCGTAGAGATCAGCAATCAAGGCACGATGTTCGGTAGCTGTTGGCGAGGCGATGTTCATCTCTGATTCACTCATTAATGACTGGATGGTCAGTCATATATGGTGATTATGACTGGACGTCCAGTCATAAAACGACTATGAGATCAGAAAATTCTGGAGATGGAGCGGCAATGCCAAAGATCGTCGACAAGGAAGAGATGCGAAACTCGATCCTGGATGCGGTGACACGCGTCTACACGGCCAAGGGCTACCATGCGGCAACGATCGCCGACGTGGCCGAGGAAGCAGGTCTTGGGAAGGGAACGCTGTATCTTTACTTCAAGAACAAGGAGGCGATGACTACTGCACTCATAGAGCGCCACTTTGCGTCCATCGAGCAGAAATACATGAGCGCGCCGCTACCGGAATCGTTGGACGCGTTTATCGGGGAGCTATCGACGACCGTCAGCATTCCGGACGGACACGCCCGGTTCATCCGTGTTTTCTTTGAAGTCTTTGGGCCAAGTTTCGCATCAGAGGAATTCACGAAGAACATCGCAGATTTCTTCGAACGCATGGGCGCACACTACGCGAAGGCAATTACCCATTTGCAAGCACGAGGCGAGGTGCGTGACGGCGTCGACGCCGCGCTATTTGGTCGTGCGCTTGCCAGTCTAATCGATGGAATCATCCTGCATCGAGGGTTGTTTGGAATTGCCAAGAAGAGACAAGCAAAGCTGAGCTCTGAGGCGCTAAGTGCTCTAGCCAATGGATTAAGAGTTTAGTGCATCATCGGGTTCAAAATTCATTGGTCGACAACACCTTACATGCCGCTCTGCGAACCTAGCCAGCGGTGGGTCGAAGGAGTAGCAATTCGTAGCTCCGCGGCAAATTCGCAGAACTGGTCATCACCGGACCTTGTCCAGCACAGCATCAACAACAGGATGCGGGACAAAGCCACCGTTCTTGGAGCGCCTCTCGAGGTCCGCTATGGCTAAGGTTTCATATTCACTCATCACCCACCTTGACTAGTGGACGGCCTAATTGGCATCTCCTACGGATGTTCAGTTACGTCTTCTTACCTACTGATGTCCCGGAGCCCGTTCCGAAGGATATGACCAAATTTAAATGCCTGATACTCATCGAGCGCGAAGTTGGTGGGGACTATCGTTACGAGGTTTGCAAAGCTCTTGTGAAAGCCGGGTGCCTCTATGCACTCGCATGGGGAATTGATTGTTCTGCATGGGACGATAGCGTCGATTGGGCATTTCTAGAGGCGCATAACTTTGGCGACTACCCTGAGGATAAATTCGTCAGGACAACCTGGCATGAAGGCGAAACGCTTGAAGAGGTTGTGGAGTTTGCAAGACACTGTACGGATCATTCTGAAGTGAAGCTTGAAGATGTCTTAGTTCTCGACTTTGTGCATCACGAACGCAGTGGGTTGATCAAGAAGCTATATTTTGCAGCTTGAAAGCTGCCATTGGAGCGCGTAGCAGCATCCGGCACTTAGGGCTCCAAGCCGACCTTCGCGACAGTGAGATTTCACTCTCAACTAATCTGAGCCGAAACCGGCAATGATCTCGCGCCCGAGGCCGGAAAATCTCAAGCCGCTACATCTGGCGGGACGTGGGCCGGACGGGCGCGATCTCGCTGCGCTGCAGATTTACGGCGATTTAGGACAATCCGCGTATTGCTCTGGTACGCCTGCGCAAGAACCGTGCGTTGGAGTGGACCAAACGTCCGCTATGCACGCAGCGGGGTACACGGATGTTCACGAGCCTGGTCTATGTCAGCTCTCCAGTGGAAGAGTTGTCCGACATTGCGCTCGCAGAGCTGTGGGAAAGCTCGGCCAAGCGCAATGAGGAATCGAAGATCACCGGGGCTCTCTACTTTGGGGGTGATACCTTTTTTCAGGTGATCGAGGGGCCGGACGAGGCGGTCCTGGGTCTTTTCGAAGCGATCAGCCGGGACGACCGGCACAAGGACGTGGATATTCTGGCCGAGAACGACGTCGCCAGTCCTGCTTTCCGAATGTGGCCGATGAAGCTGATCGATGGGCGGAACTCGCGCGTTCTGAAGATGAAGTTCGATCCTCGGAAACTGCGGGAAATGGCCCCTGCGAAGCTGAGCCGCCTTTCATTCCACCTCGCGACGCTCTGACGAGCGTTACCATGGCGGCCGCCGGATGGCCGTCTGTCGGATTTTCCCATCCGTATTCCACCGAAGGGTGTTGACAGTTCCGTGTGCCCCGACTAAGTGCGCTTTCGCCAGGTATTGGCACTCTTTCCAACTGAGTGCTAGCAGCACTTTCGGAAAGCTCTGAACACACTGGAAAACGCAAATAGGGAGCGCTTCCATGAACTTCACCCCTCTGCACGATCGTGTGCTGGTCCGCCGCACCGAAGGCGACGAAAAGACCGCTGGCGGCCTGATCATCCCCGACAGCGCAAAGGAAAAGCCACAGGAAGGCGAAGTCGTCTCGTGTGGCGAAGGCGCGCGCAAGGATTCGGGCGAGCTGATCCCGATGGGCGTCAAAGCAGGCGACAAGATCCTGTTCGGCAAATGGTCGGGCACCGAGGTCAAGATCGACGGCGAAGACCTTCTGATCATGAAAGAGAGCGACATCCTGGGCACGATGGCCTGAGCCATCGCCGGATCTCTCTCAAACGAAACTCTACTGACAGGAGCACCTCACTATGGCTGCTAAAGACGTCAAGTTCGATACCGACGCCCGCAACCGCATGATGGCCGGCGTCAACACGCTGGCGAATGCTGTCAAGGTGACGCTGGGCCCGAAAGGCCGCAACGTCGTCCTGGACAAGTCGTTCGGCGCGCCGCGCAGCACCAAGGACGGCGTGACCGTCGCCAAGGAAATCGAACTGGAAGACAAGTTCGAGAACATGGGCGCCCAGATGGTCCGCGAAGTTGCCTCGCGCACCAACGACGAAGCTGGTGACGGCACCACGACCGCCACGGTTCTGGCCCAGGCCATCGTCACCGAAGGCATGAAGTCGGTCGCCGCAGGCATGAACCCGATGGACCTGAAGCGCGGCATCGACAAGGCTGTTTCCAAGATCGTCGACGACATCAAGGCAGGATCGCGCCCCGTCGCCGACAGCGACGAAGTCGCCAAGGTCGGCTCGATCTCGGCCAATGGCGAGACCGAGATTGGCGCGCAGATCGCGGATGCGATGCAGAAAGTCGGCAACGAGGGTGTGATCACCGTCGAGGAGAACAAGGGCCTGGAGACCGAGACCGAGGTCGTCGAAGGCATGCAGTTCGACCGCGGCTACCTGAGCCCGTACTTCATCACCAATGCTGACAAGATGGTTGCCGAGTTGGAGGACTGCCTGGTCCTGTTGCACGAGAAGAAGCTGTCTTCGCTGCAGCCGATGGTTCCGCTTCTGGAAACCGTCATCCAGTCGGGCAAGCCGCTTTTGATCATCGCGGAAGACGTCGAAGGCGAGGCTCTGGCCACGCTGGTCGTCAACAAGCTGCGCGGCGGCCTGAAGATCGCTGCCGTCAAGGCTCCGGGTTTCGGCGATCGCCGCAAAGCCATGCTGCAGGACATCGCGATCCTGACCGGTGGCCAGGTGATTTCGGAAGATCTGGGCATGAAGCTTGAAAATGTCGGCGTCGACATGCTGGGCTCGGCCAAGAAGATCCGCATCACCAAGGACGACACGACCGTCGTCGACGGTGCCGGCGACAAGGGCGAGATCGATGCACGCGTTGCTCAGATCCGTCAGCAGATCGAGGAAACCACCTCGGACTACGACCGTGAGAAGCTGCAAGAGCGTCTGGCCAAGCTGGCTGGCGGTGTTGCTGTGATCCGTGTCGGCGGCTCGACCGAGATCGAAGTGAAGGAGCGTAAGGACCGCGTCGACGACGCTCTGAACGCGACCCGCGCTGCCGTGCAAGAAGGCGTCATCCCGGGTGGCGGTGTCACGCTGGTCCACGCTGGCAAGGCTCTGGCCAGCCTGAACGGTGACAACCCTGACCAAGACGCAGGCATCAAGATCGTCACCCGCGCTCTACAGGCTCCGCTGCGTCAGATCGCCGAGAACGCTGGCGTCGATGGCGCTGTCGTAGCGGGCAAGATCCTGGAGAATGACGACAAGTCGTTCGGCTTCAACGCCCAGACCGAAGAATACGGCGACATGATGGCCGCTGGCATCATCGACCCGGCCAAGGTTGTCCGCACGGCGCTGGAAGATGCAGCCTCGGTTGCCGGTCTGCTGATCACGACCGAAGCCATGGTCGCCGACAAGCCGGAGCCGAAGGGCGCTGGCGGCGCGCCGGGCGGCATGCCTGACATGGGCGGCATGGGCGGCATGATGTAATCAGCCGCGCATCGCGCACCGATCGTCCATCAAGAGACGAGGGACAGGGGGCCGCGCCGAAAGGTGCGGCCCTACTCTTTGTTGCGGCGTTGTGACTGGCCGCGCCTACCTGCGCTTCATCATTCTTGGATCCGAGGCCCGCCCCAGTCCGATTCATTGCGATCAAGTTCGCCCGGATTAAAAATCCTGCCGTCCCGCGACATGCTTCCATTGTTGAATCGACGGCGCTCATGACAGCGCGCCCGGAAGTGTCCCATCGGTGTTGGGTTGCCGGTGAAGCCCCATTGCCCCGTTTGCACGTTCAGCCAGTAGTTGCCAGGAACGATCGGTCCGCAACTAACGAAAGAGAGTGTGTTGACCTCGGACGGCGTCAGAACCTTTCCGTTGACGATGATCCGCCCGTCGGCGGGCTCCGGGTTCGCCCACCACTCGGGCGTGGCAGGTTCCAGGGGAAGATCGTCCTCCTCACCAGCAAACGACCAGTCTGCGCAAGCGCCGCTCAAGATCGCGGCGATCGCGGCTGCGCGGACCAAAGGCAATGCCGGACCGGCGCTGGTGCGAATGCCGTCAGTCATGGCTTTGTCTCGGTCCGCCCCAGTCTGAGTCTCCGGTTTGACCGTCGATCTGGTTGTCCACCCCGGTGCCGACATCGGCAGAACCCCCAATATGGGTCGATATGCTGGTGGCCAGATCGTTCAGGGAGGGTGTCAGGAGCGCGAAGTAAACGAGCGCACCAAGTACGGCACCCGCGATCAAGAGAACGATAACCCAGCGGCGGCACCCGCTGCGCTGTTCCGGCGGCGGTGAGCTCTGCGGCTGGTTCGGCCCGCCCCAATCGCTCATGGTCCGGTGCCCTGCATCAACTCGATCGCACGTACGCCTGTGACGACCGTGATCCACAGCACGGCAATCAAACAGAACCCGAACTTGGCCGAGAACGCGGCGCTCCGGCCCGCGCGCATCCAATCCTTCGGAAAGCGCATCTCGTCGACGCCTTCGGCCTCCATCCGCCGCAGCAAGGCGATGTTCTGGCGGTTGGCGAGCACGTATTGCACAAGATCGCTGAGAAGCGCGAGTAGGGCCAGAACCGCCGGTATCGCCACCTGCTGCGGTTGGAGGAAGGGTGCCGATTTGCCCGAGGCGCTCTCGACGATATAGCTCAGAGAAACGGCGATGACGCCGACCGAAACCGTCCAGACCCGGTCTGAAATCCGCTCTGTCACCCAGTTGAGGTTCTCGATAACCTCGTTCTTGTTTGGCATGGTTCAAAGCCTGGAAATCACTCAATCAACCGTTGAATTGTCGCGTAGAATGCGATTCAGCACAATCACGCGTGTGACGGATGTCTTGCCGGCATCGCGCCGCCATCGCAGAGTGTGCGCCATGCAGACGCTTCTCGATGATATTGCCGCTGCGGCCCGACCCCTGGCGGCGGACGGTAAGGTTGCCGCTTACATCCCGGTGCTGGCAGCCGTGGACCCGGCCAAGTTTGCGCTGGTCGTGCGCACGGCGGACGGTCAGGAGTGGGCCGTCGGCGATGCTGACGAGCCGTTTTCGATCCAGTCGATCTCGAAGCTGTTCGCGCTGGCGCTGGCGATGGAGTGGGTCGGGGAGCCGTTATGGGAGAAGGTCGGGCGCGAGCCTTCGGGCATGCGGTTCAACTCATTGATCCAGCTCGAGACCGAGGATGGCCGCCCGCGCAACCCGTTCATCAACGCAGGCGCGATCGCGACCACGGATGCGCTGATGTCGGCGCGCCCCGCGTATGCGCGGGACCTGCTGGAGCAGATCAGGCTGCTTGCGGGAAATCCGGCAATCGAAATGGATGGCGCGGTTCATCGCTCGGAAATGGCGACCGGAGATCTGAACCGTGCGATGGCGTTCGTGCTGAAGGCGCACGGCAATCTGGCAAACGATCCGATTGCTGTTACGGATGCGTATTTTGGTGCGTGTTCGATCGCAGCGTCGGCGCGTGACCTGGCCCGTGCGGCGATGTTTCTGGTCACGCCACAGGACAACGGTGCCGTTTGCGCCAAAGGGCTGCACGCACAACGCCTGAGAGCGGTGATGCGTACCTGTGGGATGTACGATCAGTCGGGCGAGTTCGCTTTCCGGGTCGGCTTGCCCGGTAAGTCCGGTGTCGGCGGTGGTATTCTGGTTGTCCAGCCTGGCCAGTTTGCGGCCTGCGCATGGTCACCGCCGCTCGCCCGATGCGGAAATTCGTTGGCCGGGCAATCCGCGCTAGAGCAACTGGCCAGCGCAGTCTGCTGGACGGGGCCTAATCAGGCCTGAGGCCCGTGCCGCACGTCGCTAGTTTTCGCGAGACATCGTCGTAGCGGCGATCGCGACTATGCCGCCTGTTGCGCAACCGATCGACCAGCCTGGTCAATTCCTCAATGCCTTCGCACAGTCCGACAGCATAGTCGCTGCCGACATGATCGCCTTGCTTCGAGAGATGGCGCACCAACAGATCGCCAAAGTCGGTGATCTTGCTGACAGGCTGGCTGAGTTCCTGACTGACCACCCGCAGCAATTCCTCTTTCAGGTCGAGGGCTTCGTGGACATCGCGTTCGTGCGCGACACGGTGGGTTATGTCCATCAAGTACCCGGTCAGGAGTCCGTTGCTGTTTCGCCCTGATGAGACCTCCATGATCTCGTGGATCCAGATGATCCGCCCGTCCGCGTGAATGACACGGTATTCAAGCTCATGATCGCGCCCGGTCTCGGTGCACTGTGCGCAGAACATCAGCGCATCCTCCCGATCATCGGGGTGCAGCCGTGAAGGCCAGAACCCGGGCTCGAGCCATCGCTCTGCCGGATACCCGAGCAAGGCCTCGGGGCTGCCATGAACCTCTTTGAAGATCATGTTCGCTGGATCGAGCTGAAAGACAACGATCTGCGGATCTTCAGCAAAATATGGATTTCGTTTTGTCAGAACACGCAGGCCGGCGCCTGATGCCATCATATCAATCGCTCCCCTCTAAGGTGGGCCGATTTTGCCGCCACAATGGGTCAGAAAAATGAAGGATTACGAACGCATTGTGAGAATCGTGCCGCACTTGCCCTGATTGAGCCACAATGCGAAGCGGCGCGGGATGACTTGGCGTGGTCGAGCAACGCTGGTTCTGCCGTCGGATATGCGGTATCGATAGAACCGAGCATCCGCAGGAGGCCCCCATGCCTCTTGACTCGCTGCTGACAAACTCCCAGACCCGCGATATTGAAGCGCTGATCCACCCGTATACGAACGCGGCGACCCACCGCCAGGTCGGTGCGCATCTGATCGACCGTGGCGAAGGCGTCTATGTCTACGACGAGCGCGGAACGAAGTTCATCGAAGGCATGGCGGGCCTGTGGTGTGCCGGGCTTGGCTTTGGTGATGCCGAACTGATCGATGCCGCGAAGGCTCAACTGGATCGTCTGCCTTATTACCACCTGTTCGGCGGGCGCACGCATGAACCTGCAATCGAACTGGCCGAGAAGATCAAGGATCTCTACCCGGTGCCGATGTCGCGTGTCTTCTATTGCTCGTCCGGGTCCGAGGCGAACGACACGCAGGTCAAGCTGACCTGGTACATGATGAATGCTCTGGGCAAGCCGGAGAAGAAGAAGATCATCTCGCGCAAGAAGGGTTATCATGGGGTGACGCTGGTGTCGGCGTCGATGACAGGGCTGCCGCTGAACCATGGCTCGTTCGATCTGCCGATGGATTTCGTGAAGCACACCACGACGCCGCACTATTGGCGCGAGGGACGGGACGGTGAGACCGAGGAAGACTTCGCCAAGCGCTGCGCGGTTGATCTAGAAGAGCTGATCCTGGCCGAGGGACCGGACACGGTTGCGGCCTTCATCGCAGAACCGGTGATGGGTGCGGGTGGCGTGATCGTCCCGCCGAAGGGCTATTTCGAGGCGATCGGAGTGGTTCTGAAGAAGTACGATGTGCTTTGCATTGCCGACGAGGTGCTCTGCGGGATCGGCCGCACGGGCAACTGGTTCGGGACCGAGACTTTCACCGTGCCCGCGACCTCGGCTTCGATGGCCAAGCAGTTGACCGGGGCTTACGCGCCTTTGTCCGCCGTGGCGCTGAATGCCGAGATGGCCGATGCGATCGAAGCCGAGTCGTCCCGCCACCCGGCGCTTGGCCACGGGTACACCTATGGCGGACACCCCTTGGGCTGTGCTGTCGGATGTGCGGCGCTGGACATCTACAAGAAGCGCGACATCGTCGGTCACGTCCGCAAGGTGGCGCCCTATTTCCAGGAGAAGCTGTCCCAGTACCGCGATCACCCGCTGGTCGGCGAGACGCGTGGCGCGGGCGTGATGGGGGCGATCGAGGTCGCGCCCGCGCATGGCGACCCGAGTGGATTCGCGACACCGGGCAAGGTCGGGCCGAAACTGATGATGGAGTTGCTGAACCACGGTGTGATCCTGCGCGCCATCGGCGACACGCTGGCCTTCTGCCCGCCGATGATCATCACGGAAGAGCAGATCGATGCACTGTTCGAGCCGATGGAAACGTGTCTTGACGCGACGCTGCACTGGGCGAAGTCCGAGGGTCATGTCGCCTAGTGGTTCGATCGAGCCGTTTGCATCCCGTGGCCGCATCCTCGCACGCAAACGTCTCGATCAATAGAACCACTAGCAACTATATGTTTTCTAGTGGATTTTCCGACTCGGACATTTGGACAAGAGAATGCTGCAAGTGGATACCAAATGTCTGAGGCAATCCACTAGGGCCATCTGAGGGGTTTCGCGACCGTCTGTGACGTTTGTAACATCCGGTACTGAGCGGTCCTGGCACCGCCGGTATCCTGCCTCCATTGAAGACACCAGTCTTGGAGGCGAAGATGAAGACTTTTCTGACCGCCCTTGCAGTCCTGGGCATTTCACTGGCGCCAAACCTGGCCGCGGCCACAGGCGTCTGGATTAACGGCAAGCAACTCAATCCGACCGAGGTTGCCTGGCTCGCGAACTACTCCTGCGGTCCGATCTATCCCGGAAATTACTGGATCAACATGAGCAACGGCTATTGGGGCTTCGTCGGCTCGATGCAGACGATGGGGCACGTGCGCGACCGCTGTGGTCAACGCCGGGTGTTCAAGGATGGCAACATGTCCCGCGAAGGACGGCTGTTCTATCCGGGCGAGTTGCTGAAGTAGTGTGGCATCGTAGACGCTTGCCATGCCCGGGTCGCACGGGTAGCGCCCAGGCATGCTTATCTTCAAGATCCTGACGGCAGACCAGTGGTCTGATCTGAAAGCGAAAGGTGAGACCCCCGGCGCACCGATCGATGTGTCCGACGGTTTCGTGCACTTCTCGACGGCGACGCAAGCGGCGGAAACGGCGGCGAAGCACTTTGCGGGGCAGGACGGATTGTGGCTTCTCGCACTTGAGGCCGACGCGCTGGGTGAAGCGTTGAAGTGGGAGCCGTCGCGCGGCGGTGCGCTGTTTCCGCATCTCTACGCGCCGTTGCGGCTGGCGGATGTCGTGTGGTCGAAACCGTTGCCCCTGCGCGACGGTAGCCATGCTTTCCCGGTAGAGATGATATGAGTCTGATCGAGCAAGCCGGACTGCGATTGCTGCGTGGTCTCGAGCCCGAGACCGCGCATGGCCTTGCCCTGAAAGCTCTGACTGCTGGTCTGGCGGGGGGGACGGGCGCGATCACCACCGACCGGCTGAAAACGACCGTGGCAAGGATCGACTTTCCCAATCCGGTCGGTGTCGCGGCGGGTTTCGACAAGAACGCGATTGCGGTGGACGCTGTTCTGCTGACGGGGTTCGGGTTCTGCGAGATCGGGGCCGTGACGCCGCGGCCACAGCAGGGAAACGCAAGGCCGCGCCTGTTCCGGCTGGCTTCTGATCATGCAGCGATCAATCGGTTTGGCTTCAACAACGACGGGATGGACCAAATCCACGCGAACCTGCTGGCCCGGCGTCGACGCGGGATTGTTGGCGTCAACCTTGGTGCGAACAAGGATACCCAGGACAAACCCGCCGACTACATCGCCTGTTTGACGAAATTTCATGCAGGTGTCGACTTTGCCACGGTCAATGTGTCGTCACCGAATACCGAACGGTTGCGCGACCTGCAGGGCAGGGCGGCGCTTCGCGCGTTGCTCACGCGCGTGCTGGAGGCGCGCGATGCCTTGCCGGGACGCTTGCCGGTCTTTCTGAAGATTGCGCCGGACCTGACGCGGCAGGATGTTGTCGACATTGCCGAAGTTTGCCTCGAGACTGGCGTGGACGCGATTGTTGCGACGAATACGACCCTTTCGCGCAAAGGTTTGCGGTCACCGTTGAGACTGCAGGCGGGGGGGCTTTCAGGCGCGCCGCTCTTCGAGCAATCGACCCGTGTCCTGGCTGCGCTGCATCGGATCGTCGGCAACGAGGATCCGCTGATCGGCGTGGGCGGGATTTCCTCGGCGGAGGACGCCTATGCCAAGCTCCGCGCCGGTGCATCTCTTGTTCAATTCTCCACATCCATGGTGTACAGGGGCGTGTCGTTGGGCGGCGAGATCACCAAGGGGTTGGATGCTCTCCTGGTCCGCGACGGAATATCGTCGGTCACGGACATCACGGGGGTGGAGTCCAATCATGTTGCGGATTTGGCATAATCCGCGCTGCTCCAAGTCGCGCGCCGTTCTGGATATTCTCCAGGGAAAACATATTGAATTCGAGGTGTTGAACTACCTGATCCGTCCGCTAGACGCTGAAGATCTGCGCGGACTGGTTCGCAAATCAGGCGAGCAACTGCGTTCGTTCGTTCGCACCAAGGAGCCAGAGTATCGTGTGACCGGCCTGCATGATCACAGTCCCGAAGACGCGCTGATGCGCGCGCTTCTCGCCTATCCGATCCTGATCGAGCGTCCAATTGCCGAGACGGTTGACCGAGCGATCATCTGCCGCCCGCCCGAGCGGGTTCTGGAGATGCTCTGACGTGCTCACATTCGCAGCCGCGGTCTTCTTCCTGATCATCACACCGGGGCCAGGGGTTCTGACGACGGCAGGCGTGGGCTCTGGTTTCGGATACCGCGCCGGTGCGCGGTTTCTCGCCGGGCTGTGCATAGGCACTAACCTTGTGCAATTGTTGGTCGCGACGGGTCTGACGGCGAGCGTGTTCGCCGAGCCGAGTTTGCGCGCCGTGCTTCTGTTTCTGTCGGTCGCCTGGTTCATCTATCTGGCATCCAAGATCGCCTTTGCCGGTACGCGGGTCGGTTTCATCGAATCCGAGACAGCGCCCGGGTTTCTGGACGGCGTGATCCTGCAATTCATCA
Source organism: Paracoccaceae bacterium (assembly GCA_050043005.1). Taxonomy (GTDB): domain Bacteria; phylum Pseudomonadota; class Alphaproteobacteria; order Rhodobacterales; family Rhodobacteraceae; genus Thermohalobaculum. Next base: position 27,620 of record JBHJIZ010000082.1, read on the forward strand.
ACCCCAAGGCCTATGCAGTCAGCAATCTGCTGATCTCGGGTTACGCATTCTGGCCCGATGATGTGGTGGTCGAGATCGCGTTGAAGTTCCTGATCATGAACCTGGTCTGGATCCCCGTGCATGTCGCCTGGTTGACCGCGGGTGTGATGGTGCGCCGGATGGAGTTGAGTGCGGGTACGCAGCGGGTCATCAATCTAGGCATGGCGACGGCCCTGCTGATCGTGGTGTTCCTGGCAGCGTGGTCTGAACTGACACGGTAGAGCGGGGTGCGGACGCTACAGAAGCTCGCAGAGCGCGCGTCTTTCTCGCTTGCGCGTCAACTCGAAATTCCCCAGTGGGGTCCACCCGGCCAACGTCGTCTCGATCCGGTCCTTGCGGAATGCCGAGTTCAAGGTTTCCTCGATCTTCTTGCGGTGCTGCTTTTTCATCGGTGCGAAGTCGACGATCACCTGTCCGCCGAAGCCCCGCAGCCGCAACTGTCTGGGTAGTTCCCGTGCTGCCTCGACATTCGCGGTCATTCCGGCACCGCCCGAAAACTGATCGCCGGTGTTCACGTCCACTGTCACCATGGCGCGCGTTGCCTCGATCACCATCCATCCGCCCGAAGGCAGATCGGCGTGAGGGGATCTGAGTTTCTCGATTTCATCCCAGACACCGAAATGCTCGAACGGATCACCATCAGCAAAGCGCAGCGCGTCTGCGAGATCGGGATCATGATAAAGCCTCCCCGGATCGCGATCCCAATTCAGCCGGTCCTCAAGTTCCCAGGGGGCTGCGATGACTTCGGGTAGGGGGTCTGTCCATTCGCGAAGTGCGTCCGCCATTGCGCGGTAGCCAACACCAGCGCCGTATTGAGCATCGGACAACTGCGTCGACAAGTCGGCGCATTCCGCCACAAGCGAGCTTTCGTCAATCTCGCGTGCGGCGGAGCGGACGATGATCCCAGTGTCGGCATTGGGTTGGGTTAACGCTTCGGCCAGCCGGTCTCGTTGCTCGGGGTCCTTGATCTGGCGCGAGACGTTCACACCGGGCTTGCCGGGTGTCAGGATCAGCCCGCGCCCCTTGAGCAGGATACGGTGTGAGACGGGAACCGCTTTCCCGTCCTCAGGCAGACCTGTCACGATGACCGGAAGCGCATCTCCGGACCTCAGTCCTTTGGCCTCGCGCAGATATCCCGTGTTTCCGTCGGGAAGCCGAACAAAGGCCGCGTTCTGGCCCGGAACAGGTCGGTCGATCCGGCCCGTCAGGACCTCGCCGATATGGGGCTGACCGTCGGGCGGGCTGGGAAGGATATCTTCGATCCGGCCATCGACGATCAGCGCGGCATGAACGGGCGGCTTGGTCAGAGCGATCACTCGGCCCTTCATGCGGGCGTGCCTTCGTAACTCACCGGGTAGCCCATGCCGGCCAAAAGGTTCGCCGTCTCGGTCAGGGGCAGGCCGACGACATTGGTGTAGGAGCCGATGATCTCTGGGATAAACGCCGCGCCGATCCCCTGGATCGCGTAGCCGCCCGCCTTTCCCTGCCATTCACCGGAGCGCAGATAGGCCGAAAGCTCGGCATCCGAGAGACGCTTCATCTTGACCCGTGTCTCGACGGTGCGCTGGCGCAAGGTCTCGCCCTGCCGCAGGCAGACCGAGGTGGTGACGCGATGGCGGCGGCCGGACAGCAGCAGCAGAAACTCGGCGGCTTCCCCGGCATCGCTGGGTTTGCCCAGGATACGGCGCCCGGCACTGACGACCGTGTCGGCGGTCAGGATCAGATCGGCGCCCGCAACAGCCACGTTCTTTTCGCGCGCCATGCGTTCCACATAGGGTCGCGGCAACTCGCCCTTGGTTGGCATCTCATCGATGTCGGCGGGAGAGATCGCATCGGGAACCACGCCGATCTGGGCGAGCAGATCCCGGCGGCGGGGAGAAGCGCTCCCCAGAACGAGTCTCACTTGAAGCGGTAGATGATCCGGCCCTTGGTCAGATCGTAAGGCGTCATTTCGACCTGAACCTTGTCACCGGCCAGGACGCGGATGCGGTTCTTGCGCATCTTGCCAGCGGTGTGGGCGATGATCTCATGGCCGTTCTCGAGCTTCACCCGGAATGTCGCATTCGGCAGAAGCTCGGAAACGACGCCGGGAAATTCGAGAGTTTCTTCCTTGGCCATGCTGTCTCCGGATAGGGGGATTTCGTACGGGCGCGGAACATGGTCCCGTTCCGGGCGAAATGCAAGGGTGGCGTTGCGCGATCAGCCTGCTGGTTGTGCGGCGAGGCCGACTGCAAGCGCGCCCGGCCAGAACTCGACCGAGATATCGACGGTCGCACCCTCGTCGAGAGCGAGTTGCGCACCGAACGGATGAAAGCACGTCTGCCAATGCGAGGCACGGTCATCGGTGACCAGCGCGGTGTTGTTGGGGAATTCGATGTGCATCCACTGCTCGACCCCGGTCGCCGTTCCGGCTTGCACGGCAGCGATCCGCATCTCCCTGCGCCCCTCCTGCGGATAAGCGCCGCGCAGATCGCAATCATAGAGCGCGAATGGCGCGGACAGTCGTGTGCAAAGGCCGGGTCCGTACTTGGTGATGGCTGCGTCGATCGCGGTCAGCGGTGAAAGGTCGAGGCCATCGATGGCCATGTCATCGGTCAGCCGGTGCTTGGGTGGCTCTGCCAGGGCGCCGACCGCTGCAATCCCGAACGGCAGCAGCGGGGCGTTCTTTGTGAGCAATTCGGACTTCGCATGGGCAACCGAGGGCAGCACGTGCTCGCCCAGCAGATCGGCCGAGAAGATCTCGTGTATCAGTACATCGGCGCTGACCGGGATCTGCTTGCCGATTTCCATGTTGGTGGAATGGCCGGGGAGCACCGTGACACGGTCGGCGTACCCGTTGCGCGCGACGCACTCCTGGGCAACCTGTGCCATCAGCGGATTGGCTTCGATCGTATAGACATGCTCTGCGCCGGACCGCGCCGCGATCATGGCGAGCAGCCCTGAACCCGCGCCGATCTCCAGCACCGTCATGCCGGGTTCTACAGCATCCGCAATGGCGTCGGCATACGCGGCGTTGCGGGGCGCATCCGCAACCATCTGCCAGTGGTAGTTGGGGACCTGTGTGTAGAGCAGCGCGTCGGTCAGCGCCCAGACGACCCGGTCCTGAGCTGCAGCGCGTCTGAGGGCGGCAGCAGACAGTGCAAGGTCCGGGATGGGGACCGTGTCTGCCTTCGATGCTAACAGGCGGGCCAGAGCGCGGAGGGGCTGGTCTTCGGTCAGCGCCGCGAGAGCCTCCCCGCTCAGGGTCTTCGGAACGCACAGGTCGTCGGGGTCAAACTGGGTCAAATCTCTTCCATGAAAGTCATTGCAGGGATGATGGGTGTTCTCGATCGGTCGTCGTATGCTTCAAAACACTTCTTATTCTAGCACGGCGGCCGTTCTAGCGCCGATATTCAACCTGACAGTGTTTCGCGTGTTCTGCCGACGATCGTTGCCAATCGGTGTATTCATTCATTACGAGATTGTACTGCTGCTGCTCATCTCGGCTCGCCATGGGTGTACCGGATGCAGCAGATATCGAAGGCAAACGCGAGATTATCCCACACCCTACCGCATAGAGTTCCGGACATTTTGCCTTGAAGTAGGTTGCCCCCTGAACGCCTTCGATCTCGTCCTCGTCTCTGGTCAACAGACCTCGGTTCAGCACGCCAAGGGGACTGTCGAGTGCACAGCCAGCTTCCAGCGTAATCCAATCGACATAGCTCCAGTCCGTTGCGTCCGTGAGGCCGCAGAACCGACGAATGACGACGGGAATGTAGACATAGCCGAACGCTAGGACGCGCGCTCGCTCGGCGTCTTCGATGGCGTCCTTCGGCGGGTTCTCAGGACAGCAATGCTTGAATTCAGCGGCTGATACGGCCGATAATCCGAGAACTGCGGCGAACAAGCTGACAAGCCATCGCATCAAATCTCGTCCGCGAAGTGTTTCATGGTGAGCAGGATCGGGTTCGGAGCGGCCTGGCCGAGACCGCAGATCGAAGCATCGACCATTGTCTCGCACAACTCTTCAAGCAGACCTTGGTCCCAGGTGTCTTCCTGCATCAGTTTGACCGCCTTTTCGCAACCCACCCGGCAGGGCGTGCACTGACCGCAGCTTTCGTCCTCGAAGAACTTGAGCATGTTCAGGGCGGCGTCGCGGACGCGGTCTTGATCGGACAGCACCACAATCGCGGCCGAGCCGATGAAGCTGCCATGCGGCTGCAGTGTATCGAAGTCGAGCGGAATGTCGGCCATGGTCGCTGGCAGGATCCCGGCGGACGGGCCGCCCGGCTGATAGGCCTTGAACGTGTGGCCGGGCAGCATCCCACCGCAATGGTTCTCGATCAGGTCAGCCATTGTCGTACCGGCGGGAGCCAGCTTCACGCCCGGATCGCGGACGCGTCCCGAAACTGAATAGGACCTCAGGCCAACCCGCCCATTCGCGCCGTGCTGGTTCAGGATCTCGGGCCCATGGCGGGCGACCTTGGTGACCCAGTAGAGCGGCTCGACATTGTGGACCAGCGTTGGGCGATCGATGATGCCGAGCTGGGCGACATATGGCGGGCGGGGGCGGGTCAGGCCGCGCTTGCCTTCGATCGTCTCGATCATCGCGCTGTCTTCGCCGCAGATGTAGGCGCCCGCGCCACG
>JBHJIZ010000083.1:0-7399 GCA_050043005.1 Paracoccaceae bacterium
GTCGCAGACATGAAGACTGCTGGCAATCACCATGTCTGCGACCGCCTGGGTATCGCTAAGCACTGGCGATCCCGCCGTGAGCGCGGCTTCGGCCTGCGCGGCGAGATCGTTCGACCAGGCGAGGCGCGCCGTGATCTCGGGCATTCCACAGGCATGGACCAACCGGATCGCCAAAGCGTGCAATGCCTCGGGGACGTGATCCAGAGTTGCCTCTTTTCGTACAGTCTCGAAGGACTGCCGGTAGATCTCTGCCGGGCTGCGCTCGTAGCGCAGGGCAGGGCGCCGGGCCGGTGCCGCGCCGGGCAAGGCCGTGCCAACCGGGCGCACCTTTGGGGCTTCCAGGCCCAGGATCCAGGCCTCTTCCGTGGCGATCGAGCGACGTTCATCGGCGGTGGCGTCTGGCGGTCCGGCGAACAGCGGGCCCAGTGCGCCGTCGCGATCCAGCCCACGCAACCATTCGGCGACAGCACGGACCTGACCCGCGTCCTTGATTTCCTCTGTGGGATGGGGCGGGATCAGCGAAGGATAGATCTCGGCGAACGTGATCGGCTTGGTTGGTGCGTTGAGACCGGTCTCGAACGGCCAGATTTCAGACTGTGATGTGAGCTCCGGATCGTCGCGCAACGCGAGCACAGCCGGTATGCCGGTCAGGACCTGTGATCCGACTGAGCCCGTGGTGTAAAGCTTCCACACCGGTTGTGCGGATCTCTGCCGTTCCTCGACCAAGCGCCGCTCCGGCGGGTGCCGCACACCGGTCCGTGCGCGGGCGCGTGTCGGGATTGCCGGGAAATCCCAGCTTTCTGGACGTCCCCAGAACGGACCGATGCCGGGGTAGAGATCGTTTATCGCGCTCGCAACCTCGAACCGGTTGTTTGCGTTGTCCGTACCGTCCTTGAGGCGTGCGCTCAGCCAGCGCCACAAGACAAGCGCATCGGCTTTTCCGGTTACGTGTTTTGCGACGCCCTTGGGATAGCCGAAGGGGAAGTCGAAGCCGACCAGCACGCACCGCTCGGCCGCAATCGCTTCGGCGCAGATCTGGTGCAATCGGGCACGGGCGTTGAACCGGGTCGGGATGTTCTCGACCGTGATCTCGGCGCCTGGGTGGGCAATTCCCAGCCAGATACTGTCCTTGCCACGCGCCGGCTTCGACGCCGCGGACCAATCGACCATCACGTAACTGTCAAAGAGCGGCTGGGTCACCCGCCACTCTTCATGTGTTTGCGCACGCTTTCCGGCCCCAGCGGGTGATCTGCATGCGGGTAGGGCGCATGGTGGTGGTGATGACCGTGGTCATGATCATGGCTGTGATCGTGGTCGCCGTGATGATGATGGTGGTGGCTATGCGCTGCCACCAGACGGCACGCCCCCGTGCAAAACGAGTCGCACAATGTACAGTCGGCAACGTTCGAGCCCGGGGCCGAGGCGCCCTGGCCCTCGACATGGTGATGGTGGCTCTCCTGAACCGCCCCGACCTCGGCCTCGAAGCCGAGAACCTCGGTCCGGTACTTACAGAGCACGCAGGTCGGCGGCGGCACAGCAGCCATCGCAGGATGCGCAGCGGCCCGCTCGGCGATCGAGACATGGCGATGTCCGCCATCGCCAGTCGCGAGCATCTGTTCCCGGAACGGGCAGATCCCGCAATTGGGCGGAGGGTTCTCGCCAAGCTGTTCGGTCACGCGCGCGGCAAAGGTTTCTATCACCTTGGCGTGGTCGTTCAGATAACCCGCCTTCACGAACTGGATATCCGGGTGGCTTGCCGCAACCTGATCGGTAAAGCCGTAGATCCGATCGATCAGGATTCCGGTGAACAGGAAGTAGGGAAACACGATGATCCGCTTGAAGCCAAGAAGTGCCGCTTTCTCCAGGCACGGCTCAACCAGCGGAAAGGTGACGCCGGAGTACCCGGTTTCGGCCCAGCCGAAGCCAAACCCTTCCCACAGCATCCGCGTGATCTTCGAGACATTGGAATTGGCATCCGGGTCCGAGGCACCGCGTCCAATCACAACCAGACAGGTTTGGTGCAGCGGAACCTCGCCATGTTCGGCGTTGGCAGCATCAACGGCATTGCGCACGCGGTCAGCGGCCGCTGCGATCATCTTCGGATCGACACCGAGTTCGCGGCCATACCGTACTTCGATCCCGTGGTTCGCTGCATAGGTGTTCAGCACAGTGGGAATGTCGTTCTTCGAATGCATGGCCGCGAACAGCATCCCCGGCACTGCGAGGATCTGGTCGCATCCCTGCTTTCGCAAGGAATCCAGCCCGTCGCGGATCACGGGGTTGGCAAACTCGAGATATCCGTACTCGACCGGCCAGTCTGGAAACCGGGCGCGCAGACGCTCTGCGACCACCGCGAACTCGTCCACGGCGGCCTGGCTGCGGGAGCCATGGCCGCAAACCATGACTCCGGTCTTTGTCATGCGCGACGGCCTACAATGTAGAGGCCGACGACGATCGCGGCAGCGATGACAACGGCCAGGATCTCGCCATGGGCATGACCTGCCATTGGCGCGATATGTCCTTCATGCGCGGCGGCCGTACCGGCTGCGGTGATCAGCGAAAGGGCGGTGAGTGTGGTCTTCATGTCGGCCTCCTTGCCTGATTGCGCGCACGGGCAAGGGCCGGCGGAGAGCCGGTCTGAACACCTCCGCGCTTGATCCCCTGATTGGGTCGACCGCCTGCGGATCCGCTCAGCTCCCATACGGGTGCGCTGTTCATGCAGATCCTATACGGCAGGAGAGATGCCGCCTTCAATCGCAAATTCGCCGGAAAACGGGGCAGACACGACTCGCATCCGGCAGTATGCGATTGATGCCAAGACCAACGGGACGACGAATGACGACCACGATTTATGTCTGCGACACATGCAGTTACGCACCAGGCCAAAAGACCGGACCCGACAACGAGACCGGCGGTGAGATCCTTGCGCGGCTGGTCGAGACTGCCGCAGCCGACAAATCGGAGATCGAGGTGCGCCGCCAGTCCTGTCTGATGGGCTGTGATCGTCACTGCAATACGGCGATCACGGCGCCGGGCAAGCTGACCTACGTGCTCGGCATGTTCAAGCCGGGCGAGGAATCGGCTGAAGCCATCGTCGAATATGCCGGGAAACACGCCGACAGCGAGACGGGCCGCGTGCCGTTCAAGCAATGGCCACAGGGCGTGAAGGGACATTTCGTGGCGCGCATCCCGGCGCTGGGCGGTGATGGAGATGCTTGAGAGCCTGACCATTCCGGAGATCGATCCAGAGCTCGGCAAGCAGGTCCAGAACGCGATCGACACAAAAACCAAACCGCCGGGATCGCTGGGACGGATGGAGCGCCTGGCGCTGCAGATGGCGCTGGCACAGAACACGCCATCGCCCAGCGCCGATCCTGCACATCTGTTGATTTTCGCCGGAGATCACGGGCTGGTTGGCGACGGCGTTTCGGCGTGGCCGCAGGAGGTCACTGCCCAGATGGTGCAGAACTTTCTGGGCGGCGGCGCGGCAGCGAATGTGTTCGCACGGACCAATCAAGTCGAACTGTCCGTGTTCGATGCGGGCGTGACCGGAGATCTACCCGATCATCCATCGCTGACACGGGCAGGCATTCGCAAGGGAACGCTGAGTGCTTTGCGCGGTGACGCGCTGACGGCAGAAGAAGTTGCACGGGCCTTGAGTTTCGGAGTAGCCAGCGCGGACGCAGCAATCGATGGCGGTGCACGCGTCATCGCATTGGGCGAGATGGGCATTGGAAACACCTCATCAGCCAGCCTTTTGGCCCATGCGGTCGATGGCATCGACCTGAGCGTGTTGGCGGGTCCCGGCGCAGGTCTGGACGCGCACGGCGTCGCGCGGAAGCTGGCGATCCTGAAGGACTGCGCTTCGCGTCGATCCGGAAGACTGGACCCTCTTGACGCACTTGCGGCATTCGGCGGGCTCGAGATCTGCGCGATGGCGGGCGCTGCCATTGGTGCAGCGGCGCGCCGCGCGATTGTCCTGGTGGATGGCTTCATCGCGTCGGCGGCGGCCATGATCGTTCTGCGTGCACGACCCGAGATCCGCCCCTTCATCTGTTTCGCCCATCGTTCCCACGAACCGGGTCACCGCGTCATTCTTGAGAGTCTCGACGCCGATCCCTTGCTGGACCTCGAGCTCCGCTTGGGCGAAGGTACCGGCGCGCTTCTGGCCGTGCCGCTCTTGCGGGCGTCCTGCGCGATGCTGGCCGAGATGGCGACCTTCGAGAGCGCAGGCGTGTCGGAAAAGGACTGACGCATGATCGCGCGTGAAATAGGACACTTTCTGGTCGGCGTGATGTTTCTGACCCGCCTGCCGGTTCCCTCCGAACTGCATCACGTCGAAGGACGCCTGGCGCGTGCGGCCCGATACTTCCCGTTGGTTGGCATTCTGGTCGGTCTGATCACCGGCGGCGTTTTCTTTCTGACGATGCAGGTTTTAGCTCCCTACATAGCCGCGGCGGTCGCCGTGACAGTCGGTATGCTGGTGACCGGGGCCTTGCACGAGGACGGCCTGGCCGACACGGCAGACGGCCTGGGCGGCGGGCAAACGCGTGAACATGCGCTCGAGATCATGCGGGACAGTCGTCTCGGGACCTCTGGCGCGTGTGCGCTGGTTGCATCGATCGGATTTCGCATATTGGCGCTGGGCGTTCTCGACCCGGTCGAGGGGTTTCTGGCGTTGGTGATCGCGCATACCGTAAGCCGTGCACTGATCCCGACAGTGCTGGTGTCCGGCGCCTATGCGCGGACGCGTGGGCTGGCGAGTTCCGTTGCCGAGGGCGTCGGGACCGTTGAAATCTCCTTCGCCATCATCACGGCTTTCGTGGTGTCGATGATCGGTGGCTATGTGGCAGGTTTGGCCAGTTGCGCTGCGGCCGTGGTGTGCGGCGGGATCATGCTTGCGATCCTGATGCGCCGGCTGGGTGGCTACACGGGCGACGGGCTCGGTGCCGTGCAACAGGTCGGTGAGATCGCGGTTCTCGTTGTTCTCTCCGGACTTTGGCTATGATCTTCCTGCGCCATCCCGAGACCGACGCGCCAGAGGGCCTGTGTTACGGTCGCCTGGATGTCGGCCTGGGGCGGCGGGCATCTGATCAGATCGCAAAGGCTTTGTCGGCAGTTCACGGGTGCAAGGAGATCGTCAGCAGTCCGGCGCGGCGCTGCAGGATCCTCGCGGACCGGTTTGCGGATCGGTACAGTTCGGCAATCCGCCTGGATGCTCGGCTGCTGGAGTACAACTTCGGTGCCTGGGAGGGACGACGCTGGCCGGATATTCCGCGGACAGAGAGTGATGTCTGGCTTCGCGATCTCTGGACCAACCGTCCCCCGGGTGGCGAGGCCTATTGCGAACAGCATGCACGGGTGGCTCAGGCGTTGCGAGAGATCCCTGAGACAGCCGTCGTTATCTGTCATGCCGGCGTCATCCGCGCGGCCCGTATGATCCTTCTGGGCGAGAGCTTCGATCAGGTGTTTGCCCAGCAGATTCCGTTCTGCGAGCCGGTCAATCTGCAACGCATGGCGGCCTGATGCCCCGAACCACACTCGTCCTTGGCGGTGCCAGATCGGGAAAATCCGCGCGTGCCCTCGCCTTGGCGATCGAGGCGCCGAAGACATTCGTGGCGACCGCGGAGGCGATCGATGGCGAGATGTCCGAGCGCATTGCGTTGCATCAGGCGGAACGTGGTGTGGACTGGTCGCTCATCGAAGCACCTTTGGATATCGTCTCCGCCGTCGAGAGCCACAGCGATGGAACGCTGTTGATCGATTGCCTGACGATCTGGCTAAACAATCTGATGTATCACGACCGTGACGTCGCGGTTGAAAGTGGGCGCCTGATCGACGCACTGAAAGCGGCTGTAGCCCCTATCATTCTGGTTTCGAACGAGGTGGGCTTGTCGATCGCGCCCGAGAACGCCTTGGCCCGCCGGTTCCGGGATGCGCAGGGCCGCCTCAATCAGCAGGTCGCCGCAGTCGTGGACCGCGTCGAATTCATCGCAGCAGGCCTGCCAATGGTTCTGAAGGGATGACCCGAACGCCAGCCGTGATGCTGCAGGGGACCGGTTCGAATGTCGGCAAGTCGATGCTGGTCGCCGGGATCGCGCGAGCATTGATGCGGCGGGGGCTCAGAGTACGCCCGTTCAAGCCTCAGAACATGTCCAATAATGCCGCCGTAACAGTGGACGGAGGAGAGATCGGCCGGGCACAGGCCCTCCAGGCGCGCGCCTGCGGGGTTAACCCGATCACCGACATGAACCCGGTTCTGTTGAAGCCGGAGTCCGAAAAGGGCGCTCAGGTCATCCTTCAGGGGCAGCGTTTGACGACGGTGAAGGCCCGAGCTTACGCGGCCCTGAAGCCGCGCCTGATGGAGGGTGTGCTCGAAAGCTATCATCGGCTTGCAGCACAGGCCGACATTGTCCTGATCGAAGGGGCGGGGAGCCCTGCCGAGGTCAATTTGCGTGCGGGCGACATCGCGAACATGGGCTTTGCCGAAGACGCGGATGTCCCGGTGGTCCTGGCCGGTTGCATCGACCGGGGAGGCGTAATTGCGCAGATCGTCGGCACCCACACAGTCTTGCCCGACGCAGATCGAAATCGTGTAAAAGCGTTTCTGGTCAATAAGTTCCGGGGTGATCCAACACTTTTTGACGACGGGTATGACGCGATTGTGCAGGGCACTGGCTGGTGTGGCCTTGGTGTTGTTCCGTGGTTTGCCGATGCACACAAGCTGCCCGCCGAGGATGCCGCTGATATCCGTCCGAATGCCGAGGGCAGAGACGTCAAGATCGTCTGCCCGATGCTTGCACGCATTGCCAATTTCGACGATCTGGATCCGCTGAAGCAAGCGCCGGGTGTCTCGGTCGAGATGATTCCTCCGGGCCGTCCTTTGCCGGGCGACGCGCATATCGTGATCCTGCCGGGATCGAAATCGACGGTTGGAGATCTGGCCTTCCTGCGGGATCAAGGCTGGGACATCGACCTGCTCGCCCATGTTCGTCGCGGCGGGCGCGTGCTTGGGATTTGCGGCGGATATCAGATGCTTGGGCAGGAGATTTCAGATCCTTGCGGGATCGAAGGACGGCCCGGGACAACTCCGGGCCTTGGCCTGCTAAATGTGGTCACAGAGATGGTGCCGGACAAAACTCTGACGCGAGTCACTGGGACCGATTTGGCTACTTGGGAGCCGATCGAGGGGTATGAGATCCACATCGGTCGAACGACTGGCCCAGACACTGAACGGCCGGTCGTAGACATCGACGGCAGACCTCAAGGGGCACAATCGGCAAGCGGCCAGATCCAGGGCGTCTACCTGCATGGTCTCTTTACGTCAGACAGCTTCCGCACCGCCTGGCTTCGGAACCTGGGTGCCAGATCGCCCGAACTCGGCTACGAGCAGGCTGTT
>JBHJIZ010000084.1:0-13050 GCA_050043005.1 Paracoccaceae bacterium
GCATACCGGCCTTGTAGGTCACGATCGCCACGGCTTCGCCATCTACGACGGCAAGAGCCTCATCGCCGTAGTCCAATGCCGCATAAGTCACGGGAGCCGGGTTTCCGTTGCGCAGACGCGCCGCCTCCGGCGCCCGGATGCGGACTTCCGACAAGTCAGAAAGTCCAGCTGCGAGTGGCAGGAGGTGCTCATCGCCGCCGGTCTCGCGGATCTGGTCGAGCAGGTCGAGCGGGATTGCCTGCGTCACCGAAAATCCACCCGACTCCATGCGTCGCAAATCGGCGACATAGCCATGGCAGCCCAGTGCTTCTCCAAGCTCGCGGGCGATCGATCGGACGTAGCCGCCTTTGCCGCAGACCATCTCAAGCGTCACGTGATCCGGGTCCGGCCGGTCGAGGATATCGAGGCGCTCGACATAAAGAGGCCGCGCCTCCAGCTCCAGGTCCACGCCGTCCCGAGCCAGATCATACGCGCGCTCACCATCGACCTTCACGGCCGAGAATTGCGGCGGCACCTGCTCGATGTCGCCCTTGAAGGCCAGCAGCGCGTACTTGATCTGGGCATCGTCCGGGCGGGCCTGCGACGTGGCAATCGCCTCGCCCTCGGCGTCGTCGGTGGTGGTCCGAATGCCGAGGCGCACGGTGAAGCGATAGGTCTTCAGACCCTCCTGCGCATAGGCGACGGTCTTGGTTGCTTCTCCGAAGGCCACGGCAAGCAATCCCGTCGCCAAAGGATCTAGCGTCCCGGCATGGCCGGCTTTCTGCGCCTGAAAGGCCCAGCGTGCCTTGTTCACGACAGCGGTCGACGTGATCCCTTTGGGTTTGTCCACAAGCAGCCAGCCGTGCAGGGGCCGACCCTTCTTCTTGCGTGCCATCCAGCGCCTCCGAAACTCAGGGCGCCGTGGATAGCGATAACAGACGTGCGGGGAAACTCCCTATTCGGTCGCCGTCGTCTCTTCGTTTGTGTCCGTGCCAACTTCCGTATTGGCGGCAATGCCGGTGACGCTTGCGTCGTCCAGCGCCACCAATTCCTCGGTTCCATCCGCTGTCGTGTCGACAAATGCCTGGATGTTCCCGGCCGATTCACAGGCATGTTTGCGGGCGGCGCGAACGCGGTCGACGAGTTCACCTTGCCCAGTGACATCGCCTGCCAGGTCGACCGAGACCCGGATCTCATTGCCATCCAGTGTCCGGCACTTCGCGATGATCGCGCCCGAGGCGCCGTCGATTGCACCGATGATACCGTTGGCCTCGAATCCCGCCACTGTCTGAGGGGCGATTGTCTTGACCGTTTCACAGCCTGCCAGAATGCTCGCGGCCATGAGAGCCGCGCATGTATTCACAAGGGTTTTCATCACAGTCTCCGTTCCAAATCGGTCGTTCGTCTGATCAATCGGTCTGTTCCAAGCAAATCGTTGGGTTCAACTGCCCTCAGGATGCGCATTTTCTACTGATTCGTGTATTGGTGTAGTGATGATCGTCACGCACACGCGTGTTGCGTCGCACCAATTCACACACAGTTTCTGGATTTGGGCTTTTCGACTCCTGTGGGAATCTACAGAGTGGCGAACAGAAACTGAGACGCCGTCACAGGATGGCGGAGAAAAGACTGTAAGGGAGACCATCATGACACCGGAGGAGATCCTCTCCTTTGCGCCCCGCGTGCTGACGCAGGTGCAGAGAGAGAAGTACTTCCGCGACGGCTTTGTGAGCGTCGAGGGCGTTGTTCCCGAGGACACGTTGGCCGAGCTGCAAGCCGTCACGACCGAGTTTGTCGAGAAATCGAAGGCCGTATCTGAACCAGGTGACACCTTTGACATCGGCTCAGGACACTCGGCAGAGACACCTGTGCTGCGCCGCCTGAAACGGCCTGACGACCAGCATGAAACTTATTGGGCGTTTGCGACAGGTCTTATGGCCGACGTTGCCGCTGATCTGGTTGGGCCGAACGTGACGTTCCATCACTCGAAGCTGAATTTCAAATGGTACGACGAGTCCGACACCGTGAAGTGGCACCAGGACATCCAGTTCTTCCCGCACACAAACTACAACGTCATCACCATCGGCTGTTATCTTGCGGACACGGACATGAACAATGGTCCCCTGGCCGCATTGAAGGGCAGCCATGACGAGCCGCTCTATGACCAGTATGACGCGAACGGCAATTGGACGGGGATGCTCTCGGACGATGCTGCGGCGAGCGTCGACATGAGCCGGGTCGAATACATGACGGGCAAGGCAGGTTCGATCACCGTGCACAACGCGCGGACGCTGCACTACTCACCGTCGTCCAAGTCGCCGCTGCCGCGACCGCTTCTGCTGAATTGCTACACCTCGGCGGATGCCAAGCCCTATACGCCGCATCCGGACCCTTCGAGCCATGTCTACCGGACAGTGCGCGGCGAAGCGGTGACTTGGGCCCATCACGATCCGCGCCCGTGTCAGATCCCACCGGATTGGTCCGGCGGGTACACTTCGATCTATGCCGCGCAGTCCGGTGAAGACAAACCTTCTGCCGGGATGATGTGACATGGGCATGGACCATTACGTACGCTTGAATCCGTCCAACCGTTTGCGTCGCTCACCCTTGTTCGACCGCGTTCGGGCCGAGGGCGCAAAGGCCTACTCCGTCTACAACCGGACTCTGATCAGTCAGTGGTTCGGAACGCTTGAGGAGGACTATGCACATCTGAAGACCGCCGTGCAGGTCTGGGATGTGGGCGGTGAGCGGATTGTCGAGATCAGCGGCCCGGATGCCCGGCGGCTGATCCAGATGGCAACACCGCGGGATCTGTCGCGCCTCGGCTCTGAGCGATGCGCCTATGTGCCGATGGTGGACCCGCAGGGCCGGTTGCTCAACGATCCTGTCCTGACACTGCTGGCGCCGGACCGGTACTGGCTGGCTCTGGCGGACAGTGACATGTTCCTCTACCTCAAGGGATTGGCTGCTGGCGCCGGATTGGATGTCCGAATCTTCGAGCCGGATGTCTGGATCATCGCGATCCAGGGGCCGCGTGCCTATGAACTCGCCGAGCGGGTCTGGGGCCGAATGATCCACGATATCGGCTTCTTCAAGTACGGCTGGGTCGATGTCGGCGGCAAACCGATGGTGCTGGCACGGTCCGGCTGGTCGGTTCAGGGCGGGTTCGAACTGCATGTCGACGGGTCGGACTATGCGCTTCCGATCTGGGAGAAGATCATGGAGGCCGGACGCGATCTCGACGTGCGGGCGGGGTGTCCGAACCTGATTGAGCGGATCGAAGCTGGCCTATTGTCGTATGGCAACGATATCTCGGTGGATCATACGCCGTTCGAGGCGGGCTTGGAGCGGTTCTGCCATCTCGAGGACGCCACGGACTGCCTCGCGCGCGAAACCCTGCTTGCCGAACAGGAACCGACGCGGCAGATCCGTCCAGTCGAGATTTCGGGCGACAAGGTGCCGCCCGTCGCACAGCTCTGGCCGGTGCGGACGCTTGAAGGCGAGTCCGTTGGAAAAGTATCATCTGCCTGCTGGTCGCCGGAGCAGCAGACCAATGTCGCGATTGCCATGATTGACCGGGCCTACTGGCAGCCCGGCACCCGTCTGGTCGTCGATGCGCCCGACAGCACGCGCGAGTTGGTGGTGGCTGAAAAGTTCTGGGGGAGAACCTGACGTCATGTCCGATCGGATCGTACGTCCTCGACGCAGTTTCATCTTCTCTCCGGGCCTGAAGCCCGAGATGTTCCCGAAAGCCCTGGCGTCGGGTGCTGATATCGTCTGCGTCGAACTGGAAGACGGGATCGCTCCAAAGGACAAGGACACAGCGCGTGCGAATGCGATGGCATTGTTCGCGGACGTTCAAGCAGATGACGACGTGGAGCGGATTGTCCGGATCAATTGCCTGCGCGAAGCATTTGGTCTGGCCGATGTGCAGGCTGTTCTTGCGACCGATACACCCCCACCTGGGCTGATGCTGCCTAAGGTGCGCACGGCCGACGAGGTTGTCTGGCTCGACACGCTGCTGTCAGAGCGTGGGCACCCGACGCGGTTGCACGTGATCATCGAGACCAATGCAGGGCTCGAGGCCGTTCACGATATCGCCCGCGCATCTTCCCGGATCGATGCGCTGTTCTTCGGTGGGGTCGACATGGCTGCGGAACTGCGCTGCAAGAACGCTTGGGAGCCGCTGCTCTACGCAAGCTCCCGCGTGGTTCACGCGGCGGCGTCCGTGGGTGTTGATGCGATCGACGTGCCGTGGCTGGATCTCGACGACCCCGACGGCATGGTGGCCGAGGCCGAAAAGGCTCGTGATCTTGGGTTCTCCGGCAAGGGTTCGATCCATCCCAAGCAGATCGGGGCGATCAACGAAGTCTTCACACCGGACGACGATATGGTCGCCCGTGCGCGGAGCATTATCCAGACGTTCGAGGAGGCCGATACCGGTCTTGTGGTGATTGACGGCAAGCTGATCGAAAAGCCGGTTCTGCGCGAAATGCACCGTATCGTCGCGATTGCCGAACGGGTTGGCGCCTAGGCGACTCTGTCAGGAAACAGCGTTGGCGCGTCGCCCGGCTGCCATCTCGGGTACTTGTGCATGATCTGCGCAAAGCGGTCGGAAGACAGGAATGTCTCGAGCCACGATTGCAGACGCGGCCAGGGTTGCGCATCGAACCGGGGCTTGTCGATGAAGGCGAATTGCCGGACGAACGGCAGGACCGCGTAGTCGGCCAATGTCGGTCTCCCGAAGATCCAGGCGTCGATCTGGCTGTCCAGGTCAGTCAGAAACTCCGACGCCAGTGCCCGCTGGTCTTCGGGTTCGACGCCGGGATAGCGGGTTGCGTATTTCGTGCGATCCAAAGCGTCCTTGAACGGACCATCGCAGCGCGCGATCCATTCGAAGCCGGCCGCCGGCATGTCGAGCCATCCCTCGGGATCGTTCTGCTTCAGAACCCAAACCATTGCGTCGAGGCTTTCGTCTATCGTCAGATCGCCGGTCACCAGACAGGGCACCGTCGCGCTGGCAGAGGCCGCGAGAAAGGCATCCGGTTTATCCCGAAGGACAACCTCGCGCAGTTCAACCTCGTATCTGCTGACGTCCAAGGCTAGACGCAGGCGCATCGCATACGGGCAGCGGCGAAAAGAATAGAGTGTCGGCTTCATGCGAAACTGTCAGAGATATGCGAGTCTCAGGCGGCCCTATTGCGAACCACTGGGAAGAGCGCGCAGTCAATCGGGCCACCAGAAGGAATGCCCGGGTCATGCAGCATCGGTTGCAGGTTCGGGCGCGGATAGTAGGTGACGTCCTCTCCAGCCCACCGCATAACATAAGCGCGCCGCGGTCTGGCAAGGCTGTTTCCGGGCGCCCCGTGAACGGTCAGGCCATGATGGATCGTGCAATCCCCAGGCTCCAGTTCGAATTGCGCCATGTTGTACTGATCACGGGTCGCCTCGATGTCCGGCACCGGCGGCAGATCCTCCTTGTACAGGTCGTCATCCTTGAACGACACGGCCTTGAACCGCTGACCCCAGAGGTGCGAGCCACAGACGTATTCTACTGCTCCACTTTCCTTGGTGACCGGGTCGAGCGCGAGCCAGAGCGTGCACACCTGATGCCCGGCGACAGGCCAATAGGTTTGGTCGTGATGCCAGAGCGTCGGGGTCGAGGTTCCCGGCTCCTTCACCAGGAACTGATCAAAGATCAGATTGACCTTCCGCGAACCCAACATGGCCGCTGCGATATCGGCGGCAGGTGAGTTGAAGACGAAGTCCTCCAGTTCGGGAAAATGCTTCCAGACGAACGTATCGCCGAAGAACCGGCCTTCGCCGTCGCGGGTTGCATCGACAGCCATCGGGCTTGGGTCTGCCATGTCACGGGCAACAACGTCGCGGAGCATTTCGACGGCATCGGAATCGAATGCCTGTCTGACGCAGGCGATCCCGTCAGTTTGATAGGCGCTGACACTGTCCGCGCCGACTTGAACCTTTGTCATGCTGCCAGCCTCTGTTCTTGCCGATGTCACAGACTGTATCGTGTCAGCGTGAAGTGCGGTAGGGTGGTCAGCAGAAACAGATGTGGCGAAGTTCAAACGAAAAGGGCCGGGGAGTACCCCGGCCCAATTCTCGTCACTCAAGGGGCAGCCTTACTGCCAGCGTTTGATGATTTCCTCGTAGGCGATAGTCTCGCCCTTTGGCTTCTCATCGACCTTGGCCTTGGCGCCGCCCTTGCCGATCCATTCTGAAGGATCCTTTGGCTCGTTCAGGCGCGGACCACAGCCGCCGTAGACATTGGCGGCCTCGTCAGCGGCCTGCATCCGGGCCATGATGGTATCCATCTCGCCAGCGAGACGGTCCATGGCTTCCTGCGGTGTGAACGCACCCGAGTTCACGTCACCAATCTGCTGCCACCAAAGCTGTGCCAGCTTCGGATAGTCAGGCACGTTGATGCCGGTCGGCGACCAGCGAACGCGATCCGGCGAGCGGTAGAACTCGATCAGTCCGCCGAGGTTCGGCGCACGGTCCGTGAAGTGCTGGTGACGCACTGTGGAATCACGGATGAAGGTGAGACCAACGTCAGACTTCTTCACGTCGACCGTCTTCGAGACGACGAACTGCGCGTACAACCAAGCGGCCTGAGCGCGATCAGACGGGGTCGACTTCAGGAACGTCCACGATCCCGCATCCTGGTAGCCGATCTTCTGGCCCTCTTCCCAGTACGGGCCGTGCGGCGACGGAGCCATCCGCCAAAGCGGCTTGCCCGCGTCATCGACCGTGTTGTTGCCGCTGGCCTTGTCGGCCACCATCGAAGCGGTGAACGCCGTGTACCAGAAGATCTGCTGGGCGACGTTGCCCTGGCTCAGCGCAGGCAGCGACTGGTAGAAGTCGTAGCTTGCAGCGCCCGGAGGGGCGTACTTGCGCAGCCACTCATCCCACTTCCGGATCGCATAGACCGCAGCCGGACCGTTCGTGCCACCACCGCGCGATACCGAAGCACCCGCCGGATTGCACGAACCGGCTTCCATCCGAATGCCCCACTCGTCGATCGGAACACCGTTCGGTTCACCAACCGATCCGGCACCGGCCATCGACAACCAGGCATCGGTCATCCGCCAGCCAAGATCTGGTGCGCGCTTGCCATAGTCCATGTGCCCGTAAACGGTTACACCGTCGATTTCCTTGACGTGGACGCTGAAGAACTCGGCGATGTCCTCATAGGCCGACCAGTTAACCGGAACGCCCAGATCGTAGCCGTAGCGCTCTTTGAACTGCGCCTGAAGCTCTGGCCGGTCGAACCAGTCCTTGCGGAACCAGTAGAGGTTCGCAAACTGCTGATCGGGTAGCTGGTAGAGCTTGCCATCCGGGCCGGTCGTGAACGACTTGCCCATGAAATCGTCAAGATCCAGGCCCGGATTGGTCGTGCCCGCCCAATCGCCTGCCATCATGTCGGACAGGTTGTAAGCCAGCTGCAGTCGTGAGTGCGTGCCGATCAGATCGGAGTCGTTGATGTACCCGTCATAGAGGTTCCGCTGGGTCTGCATCTGGGTCTGGACAGCCTGAACGACCTCACCTTCCCCCAGAAGCTGGTGGTTGCCCTTGATGCCGGTGATCTCCTCGAAGGCCTTGGTCAGCGTCTCGGATTCATAGGTGTGCGTCGGGATCGTTTCCGACAGCACGTTGATCTCCATGCCCTTGTATGGCTCGGCAGCGTTGATGAACCACTCCATCTCGGACATCTGCTCTTCTTTCGAGAGCACCGAGGGTTGGAATTCGCTGTCGATCCATTTCTTGGCTGCAGCAGCATCCGCCCAGGCGGAACCCGCCCAGAGAAGGCTGATCGCCGCCGTTGCAAGAAGTGTTTTTCTCACTTTCTCCTTCCAGTTAGTGGCCCGGATGGGCCGGTCGAATTCAGACCCAGCGAAAGATCGCCAGCGCCAGAATGATTGAAATCGCGGTCGCACCCCAGAGCGGCGCCGAGATCAGGCCAAGCCATGCCAGGTGAATGTATGCGGCGCTGAGCAGCGAGATGAACAGCCGGTCGCCGCGGGTTGTGCTGATCCCGAGGATGCCGGGGTCGCGCGGATCGCCACCTGGCTTGAAGTACTCCCAGGCCGAAAGCGTCAGCAGGCAGAGCACGACGAATGCAAAAAACGCTGCCGTCTGCCATGTCCAGGCCATCCATTGCAGCAATGGCTCCGAAATCTGGTTCTGAGCGAGCGCCTGTGATGGCGCGATGATCGCAGCGATCAACGCAAATCGTTTCATCACACCCTCCCCAGGGCGAAGCCCTTGGCGATGTAGTTGCGAACGAAATAGATCACGATAGCCCCTGGGATGATCGTCAAGACACCGGCGGCTGCGAGCAGGCCGAGTTCGTATCCGGACGTCGAGGCTGTCTTGGTCATCACCGCGGCGATGGGTTTCGCGTGGACAGCCGTGAGTGTCTTCGCAAGAAGCAGCTCCACCCAGCTGAACATGAAACAGAAGAATGCGGTGACACCAATGCCGGAGGCAATCAGCGGCATGAAGATCTTGGTGAAGAAGCGCGGCCAGGAATAGCCATCGATATAGGCGGTTTCATCGATCTGCTTCGGCACGCCGGACATGAAGCCTTCCAGGATCCAGACGGCGAGCGGAATGTTGAATAGGCAGTGCGCAAGCGCCACGGCCCAGACAGTGTCGAAGAGTTGCATCGACGAGTACAGTTCGAGGAATGGGAGCGCGAAAACCGCGGGGGGTGCCATTCGGTTGGTCAGCAGCCAGAAGAACAGATGCTTGTCGCCCAGGAACCGGTAACGCGAAAACGCATAGGCTGCGGGCAGGGCGACGGCAACGGAAATCACCGTGTTGATCACGACATAGGTGATCGAGTTGATGTAGCCCCAGTACCAGCTCGGGTCCGTCAGGATCTTCACATAGCTCTCGGTCGTGAACTCGGCTGGGAACCACGAGAAGCCGCCCAGGATCTCGTTCGTCGTCTTGAACGACATGTTCAGCAGCCAATAGATCGGCAACATCAGGAAGATTATGTAAAGCGTCGGGATCAACCAGCGGAGCTTCATGGTGTGCCGCTCCGACCAAGCTTCATCTGAGTCATGCCGAGCGCACGGTCGATAAAGGTCGTAGTCACGAGCCCCTTGAAAGCCGCCTTGCGCCGAAGCGTTCTCAGAAAGACGGGTGCGAACAGCCCTAGGGCGATGCTGAAGAACGCGTTCATCAGTTCTCCTCCTCGCCCTGCATTGTCAGAGTGTAGAAGAGCCAGCAGACGAGAAGCGTCATCAGGAAATAGATGATGCTCATCGCAGCAGCGTTCCCGAGGTCCTGCTCGCCAATCGCCTTCTTGACGAGGTCGATCGAGAGGAAGGTTGTCGAGTTGCCCGGCCCGCCGCCGGTCAGAACCGAAGGCTCGGTGTAGATCATGAAGCTGTCCATGAAGCGAAGCAGAATCGCGATGGTCAGGACGCGCTTCATCTTTGGCAACTGGATGTAGCGAAACACCGCCCATTGTGACGCGCCGTCGATCCGGCTGCGCGGTAGTAGTTCTCGTCAATCGACTGCAGGCCCGCATAGGCCAGCAGCACCACCAGCGAGGTCCAGTGCCAGACATCCATCAGAATGACGGTGATCCATGCACTCACGGGCTGCTGCGTGTAGTTGTAATCGATGCCCATCCAGTTCAGCGAAAAGCCGAGCAGCCCGATGTCCGGCAGCGCGAAGATGTTCCACATCGCGCCGACGACGTTCCAGGGGATCAGCAGGGGCAGAGCCATGAGCACCAGGCAGCCACTTGCCCAGGGGCCCGCGCGCGGCATCGCCAGCGCAATGCTCACACCCAGTGGGATTTCGATTGCCAGAATGGTGAAAGTGAACAGCAGTTGCCGCCCGAGGGCCGCATGGAACCGGTCGGAGGCCAAGGTATCCGCGTACCAACGTTCACCGACGAACGAGTAGACGCCGTAGAAGACCTCCTGCACGGAGTAATTCACGACCGTCATCAGTGGGATGATCGCGTTCATCGCGACCAGCAGCAGGACCGGCAGAACCATCCACCATGCGCGGTTGTTCAGCGTCTTGCTCATGTCGCAACGCCCTCCAGCCGCCAGCCGTCCTTAAAGACGTGCGTGCTGTTCGGATCGAAGACCATGCGGTTGGCATCTGCGGGGATCTCTTCACCTTCGGCGACAAGCGCGCAAACGGATTGTCCGTCATAGCGGGCCCGGACGATCTTGTGGCGGCCGACGTCTTCGACACGTTCGATCTGGACCGGAATTCCGATGTCGCCCGAGGCGAGACGGATGTCTTCCGGTCGAACACCAACCTCGACCGGTTCCAGTTGCAGAGTGTTGTAGGCACGGTTTAACGGGACGATGGCGTCGCCGATATGCGCGGCGGGGCCCGAAACTCTTGCCGGAAGCACGTTCATGCCCGGTGAGCCGATGAAGTATCCGACGAATGTGTGCGCCGGCGCGTTGAAGAGATCGGCAGGCGTGCCGAGTTGCAGCACCTCTCCGTCCAGCATCACAACGACCTTGTCGGCGAATGACAGTGCCTCGGTCTGGTCGTGCGTGACATAGATCATCGTGTGGCCAAACTCGCGGTGGAGCCGTTTGAGCTGCGTGCGCAGCTCCCACTTCATATGCGGGTCGATGACGGTCAACGGTTCGTCGAACAGGATGGCCGCCACGTCCTCGCGCACCATGCCCCGGCCAAGGCTGATCTTCTGCTTGGCGTCCGCCGTCAGCCCCTGTGCGCGCCTTTGCAGCAGATCGCCCAGACCCGTCATCTCGGCGATCTCGGTCACCCGGCGGGTAACATACGCCTCGTCACGTCCACGATTGCGCAGCGGGAAGGCCAGATTGTCATAGACCGTCATCGTGTCGTAGACGACCGGGAACTGGAAGACCTGCGCGATATTCCGATCAGCGGTCGGTGCGCGCGTGACGTCTTGGTCATCGAGCAGAATACGGCCGTGGCTTGGTATCACCAATCCGGAAATGATGTTCAGAGGCGTCGTCTTCCCGCAGCTGGATGGCGCGGGCAGTGCATAGGCCTCGCCGTCCTCCCACAGGTGATCGATCGACGGGCGAAGCGCGTAGTCTTCGGGGGTTTTCGGATTTGGCGCGTAGGCGTGTGCCAGTTCGTCGAGCTTGATCGCGACCATGGTTCAGGCCGCCTGGGCATAGGTGGCGACGGACACCAGCCGATCATGCGTGTCGAACACGTACATGTAGGCGGGATCGACGTGCGTCTGGACGCTATCCCCTGCGGGTACATCCAGAACGCCGTGCCGCAGCGCGACCCAGTTCAGGCCTTCGTGCCGCAGGTGTACGAAACTCTCCGAGCCGGTAATCTCGGTTCCGATGCTCTCGCATGAGAAGACCACGTCGTTCGCGCCAAGCGGGTCGAGCGACAAGTGATTTGCTTGGAAACCTGCATTGTAGCTGCCGTCAGGCAGGGACGAAAAGTTGGCAGGTGATGCGTGGTCCTTGCCGTCATATCGCAGCAAGTCTCCATGCTTTTCGAACGCGAGGAAATTCATGGGCGGATCGGAGAACACCCGGGCCGTCGTCATATCGCAAGGTTGTCGGTATACGGTTGCCGTCGGACCGAACTGCGTCACACGACCTTCCCAGAGGCAGGCTGTGTTCCCGCCCAGCAGCAAAGCTTCGTGCGGTTCAGTCGTCGCGTAGACAAAGATCGCGCCCGAGGCCTCGAAGATTTTGGGGATTTCGATACGCAGTTCCTCGCGTAGCTTGAAGTCGAGGTTCGCGAGTGGCTCATCCAGCAGCACGAGGCCCGCTTCCTTCACCAGTGCTCGTGCCAAGGCGCAACGTTGCTGCTGACCGCCAGAAAGTTCCAACGGCTTGCGATCCAGTTGTTGCGTGCTCAGCCGCATCAGGTCTGTTGCCGCGCGGACCCTGCGATCAATTTCATCGGACGAAAGGCCGCGGATCCGAAGAGGCGAGGCGACGTTCTCGTAGACCGTCATCGACGGGTAGTTGATAAACTGCTGATAGACCATCGCGACATCGCGGTCCTGGACACGCCGCCCGGTCACGTCCTCGCCATTCCACCAGACAGTGCCTGTCGACGGTACATCTAGGCCAGCCATGATCCGCAGAAGTGTGGTCTTCCCCGACAAGGTTCTTCCCAGCAGATTGTTCATGGTCCCGCGTTCGAGACGCAAGCTTGTTTCATAGATGTGAGTTTCAGCGCCGACAGTCTTGGAGATGGACTTCAGTTCAAGCGTCATCGTCGATCACTCCGCTGCAACATCGCGGTTGTCGGAGGCGGCAGCTTGCATCCAAGTCTGGAGCCTGTCCACCTGATCCGGCTGGAACAACAGCCCAAGCTTGCTGCGCCGCCAAAGAACATCGTCGGCAGTCATCGCCCATTCTTCGGTCATGAGATGCCGGACCTCGGCGACCGAAAGGCCATGTCCGAAATCTGTTGCTTGTTCATCGTTCTTTGCGATCTGTTCCAGGATGCGTTCAGCTTCTGTGCCGTAGGCACGGACGAGGCGACGGACCTGCTTCAACGGGATATCCGGGTTCGCATCGGCAAGCCGATTGCACAGGGCATCGTATCCATCGATCGGAAAATTACCGCCCGGCAGCGGTACGCCTGCGGTCCAGATCCCCGTTATCTTCGGCATGACCTTGATAAGCTCCGCAAGAACCTCCTCGGCAAGCTTGCGATAAGTCGTGATCTTGCCACCGAAGATGTTCAAGAGCGGAGCACCCTGGGCCGTTTCGAGCTTCAGAGTGTAATCGCGGGGCGCTTTCGACGCCTTTTCGGCGCCATCGTCGATCAGGGGCCTTACCCCGGCATACGACCAGACAATATCCTCGGCCGTAATGGGATGCTCGAAGTACTCTGATGCGAGGGCCCGGAGATAATCCGCTTCTTCGGGCGGGCACTTCGCAGTCGAGGGGGCACCTTCATGCTCGACATCCGTTGTGCCGATCAGCGTGAACTCGTTCTCGTAAGGGATGGCGAAGACAATCCTACCGTCCGTATTCTGGAAAATGTAAGCCCGGTCGTGATCGAACAGCTTGCGCACGACAATGTGGCTTC
>JBHJIZ010000085.1:0-32491 GCA_050043005.1 Paracoccaceae bacterium
TCCTGATGCCACTTCACGACCGTCGTTGAGTGCGGCAGTTTCGAGTTGACCTTGGCATGATGGAACCGGACATCCGGGCCGATCAGATCCGCCGCCATATCGGCCATGGCGCTGTCGAACGCGACCTGAGCAAATTCCGGGCTGATGTCGTTGGGCGAGGCAACCCGCCTGAGCGCGGGCTTGTCTGGTGTGTGATCGCGTTCGAGGTCGAATCTTGGACGGCCGTCGCAGACCGTCCCGTACGCCGTGACATGCTGCCGAGAATCCTCGACCCAAACGGCAAACGCGGACCGCAGGGCCTCCAACGCATCCCGAGAGCTCGCATTCTCGACCACAATTGCACCGTCGCGGGAAAACGCATCGAACTGGGTCTGGGAGAGATGCGCCACGTTCAGACTCTCGAGCGAGCGTGGAAGATGAAACCGAGGAAGTTCATCAGAAGCTGTGCCGCGAGGATCGAGGTCGAACCGGTCGGATCATAATCCGGCGCGACCTCGACCAGATCGATACCAACGATCTCGTGTCGCTTCGCGGCGCCCTGAAGCATCTCAAGCACTTCGTAGTAGAGGAACCCGCCGTGGCTCGGCGTACCGGTCCCCGGTGCAATCGACGGACAGAACGCATCGATGTCGATGGTGACGTAGACCCTCGCGCCTTCGGGGAGTCTCGCAAGAACGCCGTCTGCGCCGAGCGCCCGTGCCTGCCTGACCGAGAGTATCTCGGCCCCCAAGGCGCGCGCGTCCTCGTAGCCCTCTTTCGCTGTAGACGATACGTTCCGGATACCGACCTGTGTGAGTCCGGTCACAAAGTCCTTCTCGGCTGCACGCCGCATCGGATTTCCGTGGCCAAAACGAACGCCATGTCTTTCATCGACAAAATCCAGATGCGCATCGATCTGCAGGATATGAATTGGTCCCTGCCCGTCGAACGCGTCGATACAGGGAATGTTGACCGAGTGGTCGCCGCCGATCACCACCGGCAGAGCACCGGCACTCAGGATCTTGCCGACGCCGAAGGCGATGTTTCGATGCGAAGCGATCGTGTCCGTGTGCACGATATCGGCATCGCCAATGTCGACGATCCGAACGTCCGCGCCCAGGTAGGTAGCATCGTCCTCGTGATCGTAGGCCCCGGCGTGACCGAAGGAAAACAGCGTCGACGCCTCGCGAACGCCGC
The DNA here is from genome assembly GCA_050043005.1 of Paracoccaceae bacterium. Classification (GTDB taxonomy): domain Bacteria; phylum Pseudomonadota; class Alphaproteobacteria; order Rhodobacterales; family Rhodobacteraceae; genus Thermohalobaculum. The sequence continues at coordinate 1,177 of JBHJIZ010000085.1, forward strand.
GCGGGCCAAATCGCGCGCCCGATCGCCACTGGGTACCAAAATCAAAGGGCGCGCCCAGAATGCAGGCATCGGCGTCGATCGCGTCCCAATCCTCGACATAGGGCTTCTTCGCAAACGTAGAGATACCAACAAACGGCAGATTCAAACGACCGCCCTCGTAACCGTGTGCCGCCATATCGATCGCCCCCGTTGTTTACATGCCGCTAGATGTTCCGGTCGCTACGTGTCGCTCCACCGCATCGTGTGGTGGTTGAGAAACGCGCATCCTGTCGCGGCACCTCTATCAGCCTTCCCTTTTCCACGCCATCGTGAGATAGGGACGTGCCAACACAGCAATCTCCCAGGGGTTTGAGAACATGGAGATACGTGAGGCACTCACATTCGATGATGTCTTGATGGTCCCAGGTGCGTCCGAGGTCCTGCCCGCAGATGCGGATACGCGCACCCAGGTCACCAAGGGCATCGCGTTGAACATTCCGCTGTTGAGTTCGGCCATGGACACCGTGACCGAAAGCGAGATGGCGATCTGCATGGCGCAATGGGGCGGCATGGGCGTGATCCACCGGAACCTGGACGTGCGCGAGCAGGCCCGGCAGGTGAAACGGGTGAAGCGCTTCGAAAGCGGCATCGTCTACAATCCGATCACATTGCAACCGGATCAGACGCTGTCCGACGCAGAAGCCTTGCAGGACCGCTACAAGATCACTGGATTTCCGGTCGTCGACCGCGAGAAACGCCTCGTCGGCATTCTAACCAATCGCGACATGCGCTTTGCAGATAATCCTGACCTGCCGGTCAGTGAGTTGATGACATCGGAGAACCTGGCGACGGTACGCGAACCGGTCGACCTGGAAGCTGCGCGCAAACTGTTGCAGACCCGCAGGATCGAGAAGCTGTTGGTGGTAAACGAAGCCGGTGAGTGCACCGGCCTTCTGACCGTCAAGGATATCCAGAAGGCCGTTCTGAATCCCAACGCCTGCAAGGATGATCTTGGGCGTTTGCGTGTGGCGGCCGCCACGACGGTTGGCGACGCGGGTTTCGAACGCAGCGAAGCGCTGATCGATGCCGGGGTCGACCTGTTGGTCATCGACACGGCGCATGGCCATTCCGCATCGGTGGCTCGGGCGGTTGAGCGGGTTAAGAAGTTGTCGAACGCGGTGCAAGTCGTCGCCGGGAATGTGGCGACGGGTGCTGCGACGCGCGCCTTGATCGAAGCAGGTGCCGACGCGGTGAAAGTTGGGATCGGGCCGGGGTCGATCTGTACGACACGGGTCGTTGCGGGCGTGGGTGTACCGCAGTTGACCGCCGTGTTGGATTGCGCCGAGGAGGCCGCGAAAACCGGCAGTCCGGTGATCGCGGACGGTGGCATCTAGTTCTCGGGCGATCTGGCCAAGGCAATCGCCGCAGGGGCACATTGTGCCATGGTCGGCTCGATGCTGGCAGGCACCGATGAAGCTCCGGGCGAGGTCTTCCTGTTCCAGGGCAGATCTTACAAGAGCTATCGCGGCATGGGATCTGTCGGGGCGATGGCCCGCGGGTCGGCGGACAGGTACTTCCAAAAAGAGGTTAGCGAGAGTCACAAACTGGTGCCGGAAGGCATCGAAGGACAGGTTGCCTACAAAGGGCCCGCGGGTGCAGTGCTGCACCAACTCGTGGGCGGCTTGCGGGCGGCAATGGGCTACACCGGCACCGGCACGATCGCGGACATGCGCAACGGTGTCGAGTTTGTCCGCATCACGAATGCAGGCCTGACAGAAAGCCACGTGCACGACGTGACCATCCCGCGCGAAGCGCCGAATTATCGCGGGAGCTGCTCCTGCCATGCCGAGACATCAAACGGAGCGCGCGAGCGCGCGCACGACATACGCTCGCGTCGTCGCTTCGCTGACGCGAGCCGCTGGCACGTTTGTCACCGGCGCACAACAGACCATCGCTTGTGACGCATGAGGTCCGACGCACGAGCCCAGAGTGCGATCGAGATCCTCGACATCTGGTTGTCATCGGAACAGGATCTGGATCGGATACTGACCGATTGGGGACGACGAAGCCGATATGCAGGTTCCGGCGACCGGCGCGCCATCGCCGATCTTGTGTACAGCGCGACACGCCGAATGCGCTCAAGCGCATGGATCGCTGGATCAGACGAGACGACAGTGTCCGGGCGGGCGCTGATTCACGGAAGCGTCGTCCAAGCCGGATTGGAGATTTCCGACGTTTTTACGGGTGAGAGGCACGCGCCATCACCACTTTTGGAAACAGAGATTGCAGCGCAAAGATCGCTCGACTCCGCACCGCGCCTCGTCCGTACAGACATGCCGGAATGGCTGGCACCCTGGGTCGCAACGCTGAGTGACGCCGATCTCCTTGCTCTTCGCGACCGCGCGAATGTTGATTTGCGGGTCAACAGTTTGAAGGCCGATCCCGTTGCCGCACGTCAAAGCCTGGCGACCGACGGCATTGTCACAGAACCGCTGCCCGGTATCGTCAATGCCCTCAGGGGTAGGGACGGCGCGCATCGGGTTCATCTAAGCACTGCATATCTCGGAGGTCTGGTCGAGATCCAAGACGCCGGAAGCCAACAACTTGCATTGCTTGCCAAAGCAAGGCCCGGTGAGCGTATCCTGGATCTTTGTGCCGGCGGCGGCGGCAAGGCACTTGCCATGGCGGCGGCGGCGGGCGGTCGGGCGATCATCCATGCATATGACGTCTCCAGTGCCCGCCTTGAAGCCTTGCCCGCGCGGGCACAACGGGCGGGTGCTTCGATTGAGATCATCGATCGAAAAACACTCGAGAAATCCTTTGGGACATATGACGTCGTCTTCGTGGACGCTCCGTGTTCGGGTTCAGGTGCCTGGCGACGCAATCCGGACGCCAAATGGCGTCTGACTGAAGCCCGGCTTCAAAGCTTGATCGCGGTCCAGTCAGAACTGCTCGAGCAGGCGCGAAAACTGGTGCAACCCGAGGGGCGGATCATCTATGGCACGTGCTCGATCTTTGACGCCGAGAACGCATCGCAGATCGACCAGTTCCTCAAACGGCATCCAACATGGAGCCTCGTCGATCAGCTTCACCTGTTGCCGAGTTCTGGCACGGATGGGCTTTTTGGCGCAGTACTGTCACAGGTTGAGGACGCGCGGTAAAATTGATTGTCTATTCACCGTGAGACGATAGGGGCGGTGTTCGAAATTTGTGTCCGGTCACTGGACAGAGTGTCAGGGTGACAGAAAATGACTGAGCTCCTTGCTGGCGCCGCTACTGCTCCAGTTCTAGTCCCGGCGATCTTGGCGGCGGCTGTATGCGATGGCTGGTTTGCTTGCCTCGTAAGCTTTGCGATGGCGCCCATGACGGTGATCGGCGCAGCGATCCTTGTGGCAATCGGCACGGTTTTTCTGATCCGGTACCTTGTCCCGAAGAAAGGCACAGACGTCGGTCTGATCCTGATGACCCGCGACTGGCCCGCAGCGATCACGCGGCGCGATGGGCGCATCATCAATGCGAACGCCCCACTAACCGACGCCGTTGCGCGCAAGGCCGCGATTCTCGACATGCTTCAACCGCTGCTCGGCGCGTCGGCAAGCGACATCTATCGGATGTCCAAGCTCAGTCTGCAGGAGGGCATCGCGCTCGAAACCCACACCCGCGCCGACACAGGGGAGCAGGTTGTTCTATGTGTCAATCTGTGCGGACCCCATGAGCTTATCTGGCAGGTGAGCCCTAAGTCGCGCATGACGACACTGTTCAGCGATGGAGGGGCGCTTCAGTTCACTTCCGCGCCGTTCGCATACATCCGCATCGGAGCGATGGGCGAAGTCACGACGAACGATCTGTTTGGCGATGTGTTTTCAGAGAATGCAATTCAAATTCTTGAAGAGCAGGTCGAAGCAGGCGTGTTCTCGGCTGGCCGCATCCTGCTGCCTGGAACCGATGGCGCAGACAGGCTGGCACTGAGTGCGCTGCGGATCGATCGATCCCAGGATGTCGACACATACGAAATCTTCCTGTTCATCCCCGATGGTGAAACGACAGGACAGATCAGCGCCGCGGAAACGCTTGAAGCGATTCCGGTATCGCTGTTGCATCTTGATATCGAGGGGCGCGTTTTCTGGGGAAACAGCCAGGCCCGCGCCATGCTGGGCAAGTCGTTCCGTGTTGGCCGGATGATTGGCGATATCCTGCAGCCGTTGAGCAGATCACTCGACGGATTGATGGCCGAGGTTCGGGCGGGAACCTATGACGGATCTGGCGAAATGGTCCGGCTGAAGGATGGTGGGTTCGAGACGTTCGCCCAGGTTTCGCTGACACAGATCATGCTTCAGGGACAACCATCACTGATGGCGGTCCTGACGGACGCATCCGAGTTGCGCATGCTCGAAGACAAGTTCGCCCAGTCCCAGAAGATGGAGGCGGTCGGCAAGCTCGCAGGCGGGGTCGCACACGATTTCAACAATGTGCTCACCGCGATCAGCGGGAACTGCGACCTTCTGTTGCTTCGCAAGGACGCGAGCCATCCGGATTTCAACGACCTCACGCAAATCAAGCAGAACGCAAATCGCGCGGTGACGCTCGTCAGGCAGCTGTTGGCATTCTCGCGCAAACAAACACTCCAGCCCAAGTTACTGTCGGTTCAGGATGTCGTATCGGACACGTTGTATCTGCTGGATCGACTGATTGGTGAAAACATCACTCTTTCGCTGGATCACGGTCGAAACCTGGGCTCCGTTCGCGCCGATCACCAGCAGCTCGAACAGGCGATCATGAACCTCGTGGTGAATGCGCGTGATGCGATGCCCGAAGGGGGAACGATCACAATCAGCACACAGAACACGCGTCTGAGTGAGATCCAGAAACATGTCGGTGTCTCGGTTCCGCCGGGTGACTATGTTGAAATCAGCGTGTCGGACAGCGGAACCGGCATCGACCCGCAGGTCATGGACAAGGTGTTTGATCCCTTCTTCACGACGAAAGCCGTTGGCGAAGGTACGGGTCTGGGGCTGTCGACCGTCTACGGCATCGTGAAACAGTCGGGCGGCTACATTTATGCCGAGAACATCGAAGGAAACGGTGCGCGGTTCACAATCCTCCTGCCACGCGCGTTCCCTGCGCCCAACGAAACACCGACGCCCGAGGCACCGATCGACGCTGCCAAACCAGATCTCACGGGCCAAGGGGCCGTTCTACTCGTCGAAGATGAGGCGCCCGTCCGTTCGTTCGCGTCCCGTGCGTTGAAACTGCGTGGCTACCGCGTGATCGAAGCAGAATCTGCCGAAGATGCGATGGTGGTGCTGACCGAAGGCGCCGAGGATGTCGACGTTCTTGTATCCGATGTCGTGATGCCGGGCATGGACGGGCCGACCTTTGCGCGCAAGGCAAGAGATCTGCGTCCGGACCTCAGGGTCATCTTCATTTCCGGTTACGCCGAGGATTCCTTCCAGCGAAATCTGAGCGACATGGATTTTGAGTTCCTGCCGAAACCGTTCTCGCTGAACGAACTCACCGCGAAGGTGAAAGTCGCGATCGAAAGCGCTCAGCCGCACGTATAGCGCGAAGTGCCGCTCTAAGCAGCGATACGAGCAGCCGTCCTAAGCCAGCGACTCGTAGATTTCAAAGTCCAGCGAGAGATGATCTCGTAACCGGTCCCGGATCTCGAGAGAGAGCTCTTCTGCTGCATGCGCGGACGGAGACACGTTCCGCCGCTCCAGCACAACTTCACGCTCAAGCCTCTCCGACAGAAAGGCACACATCTCGTCCACGCGATCATAGCGAAAAAGACGGTCAACGCCGATGCTACCAGCGGCAGCGGCGACGAACCGCGATTGGCGCCCCAGGTTCGCAGGCGCGCGGGCTCCGTTCATATAGAGTTCAACGAAGCGCTCGAAATCGATCCCTTCTGTTGATCGGGACGGATCGGGAATTCCTGGCCGCGAGCGATAGCGCCACCAACTGTGCAGCCAGCTCACCGGCTCTCGGAACATGCAGACCGTCTCCATCGGTCCTTCGGCAAAATTCTCGAGAAACCGTTTCAAATGGCGATGGTACTTGCGAAAGTTGGTGTGCTTGGCACCGGGATGCTTGGAAATCACAAGGTCCATGTCCTTGGACAGAGCCGCCTCGAACGAAGTTGACGCACATTTTGGCATCGCGAGGATCACGAGACGGTGTTGGATCGAGGCCAGCATTCGGGGGTAGAGCCTCCTGGAAGCACTCTTAGTGTCATAGATCCGGCTTAACCGTTCGTAAACCACGAGCCCTTTCAACTATACGGAGAGCGACTCAAGTTTGTTCTTTATTTACCCCCAGCCTTGTGAGAACATCACAAGAACAGATGGTGTTTGCGCGCCTTCTGACGATATGAAATAAGGAGCAGGCAGGATGAGCGACAACCTATTGAAGCTGGCTGAAAGACGGACAATGGACAAACAAAAAGCACTGGATTCGGCACTGGCCCAGATCGAACGTAGCTTCGGCAAAGGTTCGATCATGAAGCTGGGCCAGCGGGAAGCCGCCATGGATGTGGAGGCGGTTTCGACCGGGTCCTTGGGGCTCGATATCGCATTGGGAATTGGCGGTCTTCCCAAAGGCCGGATCATCGAGATCTACGGCCCGGAGAGCTCCGGCAAGACGACCCTCGCCCTGCATTCGGTCGCCGAAGAACAGAAGAAGGGCGGAATCTGTGCCTTCGTCGATGCTGAACACGCGCTCGATCCGGCCTATGCCCGCAAACTGGGTGTCGATGTCGACGAGCTGCTGATCTCTCAACCGGATGCCGGTGAACAGGCGCTCGAGATTACCGATACCCTGGTCCGTTCGGGCGCGGTGTCGATGATCGTGGTGGACTCGGTCGCCGCGTTGACCCCCCGCGCAGAGCTTGAAGGCGACATGGGCGACGCGCAGGTCGGTCTGCAAGCCCGTCTGATGCGCCAGGCAATGCGCAAACTCACCGGATCCATAAGCCGTTCGAAATGCATGGTGATCTTCATCAACCAGATCCGCATGAAGATCGGCGTGATGTTCGGATCGCCCGAGACGACGACCGGTGGAAACGCATTGAAATTCTACTCCTCGGTACGGCTGGACATCCGCCGGATCGGATCGATCAAGGACCGCGACGAGGTCGTTGGCAACACGACCCGCGTCAAGGTCGTCAAGAACAAGGTCGCACCGCCGTTCAAACAGGTCGAGTTCGACATCATGTATGGCGAGGGTATCTCGAAGATGGGAGAGTTGATCGATCTCGGCGTCAAGGCCGGCGTGGTAGAGAAATCGGGATCCTGGTTCTCGTATGGCGACGAACGGATCGGCCAGGGCCGCGAGAACGTGAAGCAGTTTCTGCGTGACAATCCGCAGGTCGCGCTTTCAATCGAGGACAAGATCCGCGCAGCGCACGGTCTGGACTTCGACTTTTCGCCGGGTGCTGTAGAAGACGAGGACGAGGTTCTCGAAGCCTGACGCTCTCAAGAAGCGCTTACAAACAACAAGGGCCGGCAACACTGCCGGCCCTGCTGTTTCAGATCAGTGTGATCGGGTTCAGCCGGTCTTGATCTTTGAAACGGCATCCTTGAACGGCTTCACAACCTTGAACCCAGCGACAGTGGTCGCCGGCAGTTTGATCGTCTCGCCGCTGGACGGGTTGCGTGCGTCTCGTGCCGCGCGGTGCTTCGCTTCGATCTTTGCGATCCCGGGCAGAACGATAGAGCCGCCATCTTTGAGCGCTGACAACACAATGCCGGGCAGCGCGTCAATCGCTGCTTCCGCCTGAGACTTGTTCAGATCTGCTGCAGCGGCCAGAGCATCGACCAGTTCCGATTTTTTCATGCCTGTTTTCCTTAGTTCTTTGTCCGCGCTTGGACACACGCGTTTGCTTCAGTCACGGCACCGTCTGGACGTGGGCGAACCGCTCGGACATCGAGGCGAATAGGCCTATCGACCAGTGATACTTCGTCGTTTCGTGCGCACTTAATACATCGCACGCTCTGGTACGCACAAACAAAAAACCGCGCTTTATGGGCGTAAAGCGCCGTTTTATTGAACTTTTTGCACTTCGCTTACCGGATTGGGCGCGCCAGAGCCCCAATCACCGCTTCGACAGCTTGATCGGCTTGCGGTAGAAGATGTGCCGCCCAATGCGTGCCGTACGTTGCATCTTGCGCGACCAGCGGGGTCGAACAGTCGTGTTGTGATAGAACAGCGCGTCTCCGGTCAGGCGCCTTTCGGCACCACTGAGCATGACGTATGCGAGTTGGCCGAGTTCGTTGAAGACACCATCGTTACCGATCCGGTTGGACTTGCCATCACAGTTGTATGAGAACTGACAGGCGTTGCGGCGGCTTTGACCCTGCTGAACGACGCCGCAGACCGAGTTCGGATAGAGCCTCGAGTCAACGCGGTTCAAGATCACCTCGGCGACTGCAATCTGTCCGCGCAGGCTCTCTCCCCTGGCCTCGAAGTACAAAGCCTCTGCCAGGCAATACCAGTTTTCGGACTTGTTCAGCACCTTTACCCGGGACAGAGCGTTCGCATTCAGGGATAGCGCCGCGACTTGCGTATAGTCCCGATCGGCATGCGACTTGGAGGTCCGTTTCGCCTCCTCATCCATCGAAATGTGCCGGCCGATCGCACTTCGCGCAGTGCTGTCATAGGGCCATGTTCCGCCACCGGCCTCGATTGCCTCGAGGCCCGCGGCACGCGCGAAGTGTCCGGTCAGCGCGAACGAGCTGAGTGCTGTCTGTTCGCCACCAATTGCATCCCCGACCACAGTCGAATAGCGCACGACATCTAGGCCAAGCGTATCGGCGTTAACGGGCGTTGGTGCAGGCACCAGCAGTGCTGTTGCCATCATGATTCCTGCGAGTGGGGCGCAGGCCTGTCGTATGTTCATTGTCTTCTCGTTCTCTTCCCTGCAACTCGCTTCGCAGAGCGCTCCCACGTCCCCAACGCTCGATGCGACCAGCAGCAGTCGTTTTTTCTTTATCATCAGCGCGGCGGTGAATGCAGATTTTGCGTAGGCTGGACGAGGGATCTCGTGTCGAGTCGATGTCGATTAGTGAGTCGCGTTACAAAAATGCCTCAGTAAATGCGGCCTCCAAGCGCGATTCACACTCGAATGTGTTGCAAAACGAGAATCTGTCACGATTCAATCCACACAACTTTTTGGCGAGTTCTTGCCCAAAACGCCCGAACTGCGAGGAAATTCTATCTTCTCGCCACCGAATCATTCTCGCGTTTCGCGACTCAACGAATCGTGGCCCATTTTTGACACCCATGTTCGCAAACGCATCAACGACTTCCGCCATGCCTGCGCCTGTCTCAGAGGAACAGGCCAGAAGGCCGACTTGCCGGTCACCATCGCTCAGTGAAAGTGCTCCCCGAATATCAGCGAGGGTTCGTGTCGCGATCTCACCCAGATCCGCCTTCGTCACAATGATGAGATCGGGGATCTCCATGATCCCCGCCTTCATGTATTGCAGCGCATCTCCGGACCCTGGCTGGGCGCAGAAGACGGTTCCATCGACAATGTCTGCCACGCCAGTTTCCGATTGACCGACCCCGACCGTTTCCACCAGCACGAGATCGAAGACGGACTGCATCAGGATCAGAGCCGGAAAGGTGACCTCGGAAACACCGCCAAGCCGGTTCCGCGCGGCCCTCGATCGGACGAACACCCCCGGGTCGGTGGGATCCGTCGTGAGCCGCGTTCGCTCGCCAAGGCGCGCGCCGCCGGTCCTGGACGAGGACGGATCGATCGCGATCACGCCGATGGTACGCCCGGACGCGCGCCACGCGGCAATCAGACCGTTCACAAGGCTCGACTATCCAACGCCGGGTGGGCCGGTCAGTCACAAGGTGACCCCGCGCGGCGACAGGAGAGCTTCATCCAGCAGTCTCGCGACGCTCGCCTCGGTCAGACGGGTTTCAACGTCAACGAGGGCGCGTGCGAGGCTGCGCTTCCCGCCGAGTCGCAGATCTTCAAGAGGCATTGCGGTGTCGAAGAGCCGCCTGAGCCGCCGCAAGACGGGCTACCGGCAACCGGAACGGCGAACAGGACACATAGTCCAGACCGATCTCCTCGCAGAAATCTACCGAAGCGGGATCACCGCCGTGCTCACCACACAGCCCAAGAGATATTCCCGGTGAACGGGCGCGTGCACGCTCGATCGCGATGCGCATGATCTCGCCGACACCTTCAATGTCCAGGGAATGAAACGGATCGTGCCCGTAAACACCCTGCGCGACATAATCCGGCATGAACCGCCCGGCATCGTCCCGGCTGAGCCCATAGAGCATCTGCGTCAGGTCGTTCGTGCCGAAACTGAGGAACCCCGCCGTTTCGGCAATCTCCGCCGCACGCAGGCATGCACGCGGCGTCTCGATCATCACACCGACCGTGTAGGTGATCTCGTCGCTGTGTTCCGCGGCGACTTCTGCGGCCACCTCGCCGATCTTCGCGGTCAGAACCTCGAGTTCACGGACCGCCGAAATCAAGGGGATCATGATCTCGGGCATGACCGGTGCACCGGTGACGCGCGCCGCTGCGCGCGCGGCCTCGAAAATGGCACGCGTCTGCATTTCGTAGATCTCGGGATAGGCGATCCCGATCCGGCACCCCCGTTTCCCGAGCATCGGATTGAACTCGGCCAATTCTTCGGCGCGCGCTGCCACCTTCGAGACTGGCACGTTCATCTGCGCCGCCATCTCCCGCAATTCGCTCTCGCCATGGGGCAGGAACTCATGCAGGGGCGGGTCAAGCAGACGGATCGTGATCGGGCAGCCTGGCATGCTCTCGAAAAGCCGCGTGAAGTCCTCGCGCTGCATCGGCAGAAGCCGGGCAAGTGCCTTGCGGCGCTCGGCTTCCGACTCGGCCAGGATCATTTCGCGCATCGCAACGATCCGCCCGCCCTGGAAGAACATGTGCTCGGTGCGGCAAAGACCGATCCCCTCGGCGCCGAAACCCTGTGCGACCTTCGCATCCTCGGCGGTGTCGGCATTTGTTCGAACGCCCAAGCGGCGCACATCATCGGACCATCGCAGCATTGCGGCAAACGCACCGGACGTCTCGGGCTGAATCATGTTGACCTCGCCCGCCAGCACCTGGCCCGTCGTACCATCGACCGTGACCGTATCTCCCGCTGCCATGCGACGCCCATCGGCCGCAGTCAGAACGCCGTCTTCCCGATCGAGCATAAGATCCTTCGCACCGACGACGCACGGCTTCCCCAAACCGCGCGCGACCACGGCTGCATGGCTTGTCATGCCACCGCGGACCGTCAGGACGCCCATCGCCGCGTGCATACCGCGAATGTCCTCGGGACTGGTCTCGATCAGGGCGAGGATCGATGGCTCTCCACGCGCTGCTGCCAGTTCCGCGTCATTCGGTGAGAACACGAGCTTCCCGGATGCGCCACCGGGCGATGCCGGAAGCCCGCGCCCTACGGTGTCCCTCGGTGCTTCGGGATCGATCGCCGGGTGTAACTGTTCCTCAAGATGGGCCGGATCAACGCGCAGAATGGCCTCCTCGCGCGAGATTGCACCCGCATCTGCCAGCGATACAGCAATATGGATGGCAGCGCGCGCAGATCGTTTGGCAGGGTGAACTTCGAGGATGTTCAGCTCTCCGGCCGAGATCGTGAACTCCAGGCGCACGGCGTCACCGATCCGCTGTTCGATCACGGCCCCGGCCCGGACCAACTCCGACAGTTGCTCTGGCGCTTCGTCTTCGAGCGCGGGCACACGCAATCCGAGTTGGTCCCGTTCCGCGCGCGTGATCACGTGCGGCGTGCGCAGGCCCATCAGTACTTCGTCGCCCTGCGCCTGTGGCAGGTAGCGCCCACTCAGATGCCAATGGCCCGTGGTCTCGTCCCGCATGTCAGCATAGCCCGCACCGCAGACTGTCTGGCCGACGCCTAGCGCCATGGCTTGAACGATGACGGCGAGATCGACATCCGGATCCGAGCCGAGCGCTGTGCGGCGCGTTCGCGCGCGCGGGCTCCGCCAGGATTTGCGCATCGCCGACACCGCAAGGCCAAGTTGCTCATGCGCGTCTTCAGGGAAAGCAGACCCGGTTTCGCTTTCGATCAGGTCCCGGCATGTGTCGATCAGACCGCGCAGCTGGTCCGCACCAAGTTCCGTCTCGTCATCGCATCCCGCAAGCCGGAGCGCATCGTGCATGGCGTATTCGAACTCATCGACGTCGACGCCCAGAACGCCCGAGCCGAAGGATTGAATGACGCGTCGGTAGATATCCAGCGCGGCGCGCTCCCCCAACCGGGCCGCCAGCGCCGGAACGGCTGCCTCGAACATCCCAACATTCAGGATGGCCGGCGCCATGCCACCCGCTTGCAGCTCCGCAGATGGTCGGACAGCCAACAACAGCGGATTGTCTGGATCACCAAGACTGCGATCCGTCGCTGCCTCCAACTGCGCGATCTGCGCGCTCAGCGACGTTTCATGAGTGGCTGGCAACACGAACGCGGGCGGCACCGCCAGCCCGGCGGCACGGGCTTCCCCGAGGAGAAAAGCCTTTTGGCCGTGACAGGTCATGCAGGGACTGTTCTCGCCCAAGCCGATCCATCCAATGTCGCACGCACACGTCATCGGCGCGTCATAGCCTGCCCATTGTGCGTTGCACAAGCAGGGTTCCGCCCGGAAATCGGGTCACTGTCCCCGGGCTGTCCGATAGCGTTCGATCAATCCGCGCGTCGAACTGTCCAAGTCGCTCAGATCGCCGACGTTCAGGCGCGGCATGAGGTCAGTCGTCAGCGTCTTGCCGAGTTCGACGCCGTACTGATCGAAAGCGTTTATCCCCCAAAGAACGCTCTGGACGTATGTCCGATGCTCGAACAATGCGACGAGAGCGCCGAGCGTTCTTGGGTCGAGCACCGAATAGCAGATCATCGTCGAAGGCCGGTCGCCAGGGAACGTTCTGTGCGGCGCAATCCGGTCAATTTCGCTTTCGTCCGTGCCGTTCGAAGCCAGAAGCGCGCGCACCGCATCCTCATCGCGCCCAAACGCCAGAGCGGCTGCCTGCGCAAGCGCACTTCCGAACAGCGCGTCGTGATGGCCTTCGATCCCGCCTGCAGACTGGGTTCCAACCAAGAAATCCACGGGCACGACGTCTGTGCCTTGGTGCAGCATCTGAAAGAACGAATGTTGCGCGTTTGTGCCCGGCTCGCCGAAGATCACGCCCGCTGTCGACACTTCAAGAACGTCTCCACCGACGCTGACACGTTTGCCATTCGACTCCATGTCCAGTTGCTGCAGGTATGCTGGCAGGCGGCCCAATCGTTCCTCATAGGGAAGACAGGCAACGGATGCGCACCCCATCGCGCTGCGGCGCCAGACACCGACCAGACCGAGCAGAACCGGCAGATTCTCCATCAACGGGGTCTTCCGGAAATGCCGGTCCATCTGGGCCGCGCCGGACAGAAATGCGTTGAACGCGTCCGCGCCGATAGCGATCGCCAGGGACAACCCAATAACACCCCAAAGCGAGTACCGCCCACCGACCCAGTCCCAGAACCGGAACACACGGTCATCGGGAACGCCGAACGCCCGTGTCGCTTCGGGGTTCGTCGAGATCGCCGCCAGATGCGCGGAGGTCTGATCTCCCAAGCCATCCTTCAGCCAGGAGAGAGCGGATCGCGCATTGGCCATCGTCTCGAGCGTTGTGAAGCTTTTCGAGGCCACAATCACCAGGGTCCGCCGCGGATCTAGATGCTGGATCGTGTCCGGAAGGGCAGTTCCATCGACATTCGATACGAAATGGATACGCGGTCCATCGTGCCACGGTGTCAACGCCCGAACGCCCATGGCCGGGCCAAGGTCTGACCCGCCGATGCCGAGGTTGATGACATCGCTGAACGGCGCGCCATCGGCTGCACTGATGTCACCGGAGCGGACTGCCATGGCGAAGGCCAGCATCCGGTCGCGCTCGGCGCGGACCGCCGGCATCACTGCTTCGCCATCGACCTCGAGTCCGTCGTCAACACCGTCGCGCAAGGCCATGTGCAAAGCAGCCCGACCTTCGGTGGCGTTGACGTGGTCAGCATCGAAGAGAGCGGCAATCTTGTCCTTGAGCGACACGGCCTCGGCCAGCGCAACGAGTGACCGCATTGCCGGGCGGTCAAGCTTCTCCTTCGAGATATCGACGAACAGCCCGCAGGCTTCCAGCGCGAAATGGCCAAACCGATCTGTGTCGTCTTCGAAGAGCTGTTTCAGCGAAACATGTTTCAGCCGTGCCGCTTCGCGGTGAAGGTTCGGCCAGGCGTCCTGAGTAGTCATCTTGTGCTCTCTATATTCAAACGGCCTACAGCGATCTCAAACCCGGTTCGTCAATGTCCGGGACACCGCATCCTGCCAACCGCCGTACCGCTGCGTGCGAATTTCTTCTGACATTGTCGAGTTAAAACGGCGATCCAGTGCCCAGCTTTCCGAAAACCCGGTCTGATCCGGATAAATTCCGGCATGCATCCCTGCCAGCCACGCCGCCCCCAGCGCCGTCGTTTCCTGGAAGACCGGGCGATCGACAGGCGCACCGATGATGTCGGCAAGGAACTGCATCGTCCAGTCCGAGGCCGTCATGCCCCCGTCGACCCGCAGGACGGTATCGGAACTTCCGCCAGCGTCCCGGCGCATCGCATCCAGCAGATCGCGCGGCTGGTAACCGACGCGCTCCAAAGCGTCACGGCCCAGTTCGGCCCGGCCCGTGCCCCGGGTCAGACCGAAGATCGCGCCACGGCACGTGCTGTCCCAGTAAGGCGCACCCAGCCCGACAAACGCAGGGACCATGTAGACCTGCTGCATGGGATCCGCCGCCTCGGCCAGCGCTTGGGTGTCAGACGCCTGCTCGATGATCGAGAGACCATCCCTAAGCCATTGCACGACGGCACCCGCGACGAAGATCGACCCCTCGAGCGCATAGGTCGTCTTTCCATCCAGGCGATAGGCGATCGTTGTCAGCAGCCTGTTCTTCGACGCGACGGGTTCCGGGCCCGTGTTCAGCAGCGCGAAGCAGCCGGTCCCGTAGGTCAATTTCATCATACCGTTCTTGAAACAGGCCTGCCCGACCGTCGCTGCCTGCTGATCGCCCGCGACACCGCGAATGGCGATCGCGCCGCCGAACAGACTGGTTTCACCGAATTCGTCCGCCGAATTCCGAACAGAAGGAAGGATCGATTTAGGAACACGCAGCAGGTCACAAAGCGCATCGTCCCACGCATTCGTATGGATGTTGTAGAGCATCGTCCGCGACGCATTGGTGGCGTCCGTCACGTGACTGACACCATTCGTCAGCCGCCAGATCAGCCAACTATCGACCGTACCCGCCAGAAGTTCACCCGCCTCGGCCCGCGCCCGCGCGCCATCAACATGATCCAGTATCCAGGCGAGCTTGGTCCCCGAGAAGTAGGGGTCCAGCAATAGACCGGTCTTCTCCGCGACCATCGGCGCGGGGCCCGCTTGCTTTAAGGCCTCGCAGACATCGGAGGTCCGGCGATCCTGCCACACGATCGCAGTGTGAATTGCCCGGCCCGTCTTACGGTCCCAGATCACCACGGTTTCGCGTTGATTGGTCACGCCAATCGCTGCGATCTCGCCCGGAGTCAGGTCCGCAATGACCTCTCGGCAGGTCGCGACCGTGGTGTCCCAAAGGTCTTCCGGGTCGTGTTCCACCCAACCTGAATTCGGGAAATGCTGCGCGAACTCCCGCTGCGCAATGCGCAGAACCTTGAGATCGCGGTCAAACAGGATAGACCGGGTTGATGTTGTACCCTGATCGATGGCGAGCGTGTGGCTCATGGTCAACCTCAGCCAAGTAGCAAGGCCATGACCAGCAGGCCAAGCCCCATGAATGCGGATCCGATTGCAGCCATATGGGCGAAGATCAGCTTGTTCAACTCCGCTTTGACGCGGGTGTCGTCCAACTCGGCGCGGCGCAGCCAAGCGGCATGGCGAATGCACCAGATCACGCCTGCCAAGCCCACGACCGATAAGACAGCGCCAATTGCAATCACGATTTTCATGAGGGCGGCATAGCGTGCGTACCGCGTTCTGGCCAGAGCGCCGGACATGGCACGCATTAACCGTCCTGCAACTTTCTGGTGCATTTTCTGCATTCAGGACTCGACGCTGCGCCTGGCAACCCCTATTTTACTTCTACGCGCTAAGGGGTGTTCCATGATCGTTCTGATAATCGCTGCTGCAATCGCCGTGATCTACATGAGTTCGCGCGTCGAGGCTCACCCAGTAGAGCGCAAGGTCCGGGTTCGTGAGGAAAAGCGCCCTCAGCGCTCGTTCGACATCATCGACGACTGAACGTCGAAACCTCCGCCACACAGAACAGACTTCTCCACCAAACTTTGCGCCGGGCTATCGCTCTTCCAGCGTAGAACCCGTACTATGATTTGGCGCACCGACGGGCGCTGCCACGGCGTGCGTGATTTCGTGGCGCCGAAAACCGGGATGAAATGAATTTCGCATGTCCATCTGGAAGCGAATCGGTGACGCCCTCGCCGCTCTCGTCGACGGAGAGCCGCTGTCGGCGATTCTCGAAAGACTGACATCGCCGCCCGAGAGAACCGTCGCATTCACAATCGCTGTCATCGCACTCGGCGCGAAACTGGCGAAGGCTGATGGGCGCGTCACGGCAGATGAAGTCTCGGCCTTTCGACAGATCTTCACAATCCCGCCGGGAGAGGAGACGCACGCAGCCCGGATCTTCAACCTCGCGCGGACCGATATGAACGGATACGAAAGCTATGCGCGCCAGATCGCGCGGATGTTTTCGGACCGGCCCGAGGTTTTGGCGGATCTGCTGGAAGGCCTGGTTTTCATCGCCGTGGCGGACGGCACCTATCACCCGGACGAAGATGCGTTTCTGCATCGGGTGACAGAACTTTTCGGCCTGCCGACGCAAACGCTGCGCGCGATCAAAGCGCGTCTGGTTGTCGATCCGCAGGATCCGTACACGGTGCTCGGTGTGCCGCCCGAAATCGGTGACGCGGATTTGCGCAAACACTGGCGAACGCTTGTGCGTGACTTGCACCCGGATCGGATGATCGGACGCGGTGTGCCACCCGAGGCGCAGCGGCTGGCTGAACAGCGCCTTGCAGCCGTGAACACGGCCTATGCGCTTATCCGGTCCGAACGCGCCGCGGCGCAACCGGTCGGTACGGCCTGCTCACCGAAAATCGGTCGGTCGTTGCAGCTCTCGAACATATCGCTCGATCTGTTCGATCTGGTTGAACGTCAACTTTGAAAAGCCGGGCATGTCGCCCATCCGCCAGTTCTGTTGCGGCGTCCCCCCGGAGACCGCGGCATGAAACTCGCGCTTTGGCAGCGATCTGCGGTGGTAGATCGGATCCAACAGGCTGGGTCCCCGGCCCGTCCCGACGGCACGCTCGCCATGACACTCCATGCACGACGCACGATAGGTCCGCATCCCGGCAATCGCGAGTTGCGAGAACATCTGCCGCTCGTGATGCCGCTCCATGTCGAGCGACGGCCCGTCACCCGTTTCATAAGGCCCGTCCAACGCCATCATGGGCGCGATTACAATAACCGGCGCTGCAAGCGACGCGGTCGTAATAAGTGCCGTACGCAATTCCGTCATATCGATACGCCCCCGACCCCGATGGATCCGAACTCTCCTGGGATTTGGATACACCAAGTCTGGTTAAAACGAGATTTCGAGGGGTCGGATCGTACTCAGCAGACCGCGTCGATGCGCTCGAGGCTCATGGCACCGGGGACGACAGTGACCGGAATGGGCATCCTGCCACCCATCTTCGAAACAAGCTGACTGACGAGCGGACCTGGGCTGTCTCCCTCGCCTGCACCCAGCACGAGGACGCCGATCTCATCATCCTCTTCGATCAGTTCCAACACCTGTTCGGCGCGGTTGCCCTCGCGGATGATGAACTCTGGCGTGACACCGCACAGCGCATTCAGTTCGTCTGCCAATTCCGCCAAACGGTTTTCGGCTGCGTCGCGGGCTTCTTGCCGCATCAATTCCGCCACACCGACCCAATGCTGGAATTCATCGGGTGCGATAACGTACTGCATCACAATCCCGCCACCGGTGTTCTGCGCCCTGCGCGCCGCGAAGCGTAACGCATTCATGCACTCCGGCGTCTCGTCAACGACGACCATAAACTTGCGCATCGGGTCTCCGCACTTCGCTGCAAGCCCCAAACCATGACAGGTCCATGTAGTGCGCGCAAGGATCTTACCCGTGGTCAGGAGGACCGGGTCGCAGAGCGATTGCAACCAGAGCGAGAGCACAGCGTCTTCTGCAAGAAAGATCCATTGTACCGCCATATTCTGGGCGATAATCTCTGCGCGGAACGAACGGGGCGGATACAAAATGCTTGAACGACTATGGCGGCAAAGACGCCGCCTGGTGCTGACGTTCATCCTGTGTGGGCTGACAGGCTTTATCCTGGCGGACGGTGGGATCCTGGCGAGCATCGCCAACACGGTGCAGCTTGGGCTGATCGGCGTGATCCTGACGGCTGCAATGTTGCTTGCCCTGCCGGACGCACGCTGGTTCGTTTTCAAGCTGGCGGCCCTGGCGCCGGTCTTTGCGCTTCTGGCTCTGGCTCTGCCGGGCGCCCTGGTTCTGGTGCTCTACACAGCGGCTGCGATCGCCCTGCCATCGCACCCCTGGGCGCTTGACCGGATTCGTTTGCCGATCATAGTCCGGGCGCGTGACGAGGCGCGGATCGCCCTGCCAAAAGAGCGTGTCTGGGACCGCGTCTACCCGCGCGAAACCAACGAACATTGGGATCCCTTTCTGCGCAGCATACGCTCGGGCAGGTCTAACGGTACGTTCTTTCTGGTCTACGAAGCGTTGTCACGCAGCGGCGAGCTTCAAGTCCCGATCAGAGTGTTCGACGTAGAGCCTGGCGTGCATTTCAAGACACGGGATCTGTCGCTTCCGGATGCAGCGGAAGGGGGGCCGGTCACGGTTACAAGTCACGTCGTCGAATCCGATGGCGATGGAACCTCGCTGATCCTGATGGAGGCGACCTGGCGCCCCATGTTGTGGACTGCCTTCAGTCAATGGCTCGACGACTATCTGGGCGATCATGTCGACAGGCTGGCGGCACTGCTCGAGGGTCGGCCAGACTGGTCTCTGAAAGGCGCCTCTCTGCGGACGTTTGTGACGCGTGTTCAGGCCGATCCGTTCGAGATGTTCCAGCGAAGCTGACGCTCTCACCGCAGTCCAGGCATCTTGTCGCTCAGCATGTTCAGCGAGCAAAGCCGGAGGGGTCAAAGCGCGCCTGCAGCAAAGGTTTTAGACGAATTTTAACTGTTCCGGCTTAAAAGACGCGGCGTTAACAGGGGCAGGCGGTCAGAGCGTCAGCCCCCAGTCTTCCGGAAGAGCGGCATGATCGGAGGAAGCACCCTCCGAAACTGTCGTGGCCAATGGCGGCCGAAACGGACATTGCTTGCGGCTGGCCAGCTGCAACGATCTTTGATCGACCAGGGGATATCCCCACCGATCTGAATCCGAGTGATGCAGCTATAGCTGCAGATCGTCCCCAGAGAGCATCAATCAACGCGCAGGGGGCCGAAGCTCCCATGGCGCTGTCGTTGTTTGCATGCGCCCCTATCGTGACCGCAGGAAACCCACCTTCTCGTAGGTCTCGGCGAGGACTGGTTCGGCGATCTCCGCAGCCCGGTTCGCACCGTCGCCGAGAATCCGGTCGATCTCGGCCGGATCGGCGAGAAGCCGGTTCATCTCGGTCGTGATCGGCGTCAAGACTGACACGGCAAGATCTGCGAGTGCCGGTTTGAAGTCGCCAAAGCCCTTTCCGCCGAACTCAGAGAGAACATCCTCGGACGTCCGGTTCGCCAGAGCGGCAAAGATCGACACCAGATTCGTCGCTTCGGCACGATCCGCCAGCCCTTCCATCTCCGATGGCAGGGGCTCGGGATCCGTCCGTGCCTTGCGGATCTTGTTCGCGATCGCGTCAGCATCATCCGTCATGTTGATGCGGCTCATGTCCGAGGGGTCGGACTTAGACATCTTCTTGGTACCATCCCGCAAGCTCATCACGCGCGGTGCCGGACCGCCGATCAGCGGCTCGGTGATCGGGAAAAAGTCATCGGCTCCGAAGTCGTTGTTGAACTTCGCAGCGATGTCCCGGCACAGTTCGAGATGTTGCTTCTGATCCTCGCCCACCGGTACGTGCGTTGCTTTATAGATCAGGATGTCCGCCGCCATCAGCGCAGGATAGGTATACAACCCGGCCGAGGCGTTCTCGCGGTTCTTGCCAGCCTTGTCCTTGAACTGCGTCATCCGGTTCAACCAGCCAAGGCGCACGACGCAGCCGAACAGCCAGCCCAGTTCCGCATGGGCCGGAACCTGGCTTTGGTTAAACAGAATAGACTTCTTCGGGTCCAGCCCGCACGCCATGAAACAGGCCGCGACCGAACGCGTTGCCTCGCGCAAGTCCTCGTGGACCAGCGTGTCCGTAACGGCATGCAGATCGACCATGCAATAGATCGTCTCCATCTCGCTGCCTTGTAGCTCGACGAAGCGGCGCAACGCACCAAGATAGTTTCCCAGCGTAAGAGCGCCGGTTGGCTGGACGCCCGAAAAGACACGCGGCGTATGGGTCATTTGCTTTTCCTCTGGAATGCGGCGCTTCCCTAGGCCGCACGATCCGGCGGGTCAAGCGTGTCCTCCCAGAACACCCCATCACGCGATGCACGCGTCACCTCCAGTCGCTCATCGGTCAATATCATGACCGAAAGGCAGCAACGCGTTTCGCGATAGCCCTGCCAAGGCGTCAACCGGTCAACCGTCACCCTGAATGCGTGCAGACGAGACCGTCGACATGGCTTCGGGACAGGACATCCGCCGCAACGCTCCCGATCAGCGCATGGGCGATTCCTGTCCGGCCATGCGTGCCCATCGCGATCAAATCCGGCTTGTATGCGGCGATCTGCTGATCGATCGTCTCCAGAACCGTCCCCTCGGCCACATTGATCACGAACTCCGGCGCCCGATCACCCAGATCGCCGCGAAGTTCGTTCGCCAAGGCATCCAGGACGGATACCGCTCGTGACCGGTCGTGAGCGATCGCCGCCGCCTGGGTTTCTTCGCTCAAAAGTCCTGTGAAGGGGCGTTGTACCGCGTGCAGCAAGACGATTTCCCCACCCGGTGCGAGCTGCGCCGCGACGCGCGCGGCCTGTGCTGCATGAGCCGAAAGATCCGTGGGGACCAGCACACGTTTATACGGACCATCGCCCGCGTGTTTCGCCACCAGAACCGGTCGCGTGCCGTAGCGTATCACCCGTTCGGCCGTCGTTACGCGAAACAGTTCGGGGTGTTTATGCCGATGCGGGCCAAGCCCGCTCAGCTCGGCGGCACTTTGATCCGCGTGTTGGATGATCTCGTTGAAGTCGGACCCGATCGCGACATGCGTTGTGATGTCGAGTTCGGCCACAGTCGGCAGCTGCTTCACTTGGCGCGCGACAGCGTCCTCGGCCGCCTGTTGCTTCTGAGCGGTCGTGGCTTCGAAAAACAATTCGTCCAGGACAGTGATGACCTCGAGCTTTGCCGTGAACTGATGCGCCAGCCTTGCCGCCCGCGACAGTGCCAAATCCGAACGCGCAGAAAGATCATTGCCAACCACAATCCGTTTCATCCCAGCGTCCTTTTTTCTCAGTTCACGCCCGAGGGCGTTTTCTGAGTGTTTAGGTAAGAAATGGTATGCGCATCTCAAGACGCCGCGTGTCGGTTCTGCATCGACACCCTGCAAAGATTCATCGTGGGATCGTCTAGAGCCGGGACCGGCACACGCCGAAGAGCATCAGACGTCCTGGCCGCGCGCTCAACCCGGGTGCACGATTGGGGAGGTATACGATGGATCATGCGCCACGGGCGAAGGCCGTCCGTCGCGCAAAGCCGCCAATACATCCGAGAAGCGCGTCTCATAACGAAAGCCAAGATCGCGCTCGATCAACGTCCCGTCATAGACGCGTCCCAGCGACTTCGGCAGGCTCCAACCTGCACCGGTGTAAAGCGCGTCCGCCTCCGGGAAGCGATCAAGAATTACCGCGCGTGCATCCGTCTTGAGCGCCAGCGTGTCGGACCGCGCGAACGGCGTCGGCGCCGAGACAATGTAGAGCCCAAAGCCCCTCTCGCTCACCCGCTCAAGCGCCGTCACATGGGCCCGCGCCATGTCCCTGACCGTGGCGCGGCGGTTCAGGAGCTCATTGGCCTTGAGGTTTGGACCCGGCAAGTCGGCGAGCGTGTCGTCCTCCTCCGGAAAGAACCGCGCCGTTCGCAGGACCACGACTGAAAGGCCCCGCTCGATGTGGTGCTGGCGGCACAGGGCCTCCGCCGCCAACTTGGTCACACCATAAATGTTGCGCGGCTCAATTGGGCCCGAGGTTTCATCCAGCCAGATTGCCGCGTCCCATTGCTCGTTCCGGATCCGCTGGTTGATCATCAGCGATGTGGTCGATGTGAAGATGAAGCGCTGCACACCATGTCGACACGCAGCGTCCAGCAGGTTCAGCGTGCCCGTGACATTGACGTCCACGAACGCCTGTTGCGGGTAGCGCGCGATGTCGGGCTTGTGCAGAGCGCCAGCGTGGATGACACCGTCAAAGCGGTGTTGCGTGAACAGGTCATCGATCGCAGCGCGATCAGCGACGCTGGCGATAACGTCGGTCCACGCCGAGCCGACGACGTCCAGACCCAATGGCTCCTGCCCGGCTTCGCGAAGTATGGGCAACAGATGCCGCCCCAGCCAACCGGAAGACCCGGTGACGAGAACCTTCATGCCGTCACCTGCCGGGCAACCCGGCGAACCTGATTGCCGAAGACCTGTTTACCGGAGAGGTGGCGCAAGACCGGTTCAGGCCGCGCCCGGAAGAACGCCGTTTAAGCAATAGTCGAGGATCTCGACCACCTGGGCCGGACTCTCAGCGACCGCCTCGGCAGCTTCGGCTACTTCCTTTTGTGGATGCTGTTGATCCGCGCCGTGCAAGTTGATCAGGGACTTTCCCAGTGCCGCCGCATAGCCCGCATCAAAGGCGGCGTTCCATTGCTTGTACTTTTCGCCAAACCGCACGACGACGACGTCGGACTTCTCGATCAGTGTCCGCGTGCGGATGGCGTTCACGCCAGCGCCCTTGCGGTCGTGCCAGAACTTCTTGTCCTCGCCACCAAGTATCGTCACGCCGCAATCATCTGACGCACCGTGATCGGTCACCGGCGCGGTGAACCGGATGTCCAGGCCCTTGGCTTTGGCACCAGAGACGATCTGTTCGCGCCAATCCGTGTGGATCTCGCCGCTCAGGTAAACTTGCCATGTCATCGATTCATCCTCCGCTTTGGGGTTTGGCGCGGAAGATAGCGGACACCCGGGATCTCACAACTGGATTCGGAACATGGAAAGTGTGCGGCCTGCCCGGGGCGAGGGTGGGTGTCGGGGAGAAATGCGCCCGACGGGCAGGCCGCAACCGGATTGGGTCGCAGGGTTAGACGATTGCCAATCCGGTATCCAAAGGGGCCCAAAGGCGGGGCCCACGACATGTCATGCTGCGTGGCAGGCCATCCGTCTGGCGGCGCGGTTCCTCGGCCAAAGGGTAGCGTTCGATCAATCGCCATGGCCTTCCGCGCCCAGGATTGCCCACCAGTGCTAGGTCCGCGAGTGTCTGGGGCTCGGCCAGAACACTCGCCAGCGCCGGTGTCAGATCATCCGCCATGTCCATCGCGTCGGCCAGATCCATGCGATCGGTCAGCGCAATATGAAACCGGCCGGTTTCGAGCATCCCGGCATCGCTCCATGCGCCCATGCCTGGCAGGTAGATGCCCGCGATGGTGCTTGCGCCCGTATAACGCTGATGCCCGCCGTCGCGGCGGATCCCGCGGATCAGGTCGGTCAAGCAACGCGCCACCTGGTTCACCGACCGGCTTGGCCGCGCAAGCGACAGCACAACCCGGCCATCCATAACCATGACCTCGAGCTTCGGCAGGCGCACCGAGGGTAAAGCCTGCGACAAGGCCAGAAGCCTCTGATCCAGCGACCAGACCGTGCGTCCGCGATCCAAGCGGAACGGCGTCGACAAGGCAGCGTGAAGCCCATAGGTCGCGTTCGAGCCCGGGGCTTCAGGACGCCCGCGCCTGAGACGGCGGATCTCTGGCAGGTCGGCCACCGCCCCGCGATCTGCACACCACCCGGTCCAGCCAGCGCCAAAAACCGACAAAGCAGAATCCGTGCGCGGGATCCAGTAGACCGCATAGTCCTCGTAGTCCTGATGCATTGAAGCCTCCCACCTCTGATTGAGACAACGATACGCAGGTGCCCGTGATCCGAGTGTGAATTTTGTTACAATGCGAAATTTTCCTGACGTGACTGGTTCATCACGGAGCGACTGACTGGTGCCACACGCCGCATGGCGGGGTTGCCATATCGGTCCATACCGTTAGGACATGCTGGTCCTGTACAATTGGGGGTGAGGTCATGGCCGACGGATCGCAACCGGCGCTGGAGACATCTCCGCATGTCTCGGACGAGGTGCGCAAGACGACCTGCTACATGTGCGCCTGCCGCTGCGGCATCAACGTGCATCTGCGCGAGGGCCCGAACGGCGCGCCGATGATCCGCTACATCGAGGGCAATCGAGACCACCCGGTGAACAAGGGCGTGCTCTGTGCCAAGGGATCCGCCGGGATCATGCAGCATTACTCGCCTGCGCGGCTGATGAAGCCGCTCTTGCGGACGGGCGAACGCGGCTCTGGCGAGTTCAAGGAAATCTCGTGGGACGAGGCGCTGGACACCGCCGCCGAGTGGCTTGGCCTCCTGCGCGCCGATCCAAAGAAGCTCGCGTTCTTCACGGGCCGTGACCAGTCGCAGTCATTGACCTCGTGGTGGGCGCAGAATTTCGGCACGCCAAACTATGCGGCGCATGGCGGGTTTTGCTCGGGCAACATGGCTGCCGCCGGGATCTACACGCTGGGCGGCGCGTTCTGGGAGTTCGGCTCGCCCGACTGGGACAAGACCAAGTTCTTCATGGTCTTCGGCGTGGCCGAGGACCACGATTCGAATCCGATCAAGACCGGCATCGGCAACCTGAAGTCACGCGGCGGACGCGTGGTCGGCGGCAACCCTGTGCGCACCGGTTACAATGCGGGCGCCGATGAGTGGGTCGGCATCACGCCGGGCACGGATGGGCTGTTCATCCTAGCGCTGGTGCATGAGTTGTTGCGCTCGGGCATGGTCGATGTCGACTATCTTCGCCGATGGTCCAATGCGACGTGGCTGGTCAACCGAGAGCCGGGCGAGAGCTTTGGCCTTTTCGTTCGCGACACCGACGGCAAGCCGCTGGTCTGGGACCGCGCGACAGGGGCCGCGCAACCCTTCGACAAGCCGGGCCTGGAACCGGAAATGAAGGGCACCTTCACGGCACCCGATGGCGGGCAATGCCAGCCCTCGTTCGAGTTGATGGCCTCGAAATATCTCGATCCTGAGTTCGCCCCCGACGCCGTGGCCGAACGCTGCGGGATCTCTGCCGAACGCATTTGCCGCCTCGCCGCCGAGATTGCAGATGTGGCCTTCAACCAGGCCGAGGAGATCGCCTATCCCTGGACCGATTTCCGGGGCGAGACACACGAGACGATGATCATGCGCCCGGTCAGCTTCCACGCCATGCGCGGGATCTCGGCGCACTCGAACGGCTTTCAGACCTGCCGCGCCTTGCACCTGCTGCAACTGCTGCTCGGTACGGTCGAGCGTCCGGGCGGCTTCCGCTTCAAGCCACCCTACCCCAAGCCGATGGAGGCGCATCCCGCCCCGCATTCGCTGACCACGCCGATCGCACCGCTTGGCGGGCCGCATCTGGGATTCGTCCGGGATCCCTCGGACCTCGCGATCGACGAAGACGGTACACCCACCCGTATCGACAAGGCGTTCACCTGGGAGAACCCGATGTCGGCCCACGGGCTGATGCACATGGTGATCTCGAACGCACACGCGGGCGACCCGTACCCGATCGAATGCCTGATGATGTACATGGCCAACATGGCCCGGAACTCGTCGATGAACACCTCCAGCGTCATGGAGATGCTGACCGACAAGCGCGAGGACGGTGAGTACAAAATCCCGAAGATCATCTACTCGGACGCGTATTCGTCCGAGATGGTGGCCTATGCCGACCTGATCCTGCCCGACACGACGTATCTGGAGCGGCACGATTGCATCTCGCTGCTGGATCGCCCGATTGGTGAATTGGATGGCGTCGCAGATGCGATCCGCTGGCCGGTGGTCGAGCCGGAAACCCAGGCAGAAGGCCGCGACGTGCGGTGCTTCCAGTCGGCGTTGATCCAGCTTGGCGGCAAGCTTGGCTTGCCGGGGCTGGTCGATGATGACGGCAACCCGCGCTACGAAGACTACGCCGATTATATCACAAACCACCAGCGCCGCCCCGGAGTCGGGCCTCTGGCAGGTTGGCGCGGCGAGGATGGCGAGGGCAAGGGCCGGGGCGCTCCGAACCCTAACCAGATCGACAAATACATCGAGAATGGCGGTTTCTGGCTCGAGCACATTCCGCACGACTGCCTCTACATGCGGCCGTTCAATCAGAAGTACCAGGACTGGGCGGTCGAAATGGGTTTCTTCGACAAGCCGTTCCCGTACGTCTTCCAGATGTATGTCGAGCCGCTGCGCAAGTTCCAGCTTGCCGCCGAAGGGCATGGCGAACATCAGCCGCCCGAACACCTGCGCGACCAGCTGAAGATGGCGATGGACCCGTTGCCGGTCTGGTGGGAACCGTTCGAGCAGTCGGGCGTCGACAACGACGAGTTTCCGCTGCACGCGATCACCCAGCGCCCTGCCGCGATGTACCACGCCTGGGGCTCGCAGAACGCATGGCTGCGCCAGATCCACGGCGAGAACCCACTGTATGTGCCGGGCAAGGTCTGTGATGAGGTTGGGCTGAAGAGCGGCGACTGGGCATATGTCTCCTCGCATCACGGTCGGATCAAGGTGAAGATCGCCCGGATGGACGCGGTCAACGAGAAGACGCTGTGGACCTGGAACGCGATCGGCAAACGCGAGGGCGCCTGGGCGCTGGACCGCGGCGCGCCCGAGGCCAAGCGCGGATTCCTGCTGAACCACCTGATCCATGAGTTGCTGCCACCGAAGGGGGACGGGCTCCGCTGGTCAAACTCCGACCCTGTGACCGGGCAGGCGGCGTGGTACGACCTGCGGGTTAAGATCGAGAAGGCCGAGGATGGCGAGGCGTCTGAACCTCGCGCCGGATCGCAGAAGTCGCCGACCAAGGGTAAGCCGGAAGAACTGACCTATGGGAAAGAGTGGTGATGTCAGCGCTTTGCCCAAACACCGTTTGGGATCGAAAACTTCCCAAAGTGAAAGCCGTCCTCATGTGCAAGTATTCGTCTGCTTGGATTATTCTCTCTTCTCTGTGGCCCCTCGTGCTTCCCGCCAGTGCTTACCGCAAAGACCTTCGCCTTCGTAAGGAACCTTGGGGTTGGCTTTCGTTGCTCGACCCAAGGCTTATCTTTGCGGGTGTCGTGTGGAGTGTCCGGCAGCAGAACAAAGTTGAACAAAAGTCAAAATGGTGGCTTAGGCTTGGTGGCAGTGGAAGACACTCGGGCATTCCGATTGGTATCCACACTTACTTTTTCCTCCTGATGATTTCTAGCGGTACCGGAGCGTGGTTTCTTCTCCGACACCTCTGTGAAGGATGATCATGAAATGACCACCCTCCCCGAACAGACCGACCGCAAGCTCGGCCTCGTCATTGACCTCGACATCTGCGTCGGCTGCCATGCCTGCGCGGTGAACTGCAAGGAGTGGAACACCGGCGGTTACGGCGCGGCACTCTCGGATCAGGACCCCTACGGCTCGGACCCGACCGGCACCTGGCTGAACCGCATCCACACCTACGAGGTCCAACCGCATCAGGGCGAAGCCCAGATCATCCACTTCCCCAAGTCTTGCCTGCATTGCGAGGCTGCGCCCTGCGTGACGGTGTGCCCGACCGGCGCCAGCTACAAGCGGGTCGAGGACGGTATCGTCCTGGGCAACGAGGATCACTGCATGGGCTGTGGCCTCTGCGCCTGGGCCTGCCCCTACGGCGCGCGGGAACTCGACGCGGCGGCGGGCGTGATGAAGAAGTGCACGCTCTGCGTCGACCGGATCTACAATGAGAACATCCCCGAAGAAGACCGCGTCCCTGCCTGCGTCAAGTCCTGCCCGGCGGGCGCACGCCATTTCGGCGACCTGTCTGACCCGGACTCCGAAGTCTCCCAGCTTGTCGCGGAACGTGGCGGGCTCGACCTGATGCCGGAACAGAACACCAAGCCCGTCAACAAGTACCTGCCGCCGAAGCCCAAGGACGCGCCCGTGCCGAACCTGAACCTGGCCAAACTGGCGGAGCCCGAGGCGAAAGGGTTCCTTGGCTGGCTCGACCGCGCGCTGGAGAAGATCTGATGCACCCTGCTCCGTCGCTTATCGCCTTCACCGTCCTTTCGGGTCTTGGGATGGGTATGATCGCCTGGGTCGGCCTGGGCCTGGGTGATTGGGATCACACCTTCGGATGGATCGCTGGCATCCTCTCGCTGATGGTTGGCGGGATCGGCGGCGTTGCGTCCGTCGGCCACCTCGCACGCCCTGACCGAGCGTGGCGCGCGTTCACGCAATGGCGGTCATCCTGGCTGTCGCGCGAGGCCTGCCTGATGGTCACGGCGAAGGTGACGTTCACGCTGTACCTCGGCTTCTGGCTGCTGCTGGGGATTGAGCTTAAACTGCTCGGCTGGATTGCCGCAGCACTCGCCATGGCGACGGTTTACGCAACCGCGATGATCTATGCGCAACTGAGGACCGTGCCGATGTGGTCCGGGACGCCGACGCCCTTCATGTTCATGGTGCTGTCCCTGACCGGAGGGCTTCTTGCCACAGGTGCCATCAAGGGACTGGTCGGCCTGGAGACACCAGTCCTCTACAGCCTCGCCTGGTTAGTCGTTGCCGCGGGCACTGTGATCTGGTGGACCCAGCAGGCCGCAGGGGCCGGACGCAGCCTGGATGGCACGACCATGGAGACGGCGACGGGCCTCGGCAACATCGGCCGGGTCAAAATGCTGGAAGCGCCGCATACGGGCTCGAATTACCTGCTGAAAGAGATGGCGTTCGAGGTCGGTCGGGCCCGCGCCTTCCAGCTTCGCAAGATCGGGGCGTTCGCCGGGTTCGTCCTGCCGCTTGTTCTGACGCTGCTGGCCCTGGGCGTCGGCGGCTGGGCAATGCTGATCGCGTTGCTCTGTCATATCGGCGGCATGATGGCGCTGCGCTGGCTGTTCTTCGCCGAAGCCCGCCACGTCCAGGCATTGTACTACGGTATGCGCTGATCCATCGGGTGCGCAGGACGCACCCGACAAGATCGACCGGTTAGCGTTTGCCGACCTTCAGGTATTTCTGCTTGGTGTTCGAGTTGTGGCATAACGCGTCCGCATCCCACGAACCCGACATTCTCTTCCATTTGCCGTTCGCCTGGCAGAAGAAACGCAGGTCCTTCCACGTCGCACGATTGCACTTCGGGAAGACGTACTTGTTGTACGCGCCGCCTTTGATCTTGATCACCGTGCCAACGCTGGCGCGGGGCATCTGGAACTTCGCATAGGTGTGATCGCTCTGCGTCTTCCAGGTTTTCGGAGCGCACATCCGGGTCGATTTGAAGTTGGACTTGATGATCCGGTAGAGCAGTTTCTCGCCCGGGAAATCCATGATCATCACGCCGTTCTGCTTGCGCCCGGTGTACGGCCCAAGCTTATTGTACGCATCCCCATTCGTTGCGCGGGCCACATCCTTCGGGATCATGCCAATCGCACCGCTCAGGTGGTTCAGGACAAGCTTTGAGCTTTTGCGCGCCTTGTCCACGTAGTTGCGAACCTTTCGCTTCTTCTGCGGCAACGAGACCGTGTCCGACCCGAAGGGATTGTCGTGAGCCATGTAATAGACCTTGTACGAATCCTGGATCGTCGTGTTGGTTCCGCTGTAGCTGATCCCCTGACCCGAGAAGGTCGCGTTGCGCAGCACCAGCACCTTGCCGCGCACATCGCCGAGCGTCGGCAGCGTCGTGCGTTGCGGCACGAACATGCTGCCATAGGTGCGCATGTAGCCGCCCCAGATCTTCGAGAAACTGTCCGATCCTTTCTCGGCCTTGTGCTCCTCCTTGACCCGCATCAGCACGACCTCGGACGGGTTGGATCTCAGGAAGCTCCGCACCTGGTTCAACACGTCGCCGAACATGATCTTCTGAAAACACGGTCCGTGATGGATGGCGAACGAGTCCTTCGTTCGGCGATTGCGGATGTCGAAATACCTGATCCCGGCATCCAACTGTTCCCGGACGCTCCACGATTGCGTCTCGCAGGCAGCGCCGCCATGCCGGGCGCCAGTGTCGTGCGTTCCGGGGATCGAGATTGACGCCAGTTTCTTGTCGTCGGGCAGGTACTTCATCCAGTCCTTGCCGACCTGCGTCATCCAGGACTTCGGCGCACTGGACGACGTCATCGTCGAACCCGACTTGCTGTCTTCGTCGAGGAACGGGAACTCTGCCGCCTGAGCTGCCTGAAGCGAGAATACCGTTAGACCAATTGCGGAAAATCTGAGAAGTCTCATGATCAATAATCTCCAATAATTTCTCGGTCATCGACCAACGCAACGCGTGTAAAAAGTCTTTATTCAATCAGTGAGCGAATCGTATCAAGCGGTTTGCGAAGGTGTCAAGAGCACCACAAAGCGCTAGAACTTCGATATGCGCACCTTCGCCGATCTGCTTGAGAACCTGCTGTTCGCGCCAGGGCGCAATGCCAAGCTGGCACTGATGGTCGATTACTTCCGCCGGGTGCCGGACCCGGATCGCGGCTGGGCCTTGGCGGCGCTGACAGGGGATCTGTCGCTGCCATCGGTCACCTCCTCGCGCATTCGTGGATTGGTCGCCGAGCGGGTCGATCCCGAACTCTTTCAGCTGTCCTATGACTATGTCGGCGATCTGGCGGAAACCGTCGCGTTGATCTGGCCTTACGGACACGCGCGAGAGACGCCACCGCTTTCGAAGATCGTGGGACGGCTGTCAGGAACCGGCCCGGGCGAAGCGGGGCAGGTCCTGACCGAGATGTGCGATGCGATGGGCGCGTCAGAGCGGCTCGCGCGGATCAAGTTGGCGACGGGGGGCCTGCGCGTTGGCGTCGCGGCCCGCTTTGCACGGACAGCACTTGCCCAGATGGGGGCCGCCCATGAAGGGCGCGCATTGGAGCGGATCGAAGAGCTTTGGTTCGGCC
>JBHJIZ010000086.1:0-11275 GCA_050043005.1 Paracoccaceae bacterium
AAGATGCCGAAGGCTCGCAAAGGACTGGGAGAAGTCCACTGCTTCGGCCGAGGCATGGATCAACATCTCCCACATCCGCCTCACAACCCGACGCCTCGCAAGGTATTGCTATGCCTGACAGAGTTTCGAGTCAGGTTCTGACATCTCAAAGACACCAAGCGCAGTAGCAGAAGTTGTAGTTCGGTGTAACGAAGCTGGTTGCACCTTCCCGCAGTTTGACGAAGTCCTGGCGGCTATCGACCAACTTTAAAGCTACAACGTCGCCCCGATCTGCCAAGGCACAAACTCCAGATCGCCCAGGCCCTGACGCTCAGAATGCGTCTTCTCGCCCGACGCCACCGCCAAGAACTTCGCGTAGATCTCGCGGCCGACCTCTTCCAGTGATTTGCCGTCCGAGATGATCGCGCCGCCGTTAATGTCCATGTCGAAGGGCATCTTGGCGAAAAGCTCGGCATTGGTGGCGACCTTGATGGTTGGCGCGGGCTTGGACCCAAACGCCGAGCCGCGCCCGGTCGTGAACACCACTAGGTTAGAGCCTCCGGCTATCTGGCCGGTCACGCTGGCGGGGTCATAGCCGGGCGAGTTCATGAAGGTGAAGCCGCGGGTCGTGACCTGCTCGGCATAATCCCAGACGGCGGCCAGCGGTGCCGTGCCGCCCTTGGCCGCTGCCCCCAATGATTTCTCCAGGATCGTCGTCAGCCCGCCCGCCTTGTTGCCGGGCGAGGGGTTGTTGTTCAGCGTGGCGTAGTTGCGGCGGGTGTAGTCCTCCCACCACTGGATGTAGCCCAGCAGCTTCTCGCCAACCTCGCGTGAGGCCCGGCGGGTCAGGAGATGCTCCGCGCCATAGATCTCGGGCGTCTCGCCCAGCACGGTCGTGCCACCCTGGGCGACGAGCAGGTCCGAAGCATAGCCGACGGCCGGATTGGCGCCGACGCCCGACCAGGCATCGGAGCCACCGCATTGCAGGGCGACGGTCAACTCGGAGGCCGGGCATTCCTCGCGCACCGCTTCATTGGCGATGGGCAGCATGGCGCGGACCTTCTCTACGCCCATCTCGACCGTGCGGGTCAGCCCGGCGACGTTCTGGATGTTCATCCACTGGAAAAGCGGGCCGGTTTCAAGGCCGAACGCCTCCATCAGCCATTCGATCTGGTTGCCCTCGCAGCCTAGTCCGACCATCAGCACGCCGCGCACGTTGGGATGGCGGGCATAGCCCCACATCACGCGCTGGAGAGCCTCGAACCCCTCGCCGTAGTTGCCGCAGCCGGTGCCGTGGGTGAATGCGGCGACGCCGTCGACATTGGGATACTTGGCGAGTTCCTCTGGCCCGAAGGCGTCTGCGATCAGCTTGCAGGCGGTGGCGGAGCAGTTCACGGACGATAGGACCGCGATGTAGTTGCGTGTGCCGACCCGGCCATCCTTGCGGCGGTAGCCCATGAAGGTGTCGCGCTCGGCTTCCGGGACCATGGCGACGGGGCGGATGTCGGTGCCGAACTCGTAGTCGACATCCGTGCCGCGAAACTCGGTGTTGTGGGTGTGGACGTGGTCGCCCGCGGCGATGTCTGCCGAGGCATAGCCGATGACCTGGTTGTACTTGGTGACGACGCCGCCGGTCGGGACGGCGGAGGTCGCGATCTTGTGGCCGCGCGGGAGCAGGGCGGTGGGCGCCGCGTCCTCGATCGCGTGGCCTGCCTCGAGCGGGCGAAGCGCGGTGACGACGTTGTCGGCGGGGTCGAGACGGACGAAATCGGACATGAGCGGCCTCCCTGGCGTTTGGGCGCACAGTATCACCCGCGCGGGAGGGGGCAACGGTTCGCTAATCATTGTGGAGATAGTGATGCTTGCAATTCGGTGTGCGTTGCCGATGATGCGCGCGCCTTTGGGGGGCACGGAGAAGCCGGTGGGGC
This sequence comes from Paracoccaceae bacterium, assembly GCA_050043005.1. Classification (GTDB taxonomy): domain Bacteria; phylum Pseudomonadota; class Alphaproteobacteria; order Rhodobacterales; family Rhodobacteraceae; genus Thermohalobaculum. Next base: position 1,908 of record JBHJIZ010000086.1, read on the forward strand.
GAGCAGGGAGTCAAGCATGGCCAAGCAGTTGATGTACTACGAGAAAGTCGTTCCGATCAGCACGGAGCGGCACAAGGGGTGGTCGGTCGCGCAGGGGGATTACGGCTTCGCGCGAGAGACGAATGCGGCACCCCTGATGTGTGCCGAGTTCCAGTCGGCGGCGACCGAGCTGCCGATCGTGTTCGGGAACACGGAAACCGGGTACAAGCCGGTGGACATCATCGGGATCGAGCAGGGCAGGGCGCTGACCGTCGACGACAAGGGCGACTGGGTTGGCCAGTACATTCCGGCCTTCGTGCGGCGCTATCCGTTCGTGTTTGCCGAGGCCGAGAACAAGCAGACCTATACGCTGTGTCTGGACGAGGATTACGAGGGCGTGGACAGCGCGGGCGAGAAGGGTCAGGCGATGTATGACGGTGACGAGCCGTCGGAGTTTCTGAAGAAGGTTCTGGAGTTCACCAAGAACATCGAACTGGAACAGCGGCGCACGCTGGAGTTCGGCAAACTGCTGGAGGCGAACGACCTGATGACGCCGATGCAGGCCGGGATCACGATGCCGGACGGCCAGAAGCGCGCGGTGACCGGGTTCCACGTTGTCTCGCGCGAGAAGCTGAAAGAGATCACGCCCGAGGTGCTGACCGACTTCTTCAATCGCGATGTGCTGGAGCTGGTCTACTACCATCTCGCGTCGCTGCGGAACATGGAGAAGCTGCGGATGCTCGCCTCTGGCTGACGCTTGCGCTGTTCCTGAACGCACGCCGCGACAAAAGAGCATTTTCCAGTCAATCTGAATCAGATTGGCGTCGCGGAAATGCGAAAAACAGGGACTTAGAGCAGGTGATCTAACTCAATCAGGTTAACTCGTGCTCTAACCGGTTGCCAAGACGCCGAAGCCCATCGGCCAAAGACCTGAACACCGGGAGCACGCGCAGATATCTGACTTGGCCTCCCCGTCGTCGCGGTGCAAGCTGCGCCGGACGCAAGGGGGAGGTCGCATGTCGAACGCCATCAAGTCGATGAAGCTTTACACCCAGGTCGAGCGGATACACCGGGATCTGGAAAGCATCGGCATCGGGCCGTCCGATCCGGTCAGCGTCGACGCGCTGACACCGTTCGACCAATTGCACTACTTCGGGACCGAAGCCGTGGATGCCGCCATCGCAGCGATCCGGCCTGATGCCACGACGGACATACTCGACATCGGATCGGGTTTCGGCGGACCGGCGCGCTATATGGCGGACCGGGCCGGTTGCCGGGTCACGGCGGTGGAATTGCAGCCGGATCTGGACGCGGCGGCGGCGGACCTGACGCAACGCTGCGGCCTCGCCGACAGGGTTGGGCATGTTTGCGGCGACATCCATGACGTCGACCTTGCGCCCGGGCAGTTCGGCGGCGCGATCAGCTATCTGGCACTCTATCACATCCCCGACCGGGCGGCGGTCTACCGCAAGCTCTATGACGCGATGGCGCCGGGGGCCGGTCTGTTTGTCGAGGACCTCTACCAGAAGCGCCCGCCGTCGCAGGGCGAGGCCGAGATCCTGCGCGATGCCCTCTACGCCAACACGATGACCGATCTTGACGGCTATGCCGATGAATTGCGGTCCGCCGGGTTCGAAGCGCCGGACCTGCTGGACGAGTCCACGCGGTGGGGCGGCTTCTGTACCGACCGGCTAGACGGGTTTCGAGCCGCGCGCCCAGAGAAGGAGGCCGTCCACGGGCCGGAGGTCGTCGAGGCTCTGGATACGTTCTACCAGACCATGTGCGATCTGTTCCTCGGCGGCACCCTGGGCGGGGTCCGCGTGATCGCCCGGAAACCCGGCTGAGCGCGCTGACGAAGACGGTGTTCGACCGGCCCTAGTGGATTGACTCAGACATTTGGTATCCACTCGCCGCATTCTCTTATCCAAATGTCTGAGTCGGAAAATCCACTAGAAAACATATAGTTGCTAGTGGTTCTATTGCTCGAGACGTTTGCTTGCGAGGATGCGGCCGCGGGATACAAACGTCTCGAGCGAACCACTAGGCCATGTCCCAATCGTACATCGGAGCCGCTCCTTCAGATGACCCCGAGGTCATCGCCGAGCAGCTTCTTGTCTTCGTCTTTCTTGACAAGATCAGGGCTGGACGCGTCGACCCACTTCAAACCGGAGCTTGCCTTGAAGCCGCCCTGGGCCTGGTCGAGGTCCGCATCTTCCATCGTCTCTGGTTTCTTCTGGTCGGTCATGATGGTCTCCTGTCTCGATTTGCTCACGCACGTTACCAAGGCTCCGGGCCGGCGCAGTAACAGATGTCACTTCGGCACCATGCGCTCCCGGCAAAAAGGCGCGCCTGAAAAATCCCGACCGTCGGGACGCGGCCGTATGGCCCGGGTCCTCTCGAAAGCCCCGCTCGCTTGACAACGACCGGGCGGGCGCCGCAGAAGCGCGCCACACTTGACGATCGGAGGGATGAGATGCGCGCGTTTACCTTTCCCGGACAGGGAGCCCAGGCAATCGGCATGGGCAAGGATCTGGCCGAAGCCTATCCCGAGGCACGGATGGTCTTCGAGGCGGTCGACGAAGCGCTGGGCGAGAACCTGTCCCGGCTGATCTGGGAGGGCGCTCAGGACGATCTGACCCTGACCGCGAATGCGCAACCGGCCCTGATGGCGACCTCGCTGGCTGCGATGTGGGCTTTGGAGGCCGAAGGCGTGCCAGTCACCGCAGCCAGTTTCGTCGCCGGTCAGTCGCTGGGTGAGTATTCGGCACTGGCCGCTGCGCGTGCGCGCAGCGTCGCCGATACGGCGCGCCTGCTGCGCCTGCGCGGCGAGGCGATGCAGGCCGCGACCCCGGTCGGCGTCGGCGCCATGGCAGCAATCCTGGGACTGGATTTCGACGCGGTGCAGACCGTCGCCGACGAAGCCGCCCAGGGCGAGGTCTGTCAGGCGGCGAATGACAATGATCCCGCCCAGGTGGTCGTGTCGGGCAACAAAGCCGCCGTCGAGCGTGCCGTCGACATCGCGAAGGAGAAGGGCGCCAAGCGCGCGATGCTGTTGCCGGTGTCCGCACCGTTCCACTGCGCCCTGATGCAGCCCGCCGCGGACCGGATGGCCGAGGCGCTTACCGATACCACGATCGAGGCGCCCTCGGTTCCGCTGGTCGCCAATGTCCGGGCAGCGGCGATCACGGAACCGGACGTGATCCGCGAGCTGCTCATCGAGCAAGTCACCGGCCGTGTCCGCTGGCGCGAAAGCGTGCAGTTCATGGCGACCTCCGGCGTGACCGATCTGGTCGAGATCGGGGCGGGCAAAGCCCTGTCCGGCATGGCGCGGCGGATCGACCGGTCCCTCACCGCGACGGCGGTGAACACGCCGGACGATGTCAAGAAACTTGCTGAAACTCTCGCCGCCTGATCCTGCGCTGGGAACACCGCAAGCGCGTTGCGCTGCAAATAATCTGACGCATTTTGAACCAGTCCCTGCCTTGGCCGACCAAGTGGCCAAGGCGTCCGCAAATCATTGGACGCTGATCACGCGAACAATGCTGGACATCAAAGGGAAAGAGACAATGGCAAAGGATTACGGACGCCGGGAAGCCATCGGCAATCACTTCATTCTCTGGGTGCCCGAGGACGGACATGTCGAGGGCGAGGACCGCGTCGTCATCAGTTCGCACGGTGCCTACCATCCGTGCTTCACCTTCAAAATGGCGGATCATTGGGAGCTTCACTTCTTCTCCAAACTCGGTCAGCCGCTGTCTGGGTTCTGCGGTCCCTGGAAGGTCGAAAGCCGGGATCCCGTCGAGATCGTCACCTCCAAAAGCGCGAAGCGAGCACAGAATTACTTTCTGTCGCTGTATCAGACCAAGACCGCCGATAAACTCGGCGAGGAGAGCTTTCAGGACATCCGTAATTTTGTCGAGGAAAAGCAGGTCTGCGTGGTCACCGTTAGGCCCTACCACATCCTGCGCTCGGACATGTTCTCGCGGTTCCGGCGATTGTCGAACCTTCTGTACCGTCTCGACAAGGCCCACAAGAACCGGTTCAACACGGTCCTCTGCTCATTCTGCCGGTCGCATGCGATCTGGGATTCGAAAGAGCCGGCCGCGGGCGGCATAGACATCGACGATTTCGAAGTGGTGAAACCGGTTCAGATTGCCTGAAGCGGAGACAATCCCTGGGGGGCGCGCGACGCGCCTTGTTCGCGCTGCCGCGCGCGCCTAAGCTTCCCGAGAACTGGCGGACACGAAACGGGAGGCTCAGATGATCGGCTATGCAACTGTCGGCGTGACGGACATGGAAAAAGCAAAGAAATGGTACTGCGACCTGTTCGCGGATCAGGGTGCGAAGGTGGTGATCGACGCCGGGCGGATCGCGATGATTGGATCGGCCCCCGACAAGCCGATGGTCGCCGTGTGCGAGCCGTGGAACAAGGAAGCGCCCGAGCCCGGCAACGGCACGATGCTGGCGTTCACCGTCGAAAGCAAGGAAGCCGCAGACGCCTTGTACAACAAGGCGATCTCGCTGGGCGCTACCTGTGAGGGAGAGCCCGGCCAGCGCGTTCCGGACCGGTTCTATGGCGCTTATGTGCGCGACCCGGACGGCAACAAGCTGTGCTTCTTCATTTTCGGGTGACGTCACATTCTTTCAATACGTTACGAATGCGTGGCGTAAAATTTTAAATTGGCACTTAAAAACAGCTTTACGCTGCGCAGCGACTCGGCTATAAGTATCAACATGATATTTAGGAGCCAATCGATGACGAGAATTGTTACCTCAACCGCAGTGATGGCAGCGATCATCCTCGGGCTTTTCGGATCCGTTCACCTGATGGCCTCGGATCCCGTACAGACCTTTATCGGACATGCCTTTGACACCGGTCTTCCGCTGATTATGACGGCGCTCGCAGCCTTGATGCTGATGGGCACCCTCAACCGGCATCGCGTCCGGCGGCGACTGCCAGCTTTTTGAGAACGAAAGCATTCTGAGAAGCACTTTTTATCATTTGCATTAAACCGGGTTGGCGTGGCATTCGCCTCGCCAACCCGGGCCAAAGGCGGCCCTGGCATTACAAACGGGGGACGCCGATGTTCGATCTGACAGGAAAATGCGCACTGGTTACCGGAGCGTCAGGCGGTATCGGTGCCGAGATTGCGCGGGCCCTGCACGGGGCGGGAGCCTCCGTTGCTTTGCACGGCACGCGGACCGCACCGCTGGAGGATCTGGCGGCAGAACTGGGTGAGCGCGCCCACGTCACGCCCGCGGATCTCAGCGACAGTGCAGCAGTCGAGGAACTGCCCAAGACCGCCACGGCCGCGATGGGGTCGATCGACATTCTGGTCAACAATGCCAGGATCACACGGGACAACCTGTTCATGCGGATGTCCGATGACGAATGGGAAACCGTGCTGAACGTCAACCTGACCTCGGCCTTCCGGCTTTCGAAAGCTGTCTTGCGCGGCATGATGAAGGCGCGCTGGGGGCGGATCATAGGCATCACCTCGGTCGTCGGCGTCACCGGCAATCCCGGCCAGGGCAACTATGCCGCCGCCAAGGCCGGGATGATCGGGATGTCCAAGTCGCTGGCGCAGGAAGTCGCGTCGCGCAACGTGACGGTGAACTGAATCGCGCCGGGCTTCATCGAGACGGCGATGACCGAGAAACTGACCGATGATCAGAAAGAGAAGATCATGACGGTCATTCCCGCCGGGCGCATGGGCACATCGGGCGAGATCGCGGCGGCAACGCTCTATCTGGCCTCGCCCGAGGCGGCCTACGTCACCGGGCAGACCCTGCACGTGAACGGCGGCATGGCGATGATCTGACGGGCCATCGCGGCCCGTCGCCAGCCATCAAACCACCTCGGCCGGGTGCCGCCGCGCCGCTTGACCTGACCAGAGCGCGGCTAGAAGCCCCAGGAACGACGCCGTCAGCATCAGCCCCAGCAGCGTCGCGGCGGCGCTGTCTCCGCCCACCAGGACACCGGTCAGCGTTGTCAGCACGGCACCGCTGGCCACCGTAAGCGCGCCATTGAACCCCGCCGCCGTTCCCGCCAGCTTTGGCCGGACCGACACGGCCCCGGCGTTGCTGCTGGGCATCGTGATCCCGTTGCCGAGCCCGACGAAGATGGTCGATCCGAAATAGGTCAGCGGCGTGACGGTCCCCAGAAGCACCAGGGCCAGACCGCAGGACAGGCCGGTGCAGGCGATCACGCGGCCCGCGATCATCATCGTCGTCGGCTCGTATCGCGGCGCGAGGCGGCCTGCGATGAACCCCCCGGTCATGAACCCGGCGGTGATGCTGCCGATGAACACGCCCAGCGTCGCGGTCGACACCCCGAACGTTGCCATTGCGACCAGCGGGGCCCCGGCAAGAAAGATGTAGAACGCACCGGTGGAAAACGCCGTACACAGCGAGAACCCCCAGAAGCGCCGGGACCCCAGCAGCGCGCGCGTCTCGTCCCACCGATTGACGCCGTGCGCACGAGACGGGTCATGGGTCTCGCCCAGATCGACCCAGCAGACCACCAGCAACATCAACCCGGAGGCAGCATAGAACCAGAAGTTCGCGCGCCATCCGAACACCGTATCCAGCAGCCCGCCCAGCATCGGCCCCAGCATGGGCGCGACAGCCATGGCCATGCTGATATAGCCGATCAGGCTGGCGGCCTTGCGCTCCTCGTTCGTGTCGCGGACGATCGCCAGCGACATCGCGTATCCGGCGATCATGCCACCCTGCAGCATCCGGAAGATCAGGAACGTCCAGACATCCTCGGCCAGCGCACAAACCACCGCGGCGACCATGAACAGGCTGATCGCCCCCAGCAGCACCGGACGCCGCCCGATCCGGTCCGACAAGGTGCCAACCACAAGCTGAACCACCGCCGTCACGCCCAGGTAAAGCCCGACGGCAAGGCTGACAAGCGCATAGTCGGCCTGCAAATCCGTCGCGATGCTGGCGAGCGAGGGCAGGAACATGTTCAGCGTAAGCGTCGAGAATGCCGTCAGCAGGATCAGCGTGATCAATCTCGGCGGGGTGGTGGCGGGTCTCATCTGGCTGGCTTTCATTAGAGCAGGCACAAAAAAAGCCCCCGAACCTGATCCGGGGGCGCATGAAGCATCGGTACGGGGTCCGTTACCGATCCACGCGCTTGGCTCCTACTACGGACGTTCCGATGGCTGACATCGCGTCATTCCTTCCAAGGTCAAGGTCGCGCCCGGATCGACAGCCTGTTGGCGGCACCGGTTGCGAAGCGTATCAAGTGCGACCGTACAGAACCCGGGGGCTCCCCGCAACGGATCACCGAATCTTCAGGCGGAGTGATTGGCAATGCGACCGCGTTTCGGCGACTTTATCGTCGTACACAAAACATCTGCTGACGCACCGCGCCAAAGATAGAACACGCTATCGCAAGACACGCAGGTCGTGTCTGCCAAGACATACGACAGGGAACGAACCGATGATCAAATCGACGACGCCGTTTTGGCTTTATGGTCTGATATTCGTGGTGGCAGCGCTTATGCTGGTGTTCGAAAGCCCGTCACATGCCGAAGAGCGAAAGCCTCTCTCCCCTTACGTGATCGAACAGTTCGGGACGCCACCGGCGGTGCCGGACGGCCCTCTGTCGGCCGAGGTGCAAACGGCTGTGCAGGTCGCGCTGGTCGACGGCATGACGCAGACGCGCTGGGGCAGCGATCAGGAAGCGGCGCTGGACCGGCTCGCGGAGTCCAAAGACCCCCGGCTCGTCTGGCTGATCAGCGATGCCATCCGCTTCGCGTGGGAACGTGAGCGCTACGGCGCCCTGTCGGACGCAGCCGCCAAACTGCTCGCCATTGATCTTGGTGCGCAGAACCGCTGGATCACCATCACCAATCACCTGATCGCGTGGGATATTCCGTCCTATTCGGGCTATCTCGACAGCAAGCGCGCGATCTTCACGCATTTCGTGTCCGGCTGGGACAAGATCTTCGTCGAAGGGCAGATCGACTGGCGCCTGGTGTCCTGGGGCGGCGTGAACATCGACGACCGTGCCTATGACCGCACGCACGAGCCATGCAATTGCATCCCCGCCGCCGACAATCCGACAGTCAGCAAGGCGGCAGAGACGACGTGGCTGAAGGACGACGACATCGTCTTCGGTGTCGAGGTGAATGGCGAGGCCCGGGCCTATCCGCGCCGCATCATGGAAGTGCGCGAGATGGTGAACGACACGCTGGGCGGGCGCCACCTGGGCATTCCCTACTGCACGCTCTGCGGTGCTGCACAGGCCTATTTCACCGACGACGTGCCCGACGGCGTGAAGCGGCCCGTCCTGCGCACATCGGGTCTGCTGATCCGGTCCAACAAGGTGATGTATGACGTCGAAACCCACTCGATCTTCGACACCTTCCTCGGGCACGCGGTGACGGGACCGCTGGCGAAGAAGGGTGTCCAGTTCAAGCAAGCCAGCGTGGTCACGACCGACTGGGGCACGTGGAAGGCGCAGCACCCTGAGCCGACCGTGCTGGTCGAAGGGCTCGCCCTGGGCCGCGACTTCGACTTCCGCAACGGACGCGACGCGAACGGGCCGATCTTCCCGGTCGGCGATGTCGACCCGCGCCTGTCGGTGCACGAGGATATCATCGGCGTTGTCACCGCCTCTGGCACGCCAGTCGCATTCCAGCGCAGCACGGCCTTCGCGGCCCTGCGCCAGGGGCAGGAGATCGCGTTCGAGAACGTCCGGCTGAAACTCGACGCCGGGGGCAGCAAGGCCGTCGACGCAGACGGGTCGGACCTGGGCAGTCACGAGGCTTTCTGGTTCGCCTGGTCGCAGTTCCATCCGGGCACAGCACTCTGGCAGGGCTGATCGGTTTCGGCTGGCCCTCAGATCGCTCCGGTCAGGACCGCGCACCATCGGAACACGCCGATCAGGGTCTCACCGATCACCGGGTAGTGGCGGAACAGGAACCCACCACCGCACCAGAGAATCGAGCACGGCACCGCGACCGACTGCGCGATCAGGATGCATAGCGTCAGGCAGGCCGGGCGGCCGTGGAGGGCCGTGCCAGAACTGAGGCCCGCCGCGATCCACGTTCGCAGCTTCTCCGGCCACATGGCGACAAAGGCAAAGGTCGCGATCACACCGTGCAGCACCGTCGGCAGCAGGGTCGACAGGAAGGTGACGTAGAGCCACCAATAGGCGTGCGGATCGGTCAGGATCGCGTTCGGTGTTCCGGCTGAACCAAGCAACACGCCCAGATCGATCAATACTGGCCCGTCGAACGCCTTGACCAGTGCCACCGTACCGACCATCGCAAAGCCGAGCCCGAAGAACGTCAGCGCACCGGCGCCCAGATCATACAGCCCGAACCGGCCCGGATGCCCTTCCGCGCCTCTCCTCAAAAAAAGCCGCG
>JBHJIZ010000087.1:0-27102 GCA_050043005.1 Paracoccaceae bacterium
CAGAGATCGCCATGGCGACCACGATCATCCGCTTTACCGGAATACCGGCATAGGCAGCGGCGGGCGCGGAGTGACCCATGGCGCGCAGGTCATATCCTTTCTTCGTGCGCCAGATGAGGAACAAGACGCCGACACACGCCAACAGCGCCAGCAAGAAGGACAGGTTCAGCGGAGAGTTCGCAGTCTTGATCCCAACGGCACCCAGAATGTCATGGATCTTTGGCATCAACGCCTCGGGCGCGAATTGCCGGGTCTGCGGCGAACCCTGGCCGGAACTCATCATGACACCGGACAGCAGCCAGACCATCACGCCCGATGCGATGAAGTTGAACATGATCGTCGTGATGACGATGTGGCTGCCGCGATAGGCCTGTAGCCAGCCGGGAATGAAGGCCCAGGCGGCGCCAAACAGCGCCGCCCCGCCAATTGCCGTAAGAATCACTAGGAACCCGGGCAGGAACGGATCCAGTGCGATGCAAACCAGCGCGACGCCCAGACCGCCGAGCATCGCCTGCCCCTCGCCGCCGATGTTGAACAACATCGCGTGGAAGGCGACGGCGACGGCGAGCCCCGTGAACATGAAGTTGGTCGTGTAATAGAGCGTGTACCCCAATGAGCCGGGATAGACGAAGGCACCCTGGATCATGACGTTGAGCGCCCGGATCGGGTCCTCTCCAATCAGTGCGATAACAACGCCCGACACCAGCAATGCCAGCGTCAGATTGATCAACGGGATCAGCCCGATCTCGGCCCATCGGGGCAACGGATTCATACCTGCGCCCCCGCATGGCGCCAGACATGGGCACCGCCCAGATCGGCCTCGCGAACGGCGCCGAGGCGTTCGACCAGCCGGTTCGCCCGGCCGTTCGCAGGGTCGGTGTAGCTGACCAGGCTTGGCATTTTCAATGTCTGGAGCGCATGATCGCGGGCGGCGATCGCGGCTTCCTCGGCATAACCGCGGCCCTGCGCGGCATCCGCGAAAAGGAAGCCGAGTTCCGGTTCCTGATCTCCGGCTTCGAACCCGATCAGGACAAAGCCGAGTACGCCGCCGGAGAGATCCTCGACCGCCCACGGCCCATGCCCACGCAACAACCACATGCCGGTACCGGCGCAGAATTCGGTGAAGGCTTCGTCGCGGGTGAATGGTCCGCCGAGGAAAGGCCCCGCCGATCCGCAGAAGATATCGGCCCAAACGGCGAAATCGTCGAGTGTCGTAGCGCGCAGGCGGAGCCGTTCGGTTCTTATCTCGGGAAGCTGCGCGGACAGTCGGCTGGCAAACTCGGCTGCCGGACCAGCAATGGGCACTTCGTGCGCGATCATGCCGCCGCCTCGCCCGCCATCATCAGGCCAAGCGTTCGATGATCAGCGTCGTCCCGCGGCACCGTGCCGACGACCCGGCCCGCATTCATCACCAAGATCCGGTCGCTGAGCGCTAGGATCTCGTCCAGTTCGACCGAAACCAGCAAAATTGCGCATCCTTGTTCCTTCAGCGCAACGATCTGGCTGTGAATGAACTCGATCGCGCCGATGTCGACCCCGCGCGTCGGCTGGCCGATCAGCAGCACCTTCGGAGATGACTCGATCTCTCGCGCGATCACGATCTTCTGCTGGTTGCCGCCGGAGAAACCCTTGGCCGCCAGACGCGGATCGGGCGGACGAACATCGAAGCGCCCCATCAGGGTTTCGGTCAACGCCTGCATGGCCTTTGGATCCGTGAACCGGCCTTGCCCGGCTTGCGGTCCATCGTGATAGCCCAGCACCGCGTTCTCGCGTGCTTCAAAGGGCAGGATCAAGCCGCGCCGATGCCGGTCTTCGGGCACGTGCGCCAGACCGAATTCCCGCATCTGCGCTGGACGGCAGGGATGCGCGCGGTCAATCCGGTGGCCCATCAGATCGATCGTGCCAACTTGCACGGGCTCGATCCCCGAAAGCACTTCCAGCAGTTCGGACTGACCATTCCCCGACACCCCGGCAACACCGAGGATCTCGCCCGCATGCAACTCCAGCGAAACGTCGGTCAGGCGCGGAGCGCCAAGCGCATCGCGCCAGCTCAACGCGTCGGCCTTCAGCGCGACATCGCCTGTTGCGACGTCACTCCGATGAGCCTCGAGCAACACCTTTCGGCCGACCATCAGTTCGGCCAGATCCTCGCGGCTGCTTTCGGATGGTACGCGGTGCCCGACCATCCTGCCGCGCCGCATGACCGAGACCGCGTCGCAGACCTCCATGATCTCGCGAAGCTTGTGAGTGATCAGCAGGATCGTCGTCCCAGCATCGCGCAACGATCGCAAGATGTCGAACAGACGGTCGGTCTCATCTGGCGTCAGCACACCGGTCGGCTCATCCAGGATCAGGATGCGCGCGCCACGCAGAAGTGCTTTCAGGATCTCGACCCTCTGTTGCAGGCCGACAGGAAGGTCGCCGACCAACGCATCGGGATCGACCTGCAGGCCGTATTGCTCTTCGAGCCGCAAAAGCTCCGCCCGCATGGCCCCCGCACCGGCGCGCAGCATCGACCCACCCTCCGAGCCGAGCATGACGTTCTCCAGCACCGTGAAGGTCGGGACCAGCATGAAATGCTGATGCACCATGCCGATGCCCCGGGCGATGGCATCTGACGGACCATCGATCATGGCCGTGGTTCCGTCGATCTCGATGCTGCCGCTATCAGCGGTGTAGAACCCGTAGAGGATCGAAACCAGCGTCGACTTGCCCGCTCCGTTCTCTCCGATGATCCCGTGGATCGATCCTTTCGCGACCTCGAGATCAATCGAGTCATTCGCCTGCACCGGCCCGAAGGCTTTCGAAATGGCGGAGAGGTGGACAGCAGAAGGCATTAAGTCCGTGCCTCAATTTGTGACTTCAGTTCCGAGAACCGATCACTTCCCTTGCGCTGGAACCGCCGCTCGATGTCCAAAAGGATGGCGCCGTAGTCCGGCTCGTTGCCGTCACACCACGCGGACGCGATTGCATTCGGTGCGTTGTGGATGCAGTCGGCCAAGTGAAAGAGCCGCATTTGCTTCTCTTCGTACGCAAACGATCGGATGTCGATCAGCACGCAAGCCATCATCTTTAGAAGCAGTTCGCGATCGTCAATGTCGTCACTCGGCATGCTGCGTTCCGCTTTTTGTCGTATCGTAACTAGCTTCGCCGATCCGTGGCCCCCTCCTTTTCGGAGGAGGCTAGGTTTGAACGGCGCTGCCTTTACGAAACCGGGCAAGCGTTATCCGAGAAGTAGTCATGGACCTGGATATCGCCCGAGACGATGCCGGCACGTGCGGCCTCGACCGCAGTTTTCATGGCATCATCAACCAGTTCCGCGTTGTTATCATCAAGCGCCCAGTCAACCCCGCCTTCGGCCGCGCCCAGGATCTTGACGCCTGCGGTGAAGTTGCCGTCGGCTGCGTCCTTCATCGTCTCGTAGGCCGCGACGTCGACGCGCTTCAGCATCGAGGTCAGGACCGAACCCGGTGCCATTCCGTTCTGGTTCGAGTCGACACCGATAGCGAGCTTGCCCGCATCAGCCGCAGCCTGGATCACGCCAGCGCCCGTGCCACCTGCGGCGTGGTAGACAACGTCAGCGCCGCGATCGATCTGGCCCTGCGTCAGTTCAGACCCCTTGGCCGGATCGTTCCAAGCGCGCGGCGTGGTGCCGGTCATGTTTTGGAAGACCTCGATGTCAGCGCCAACCGACTTGACACCCTGCACGTAGCCGCAAGCGAACTTGCGGATCAGCGGGATGTCCATGCCGCCGACGAAGCCGACCTTGCCGGTCTTCGATGCCAGGGCCGCTGCAACGCCGACCATGTAGGAGCCTTCGTGCTCCTTGAACGCATATTGGCGCAGGTTCGGCGCATCCAACCAAGAGACATCGATGATCGAAAACTGAACGTCCGGATTGTCAGCGGCAACGGCGGCAATCGCGTCGGCCTGCGCAAAGCCGACACCAAGCACAAGGGTCGCGCCGCGCTGTACCATCCGGCGCATGGCTTGCTCGCGCTGGGTCTCGTTCGTGACTTCGAACTCCATGACCTCGACGCCGGTCTCGTCCATGAACTTCTTGACGCCGTTCCAGACGCCTTCGTTGAAGCTCTTGTCGAACTTGCCGCCCATGTCGAAGACGACAGCGGGTTTGAAGTCTGCGGCGAAGGCTGTTGTTGCGATCAGAGCGGCTGCGGCCGCGCCGAGGAGGGTCTTGAGCATGTTCGGTCTCCCTGCGGAATGTCTGGATGCAGGTTAACCATAGGCGGATGAAACAGTTAATCCAAAAATGCGCATCCATCGTTACGGAAAGGCAAACGATGAACACAAGATGCAGCGCGACGCCTGCTCACAACTGGATATGGATGTGGTCATCGTGACGCGCGGCCCGGCAACCCTGGAAACGAACTTTTGGATGCCCGACGCCCCATGATCGGACTAGATGCGGCTCGATAAAGATCTTTCCGACGCGGCGATCGCCACTCAGCAGCGCCATCGCCATTCTCATCCGTTCGACGTCAGGCGGCAGGTCCCGGAAACTGGATTGAAGCCAGGCGAGATTCCAGCGCAATGTCAACGCCTGGTCCGGGCATTCAGTCGGCCCGTGCTCGAAGGCAAAATAGCCGATGGGCGAACGCGTTTCACCCGGGAGATAAGTCCCGTCGGCACCAGCGTAGTGAAAGGCCAAGTCCACCTTGCGCCCATCGTCGTGGGATAGGTGGGGCAACAACGGGAACCCATCGATAAACGGAAAGTTGGCGTCGAGCACCAACGTGACCGTTCCGGGCTGCCGGTCGGCGGCCTTGCCCGCCGTGTCTTCCAGCACCTCAGCCAGTTCCGGGACGACGTAGTGACGGTTCATTGCGCAATAGATCCACGACTGCATTCGTAAGTTCTCGCCCGTGCAGGGAAGCGGCACGCGACCTGTGAATGGAGCAACCCAGAACGCTGATGCGCACAGTGCTGCATAGGCGAGTGCAAAAACGAGGAACCGTCGCCGGAAGAACAATGCGATGATCCATGCAATGCCGCCAAGCTGGGTGAGCAAGGTTAGGAACAGGATCCAAGTTCCGTGAAGCGGCACTCGGATCATGGGTTTTATCAGCCCTTCAAACCAATCTCACGTAGGCGCTGCTGTAGGAAATCGTCCGCAGTGGTGTCCGGTTTCAGCAGAACCTCCGGTCGCGGGTGCAGGAACATCGGCATCGAGAAGCGCGCACCGGTCTGGGTCTTCTCCGGGTTCACAACCCGGTGAATGGTCGAGGGGAAGTAGCCGCCCGAGGCCATCTCCAGCATGTCGCCGCAGTTGATCGCGATCATGCCGGGATCGCAGGGAACGGCGTGCCAATTGCCCGCAGTGTCTTGAGCCTCCAAACCGGGAGCAGAGCCCGCCACCAGCACTGTGATCAGGTTGATATCGCCGTGCGCGGCGGCACGGACGGCACCAGGTTCAGGGGCTTGTTCCATCGGCGGGTAATGCAGCACGCGCAGGAGGTTTTGCTTCGAGCCTGCCAGCATCTGCGGCAACGCCTCGGAGAATTTCGATCGCACGTCATCGGGGGCGTGGTCCTGCACCCACTGCAACAGGGTTGCTCCGATATCGACCAGATCAGCGTAAAGCTTGCGGGTCAGATCTTCGATGGACGGCGGCACACGGCCTTCCGGGTAGACGTGGTAAAATTCCTTCAAGTCCTTGGCTTTGGCACCCTTGGCGTTCTCGGACTTGAACGGGAAGAAACCGTCCTGTGTTTCCGGATCGACCAGATAGTCATGCTTGTTGTCCGAGTTGAAGAACCCGCCCCAGGCGTCATAGGCGGCCTGAATACGCTCGGGCGTTACCGGATGATCTCGAAGCACGGCAAATCCGGTCTCGCGCAGAGAGCGTGTAAACGCGGCTGGCGCGTCCGGACTGGTGTAGGAGACGGTCTGGATGTCGAACATGGGTTCGTCCCTTCAGAAGCCATTGGCGAAGTGTTACCCTATTCAGCGGCGGCGGCAAGGCATGGGGCGCCGGACGGGGGTGAGAGATGTTTGAACTGGGAAATTTCATCGAAGACTGCGCGACGGCAGTTCGTGAAGATCCTTCGCACAAAGGTGTCGCCGATCTGATGGCCCGCGCGGCGAGCAATCCTGACGCGATGCTTCGCGAGATCGGTGAGCCAACCGAGGGCGGTGTCTTTCCAGTCTATCGTTCGCCGGAGCTGACCGTCATCAATGTCGTCTGGCGGCCCGGTATGACGATCACGCCGCACAATCACGACATGTGGGCCGTAATCGGCATCTATGGCGGGCGCGAGGACAACATCTTCTGGCGCCGGATCAAGGACGACCCCGAAGGTCGGATCGAGGCGGCGGGCGCCAAGGCCTTGGGGACCGGGCAGTCTTCGCCTTTGGGCCGCGACATAATCCACTCGGTGACAAACCCGATTATGAAACTGACCGGTGCTCTGCACGTCTACGGTGGGGATTTCTTCGACGCACACCAAAGCGAGTGGGATGCAGAACACCTGACCGAGCATGCCCGAGACATGGACAAGGTGCGCGCGCTCTTTGCAACGAGCGGCTGATCTGCCCTAACCGCGTTGTGAATCAGCCTGGGACGTGAACTTCAGAAAAGCTGCACGAACGGCTTGCGCATCGACCTCCAGCGCGACCTTGACCGGAACACCTTGAGATGCACGTGCGGTTTGACCGATCCTCTCACCATCGGTTTCCACAACGATCGGGGTTTCGCGGAAAGTGAAGAACTCCGGATTGGTGATCGCCAGCACGGCCGAGGGATCGTGCATGAAGCAACCCTCGAACGGCCCATGGGCGTAATGCGGCTTGGTTCTGTGCCATTCGAAGTAGAATTGGACGGCACGGTTGAGGAAGCTTCCGATTCTGGGAGAGGTGGCCTCCAACGCATCGAAATCTTCCGGCGTGCAGCGAACCACCTCCGTCACGTCGAGCCCGATCAGGGTCATGGGCCAGTCGGTGGCGAAGACCTCGGCGGCGGCATGGGGGGCGTGCCAGATGTTTGCTTCGGCATATTCGGTGACATTTCCAGGCGTCTCGACCGCGCCACCCATAACAACAACGCCAGCGGTCTTTGATGCGATCGAGGGATCAAGTCGCAGGGCAAGCGCAATGTTGGTCAATGGACCGATCGGGCAGAGCGTGATCTCACCTGGATGGGCGTTGATCGAATCGACGATAAACTGCGCTGCACCGCGCGGATCCTTGCCGCCTTTGGGTTCGATCACGCCGGAATTGCCGAAGCCGTCATCGCCATGAACGAAATAACCAGGTGGGTGTTGTGGCTGAACCAGCGGCGTCTCCGCACCTTCGGCCACGGGACAGTCCGACCCCGCCATTTCGGCAAGTGCCAGAGCGTTCCGCGTGGCGATGGGGACATGGACGTTTCCGAAGATACTGGTCAGGCCGACGACCTCGAGGTCCGGATGCGCAAAGGCCAGGTGAATCGCCATGGCATCGTCGATGCCTGGATCGGTGTCGATGATGATCTTCTTCATGGCTGTCTCCGGAACGAAATGTAGGGTGCGCAATGCGCACCCTACGAGAGCTTTACAGGATGAGCGTGTCGCCGATCCGTGCCTTACTTCAGCAGCGTCGTCTCCCAGGTACCGTCCGCGCTCACGGTATTCACGCCGTAGAAGCCAGGCACATCGCCGTTTGCATCAAAGTCAACCGAACCGGTTGCACCAGTGTAGTTCACCGCCTTGCCTTCGGCGATCGCGGCTTTCGCTTCGGCCCATTGACCGACTCCGATCTCGACACCTGAAGGATCGTTTATTTCCATCAGCGCCTTGGCGATGGCTGCGGAATCGGACGAACCGGCCTTCTCAATCGCCATCGCCATCATGAAGGTCGCGTCATATCCATGCGCCGCATAGGGCGCCTGCGGATCGTTGCCGGTTGCCGCATATGCCTCGGCGAACGATTTGTAGCTGGCCGAGTCCGGATCCGATGCCGACTGGGTCAGCCAGATGTTGCCACGCAGCGTATCGGCGCCGATCTGGTCGATCACGGACTGGTCGAACATGCCATCGGCCCCGACGAACTTGCCGAAGCTGCCGGTCTCCAACGAGTTTTTGATGATCGTAATGCCGGACCCGCCATAGTAGGCGAAGAGCGCGAGGCCATCAGCCTCGCCGCCGCCTGCCATCGTGGCGACCTCGGCGCGGTAGGAAGCCTTGTTCGGCTCGTGCACCTGGTTGGCGGTGATCATGCCGCCGATCTGCTCGAACACCTGAGCGAAGACCGTCGCGATGCCCGCATTGTAATCATCGTTGGCATAAGTCATCGCCAGCGAGCGGAAGCCCTGATCATAGGCATACTGCGCCAAGGCAGCACCCTGGTAGGCGTCGGAGGGTGCAGTGCGGAATACCAGACCCTTGTCATCCAGATCCGAAATCGAAGGTGCTGTCGCGGAGTCCGAGATCGACGGAATACCCGCCGGGATCGTCACTGACTGCACCATGCCGTTGGTTGCACCCGAACAGGACGCACCGATGATCGCCACGACCTGATCCACATTGACCACTTTGTTGCCTGCATCGACGCCGGCCTTTGGATCGCATTGGCTGTCTGCCGGCACCATGACCATCTGACTGCCGTCCAGCAGGCCGCCAGCGCCGTTGATGTGTTCTGCCGCCAGCGCGCGGCCATCCATGATCGGTGCCACCAGTTCGGCGATCGGTCCGGTGATGCCAGCGACCGAGCCGATCTTGATGTCATCGGCCAAAGCCGGTGCGGTCATCAGCGCCGAGGCCGCGACCGCTGTTAGAAGCTTTTTCATGCTCTCTCTCCCTGAGGTTTGCCCATCCCAACCGGGGCGGGCCGCTGCTCCGGCAGCAGGCCTTCGGGGCGCTGCTGCAGGATGAATTGCAGGATCAGCCCGATCAGGAAAATCCTGACATAGGCAGATCGTACTTGAAGATTCCCGATTTCAAAGCCGAACACAACGATCTCGTTCGGCAGGAAGCCCGACAGGATCTGTGTCGCAGACCAGACGGTCCAGAGCAGAAATGCGCCAAGGATTGCGCCCTTGTTGTTCGCCGAGCCGCCTGCGATCAGCATCACCCAGACCAGGAACGTGGCGGTGAGCGGATCAGAAACCTGCGGGTCGATCTGCTTAAGATACTGTGCCAACAGCGCACCACCCAGACCCATCAAGGCGGCGCCGATGACGAAGCTCTCGACGCGGAAGCGTTCGACATCCTTGCCTGCCGCAGCCGAGGCCTGTTCGTTTTCGCGGATCGCCGTCATCACCCGGCCCCAAGGGGAAAGACGTGCGCGCTCCATCAACACGTAGATCACCGCGACGATGGCCAACACCATGATCAGGAAGGCGACGATGTTCCAGGGTGGCGGCAGGGACTCGAAAGCCTTCGGGAGCTGACTGACACCGCGCGGTCCGTTGGTCGCCCAAAGCTCGTTCTTGAAGATCAGGCGCAGAATCTCGGCGATGCCAATCGTCGCGATCGCCAGGTAGTCCGAGCGCAAGCGCACGCAGATGCGGGCGATGAAATAGGCGACAATCGCCGAGATAATCATCGCCAGCACCATGGCCAGTGGGATCGGCAGCTCGATCCCACCGATGTGACGCGCCGACACCGGCGTTGTCAGAAGAGCCTGAGTATATGCGCCGACCGCTATGAACCCGGCGACGCCCGCGTTGAAGAGACCGGTGAAGCCCCACTGGATGTTCAGGCCCAGAACCAGAATGGCATAGATCCCGCCCATCGAAGCCAGTGTCAGGATGTAGATCCCGTATCCGTACAAGGCGTCCATTATGGTCCTTCTCTCGCGGCCCTTTGCCGTCAGGCCGCTTCCATCACCAATCTATACATCGTCGTTCGCGTGGCTTGGCAAGCCGCCGGTTACCGGCGTGCACCTCTTTGATCTGTCCGACTGGGCACGAGTTGTCGTCGACCAGGATGACCTCACCAACCTTCATCGCGCCGATCGGCGGCTCTTCGTTGTAGATGTCTGGCGTCTCGCAGCCGCTCAGCGACAGCGCCGCCGTCAAAGACCAAGCTGTCAGACCGGTTGCATGTGTAAACTGTTGCATCAGAATTGCCTCCCCCGGAAGAGGCCTTGCGGGCGCCAGATCAACATGGCGACCATGATCGCAAAGGCCACACCCGCTTTGTATCCGGGATTCAAGAGCGGCGCGTTGCAATTGCTGATGATTTCCAGCGTAGAAATTGTGAAGGTTCGGCCTTCGCACAGCCCGGTGGCGGCGATCCAGGGGAAGGCAGAGAGTTCCTCGGCGATGCCGATCACCAGCCCTCCGGCGACAGCGCCGTAAGGTTTGCCGATCCCGCCCAGGATCGCGGCGGCGAACATCGGCAGCAGCAGCTTGAAACCCATCATCGTCTCGACATGGGTATCGATGGCTAGAAACACCCCAGCCGCGACCGCGAGGCAGGATCCGACGATCCAGGTCATCCGGATCACCTTTTCCGTGTCGATCCCGGTCACGCGCGCCAATTCCGGGCTGTCCGAAACCGCGCGCATCGCCTTGCCGATCCGCGTGCGCGTCAGCAGGAAGTGGACGGCGAGCATCAGGATCACCGTACCGCCGATGATCAGCACATGCTTCATCGGCAGCAAGATTGGTTTGAGGTCCTGCATCGGCATCTGGATGCCCTTGACCATCGGCTGAAGCTGGACGCCCCAGAAGAACTGAACGACCGATCGGATCATCAGCATCAATCCGAAACTGGCGATGACGAGCATGATCGTCGGCGAGTTTCTGAACGGCTTGTAGAACAGCTTGTCGATACCGATGGCCATGACCGATGTCGCTGCCATGGCGATCGGGGCAACGATCAACGGATGCAGACCCGACACCAGCACCAGCGAGAGGGTGACGTAGACGCCGAAGGTCATCGTGTCGCCATGGGCGAAGTTCGAAAACCTCAGGATGCCGAACGTCAACGAGATCCCGATGGCGCCAAGCGCGTATATGCAGCCCAGCACAACGCCCGGCATCAGGTAGAAGTTGATGAACTCCCACATTCAGACGGTCTCCGTCCGCTCGGTGCATTCGATACCGACCATGCACCAGCCGCATGCGTAGTTTGGGCTCCAAGCCCACCACCCGGACGACACGCAGTGGCGTAAAATCCTCATGTCTCGGCCCGCGCGCCCAGGAACATCCGCGCGACCTCCGGGTCGGAGATCAACTCGGCGCCGGTCCCGGTATGGCGGTTCTGACCATCCACCAAGACATAGCCGCGATGCGCGACACCCAGCGCCTGCTTGGCGTTCTGTTCAACCATCAAGACTGGCACACCCGTGGCATTGATCCGTTGGATGGTCTCGAAGATCTGACCGCGATACTTGGGCGACAGCCCCGCCGTCGGCTCGTCCACGAACAGGATGTGCGGATCGACCATAAGCGCTTTTGCCATGGCAACCATCTGGCGCTGCCCGCCAGACAGCGAGCCCGCGGGTTGAGCACGTTTCTCAGCCAGATCCGGAAACAGCGCATACATCTCGTCAAGCCGCTGCTCCATCCCCTTGGGCCGGGTCCATGCGCCCATCTCAAGATTTTCACGCACCGTCAGCGAAACAAACACATTGTGTGTTTGCGGTACGTAGGAGACGCCCTTGGTGACGACCTCGGTCGGCGGCGTGTCGGTGATCTCGGTCCCTTCCAACGAGATTTTGCCTGACGTGATATTCAACAGCCCCAACACCGCTTTCATCGCGGTCGACTTGCCCGCACCGTTTGGGCCGACGACGACGACAATCTCGCCGGGGTCGACATGAATGTTGAGCCCGTGAAGGATCTCGGTCTCGCCATAACCGGCGTGCAGGTCGGCGATATCGAGAACGCGGCTCAAGCCAGTTCGCCCCCGAAATAGGCGTCGATCACCTGCTGGTTCTCGCGCACCTCGGCCATCTTGCCTTCGGTCAGGATCTGGCCTTCCGCCAGCACAATGACATGCTGGCAAAGGTCGGCGACAAGATCCATGTCATGTTCGATGATGCAGAACGTATAGCCGCGCTCGTCGTTCAGGCGGCGGATCATCTCGATCACTTTCAGCATCAGTGTCGGGTTCACGCCCGCGCCAGGCTCATCCAGCAGAACGAGCTTGGCATCGGTCATCATCGTGCGGCCCAGCTCCAGCAGCTTCTTCTGGCCGCCGGAAAGGTTCCCCGCCAATTCCATTGCAACATGCGTGAGGCCGAGGAACTCCAGCGTATCGCGGGCACGATCCAGAACCTCGGCTTCACGCGCCCGGACCTTCGCCGCGGCAAGCCAGTTCGCGAAGATGCTTTCACCCGCTTGCTCAGGCGCCGCAGCCATGAGGTTCTCGCGCGCTGTCAGCTTGCGGTATTCCTGGCTGAGCTGGAACGTCCGCAACAACGCCAGATCATACAGCTTGTGCGTCGGCATCCCGGTGATCTCGTCTCCGTAGAGATAGACCTTTCCGTCCGTGGGTCTTTCCGCGCCCGCAATGCAGTTGAAGGTTGTGGTTTTGCCTGCACCGTTTGGGCCGATCAGGCCGGTGATACTGGCTTCGGGCACCGTGAAGGACACGCCCCGCACGGCCTGGACGCCGCCATAATGCTTGACGAGGTTCTCGACCCGTAGAACTTCGGTCGCGCTCATGTCAGCGGCTGTCCCCTCCTGCCTCCAGCACAAGTCTTAACAGAGGTTTCACGCCGGGAAAGGGGGAATTGGTGTCGTCAGAGCGGTCTTGAGGACACCCGGATCAAGGCGACCGAACCGTCCATGCTGCATCCGATCCGTCGCAGGCTTTGTCAGCGGCAGTCGTTCCGAGCCCAGTCGCTGAGCGCACGCTTGAATGCCGTCCCCAACGGGTGTTCGCCAGAAAGCGAACGCGTCCCGTCGGCACTGGCGTAGACGTTGGCCTGCACACACAGATCATCCCGTGTCCACTGATGACAGTTCGCACAGGGTTGGTCTTTCCAAAGCTGCTCTGGCAGTCCCTCGATCGGAGAAAAAAGCGGCGTGGATGCAATCAGGTCTTCGATCGATTTTCCCGCCAGTACGGGATCATCGCTCGGCAACTGCGCCGAGAATGTGACGGCGCCATCCGACGGCGGTTCAGGCGCAGGCGCCTTGGTTTGCGACAATGCCGCGATCTCGACCCGAGCAAGTTCGGCAAACGCGCCGTCCGGATAGTAGCGCAGATACTCGAGATAGGCTTCGACCGACCCCGCGCTCTGAGCGACCCCAATCAATGCCGCCTCATCGGGGCGTTCGGGTTCCGGCAGAGCAACGAACTGAAAATCCGCCGTCAGCGAAGACGTATCCCAGGGCGTTTGACGTCCCTTTGTCACCTCGAGCACCGAAACCCTGACCTGCTTGAAGACCTGTTCGATTGCCAGACCGGGTTCGATCAGCTTTTTGGCCAGCGCTTGTGTGAAAGGACTGTTGCCGTCAAGCCCATCCAGGGCGACGCCGCCCGGCTCGGTCGCGTAGGACAAGAAGGTTCCGGTCGGCGCGCGCATCTCGGCCAGACCGTTGTCGGTAAACTCCCGGATCTGCTCGAACGGGTTGTTCCGGCAGGCGTCCAGGATGACAATATTGGTGCGGTTCCGGGCCGAATGCATCTGTTGCAGGACCGACTGCGCATCCACGCCGACAAGCGGCAGATCGGCTGCGTCCGAAAGCTCGGTATCCACCGGCAGCAGATAGTTGGCTCCGAAGGACTGGATCCCATGCCCTGCATAATAGAACAGGCCGGTTGCCTCGGGCCCCAGGTTCCGCAACCGTCGTCCGAACGCCGCAATCGAACGCTTCATCGTTGCCTGATCGGTGTCGACAGCCTGGATCACTTCAAAGCCGGCCAACTCCAGCTGAGACGCCATCAACACGGCGTCATTGACCGGATTGTCGAGCGGCGTGATCGTACGATAAGCTCCGTTTCCGATCACGAGCGCAACACGGTCTTCTGCCCAGCCCGTCGTCGCGATAGCGCAGAGCATAAGCGCTAGCTTTGTGATTAACGCGCGGACAATGTTCATGTGTCAGGTTGCTCCCTGTACTCACGCGACATCCAAGACGAACCCAGTACGCTTGGCAAGGGACCTCTGATTGGCCACAATGAGGCGCGCTGCCGGGTTATTCGACCATGACCCGGTTAGAAAACGGGTAACAGCGACGGAGAAGTTCAAATGATCACGAAACTCCGGCAGTTCGCGACGACCGTGATGTTCGCCGCGTTGTTCGCACTTTGCTCCGGCGCGGTCGCAAATTCTCAGGCATCAAATCCGTTCGCACCGGGCTGGACGATCGACACGGACGCATCCGAGATCCGGGTGCTGTCGATCAAGAAGCAGGTGATCGCCGAAAGCAGCCAGTTTGCGACATTTGGGGGAGCGATCGCCAGCGACGGTTCAGCCACGGTCAAGGTCCTGCTGGACTCGATTGACACAAAGATCGATCTCAGAAACGTCCGGATGCGCTTCCTGTTTTTTGAAACCTTCAAGTATCCGGAAGCCGTGATCGAAACCCGGCTGACGCCGGGCATGGTTGCCGGCTTGCAGCCAGGTCAACGCAGGGCTGTGGATCTGAATTATTCGATCGATCTGCACGGCGTCCGAGCCGACCGCACCGACCGGATCATGGTGACATTGTTGGACGAGAACCGTGTCGCGGTTACAACCACGAACCCGATCATTCTGGCCGTCTCCGATTTTGGACTGTCCGAGGGGCTTCAGAAGCTTCAAGAAGCCGCGAATGTCACGATCGTGCCCATTGCCACCCTGAGCTTCGACTTTGTTTTCCTGCGCGACGGCATCGCGACTGCCGCTGCGTCCGAGACCGTGACCTCCCAGATCAGCTCCTCGAGCACGTCATCGGTGACGCCTGTCGCGCTCGAGACGACCGGCAATTTCGATACGGCGGCCTGCGTCGGGCGCTTCGAGATCCTGTCGCGGACGGGGAACATCTTTTTCCGATCCGGAAGCGCCGAGCTTGACTCTGAAAGCCTGCCGCTGCTCAGCAACGTTCTCGACATCGTGCGCCGCTGCCCCGGCATGAAGATCGAGGTCGCGGGCCACACGGACTCAGATGGCGACGCCTCCACCAATCAAAGGCTGTCCGAGGCACGCGCCGGGGCGGTCACGGCTTATCTGATCCAGAACGGCATTGAGTACGGTCGAATTTCCAGCGTTGGTCACGGCGAAAGCCAGCCCGCGTTTCCGAACACCTCGACACAGAACAAGCAGCGCAATCGCAGGATCGAGTTTACAGCGCTGGACGGCTGATCGCCCGACACGCGGTTAGCGGACTTCGGCTCCCAGATCCTTGGGCGGGATCGTTTCGGCAAATGCCTTGATGATCTGGATGTCCTCCAGCGTCATCTCCATCGGATGGATCGGCGAGGGGCGGTTGATCGGGAACGGATCCGTTACCCCTTCGATCTGCGTGAAAGCCGGGTGCGGTGCCAGCGTGTAGAATGCGTCGAACCGGACCTCCCAGTCGTCGAGCGTCCTGAGCGCGCCAAAGGACGGCGTCGACCCGATGCTGCCGTATTTGTTGCGCTCGTTGATTACGTGACAGCGGCCGCAATGGAACAGGGTCAGCTTTTCCCCGGGCGCGTAGTCATCGGCCCTGGAGGCCTCCGGGACTAACAGCAGGAGGGACAGAACGGTCGCGCGCAACATCTTCAGAGAGTGTCACGCATGGGCGACCCTGACAAGCGGGTGTCCTTGATCGAAACCGGCAGCGTGTGAGGTGAACAAAATATCCACCTTGGCCGAGCGCAGGAGATGGGTATCAACGTGGATAAACTTTGTTCAGGTCGATGTTCACGTGGGCAAACCCCTGGCCCGGCAAGCTCGGGCAAAAAACCGACTAGCCAATTTCGACACTGCGATCGCTGTCCGTCAGGTGAACGCGCACCGTCAGATCCTGGGCGCGCCAAATCGCCAGTGCCATCAGAGGCTCGTCCCGCATCTCGGCTGCATGAACGGTTCCGGGCGGCGTGTGAAAGACCTCGCCCGCATCGACACGGCGCAGCGGTTCATCCCCAAGCCGGAACCACGCCGATCCGGCCAGCACCAGATAGTGTTCTTCCTGCTCGTGGCTGTGATCCGGGTAGAACAAGCCGTCGCCCCAATATCCGATCATGATCCGCAACCCGTCGGCGCCATAAGGTCCGTCGGGTCCAGCCAAATCGAACCAGCCGTAACGGGTTAGAAAGGCTGCGGGAAAACCGTCCGCTTCGGAGTACGTGCGCCGCCAGCACAGGTACGGTGCGGCGCGCTGAACCGCGCGGCAAACCGCGTCCGTTGCCGGACAGGCCGGGGGAAGCGGGCCACAGATCTCTCCCAGGGCCGGAACGGCATGCGGTTCGACCTCGGCCATCGGACGGATCGAGACGATCTGCTCCTGGGACAGGCCAAGCTCACGCGCCTTCACAATCAGCAAAGCCGTGACCCGATGGGCCAACTCATCGATGGCCTGGTGCATCCGTCGTATCCTTAGATTTCGTATCCGTACCGCGTGAGAATACCATGGAAGCGCTCGTTCGCGGCGTTTTGCTGGGCTTCGGTCAGTTCATCGCGCCACCTGCCCTTGGCACCGCTTTGGATATGCCGGTCATTGATCAGCGTCCGGGAATCCTCGGTCATGACCCGGTTGGTGTTCTGGCGGCGGGTCAGACCGTCCATCTCGCCAGAGTTCACCTTGTCCATGACGGCTTTGTGCGCGTCGACCGAAGTGGCAGCGTCAATCTCGGCGACCTCGTCCAGCCCAGGCCACAGGCCCAGCCGCCGGGCGATCTGAAAGATGTGACCTGGCCGGTCGGCGATCAGCAATTCGTAGGGGATCACCATCATGCACGCGGCATGGCTGGCCTGCTCGAAGATCTTGAAGTTGGTCTCGACCATCTGGGCAGCGGCATCGAAGTCGTGGTCGTGCAACTTCATTAAAGAGACGCAGACATCGCGCGGATCGCGGAAATTGATGAAACCGGTGATGTACGAAGAGCCCACCACGAGTGCTGCGGTCTCGGCATTCCAGGTGTGCGTATGCACCAGGATCGTCTTGTGCCGGTCGTGCCCGGCGTGTTGAAGGCGCCGGATCAACATCGGCAACTGTTTGCCGTGCGGGTTGGACTGCCCGATCCGGATTCCGTTACGCTCGAAGAGCTGGCGCAGGATTGCGTTGACCAGAACGGTGCCGGAGCGGGGAACACCTGCGTTGAGGATGATCATGCGCCCGCCCTCACACCGTGATCCGCACAAGGCCGAACTTGGCCAGCCACAGGACAGCACCTTCAGCGCCGCCGGGCGAGAGCCCGGACGCCTCGATAACCTGATCCAGCCGGATTGGTCCGTCGCGGTGAATCATCTCGCTGATCATCGCGATGTGCTCGCGCGCGGTCACAAGACGCTTCAGGTAGGCAGCCCCGGTAAGCACGACCAGATCCTGGACTTCATCGACCGAGACCGCGCGATCAGCGGAAAGAACGCTGACATTTGTGATCGCATCGGTCGGATAGCGTGCGTAGAGCCGGAACGGGTCCATCCCAGACGGGTTCGCCGCCTCGTCGCCCTCGCGCGGGGACGAGGGGATGCCGCGCGACCTGCGGGCGTTCAGCTCCCCCCAAAGCGCCTGGTATTGCGGAATGATGGCTTCCCAATCGTAGAGCTGCCGCGCCCGGGCCTTGCCTGCGGCACCCATACGGGCACGCAGATCGGGGTTCTGGATCAGGTTGACGAACGCGACGGTCATCTCGGGGATGTCGACGACGGTCCGCTGCTGGACGAAGCCGAGATACTGGAGGTAGCTGTCGCGTCCATCCTCGAACCTTTCAGCGATCGTGCGCCCGAATCCTCCACGCGAGAACAACGTGCGCACGCGGATGCCGGTCTCGGAATCGACGATCGTGTCCTTGAACCCGTCCCAGTCCGAGCAGACAACCGGCAAACCGGCCGCCATCGCCTCGACCGGCGCCAGGCCATAGGTTTCTTGAATGTTGTCGACCGGCAGGGTGAAAATGTCGGCTGCCGACCAGATCTCGTAACGCAGATCGGCGTCGCGCCCGTTCGGGAACTCGATCCGGACCGACGGCGCCAGGCGTGCCGCTGCTTCCCGATGCAGCTTTTCGGTCGCGTCGTCGCCGAACCAGCCGACCATCAGCAGAGTGATCGGAACCTCTGTCGTCCGCGCTGCGTTCTCGAGCGCGATGAACAGCGGCGCCGGGTGCATTTTCTCAAAGACCGTCAAGCGCCCCATCGACATCACGACGATCCCGTCTTCGGGCACCTCGTATTCACGGCGCCACTTTGCGCGCAAGCTGTCGCTTCGGGCAAAACGGCTTGTATCGATCCCGAGCGGAATGACCGGCAGTTGCGGGCGCGGCACGCGGCGCGCGCCGAAGCGGCGGCGAAGATAGGTGTCGGCCTCGTCCAGTTCGGCCTTCACCACGCTGTGCACGGCATCCGAGGTGCAGATGATCGCGTCCCATTCCTCGACCGGTCCGGTCAGAGAATCGAACAAGCCCTCCATGATCCGGCGGGTGGACACTGTGTGAGTGATCCCGCAGAGCGAATAGATCCTTTGCCCGACGCGGCGCCGCGGCCAGGCATGGGCACCAAGACCCGGGCCGGGCAGAAAGACCACACCCGGATCGCCCAGCGCCGCAGGTTGGTGTGTCATTGCGCCGGTGACTTCTCCCTCCCAGCCGTAATCCTGGATCAGCTCACAGAAATGATCGATGTGCGCCTGGTTCTGCGCGACGCAATGCAGCTTGTCGGCCTGGACGTGCCTTGCGTATCCCGCCAGGAAGGACTGACCTGCCGTGCGGCGCCCGGCCAGCGGCTTGTCGTCGGATTCGACCGCATCCGGATGATGAAAGATCGACGCTGTTGCCAGAGTGGTCATCGGGTCCTCCTGACCGCTTCCCCGCCCTACACGCCTCACCAACGACCGGCAATGCCAAGTGTGCGGCCACCTGTGTGGCCATCCGTTGCCGAGCGAAGTGTTGCAGGCCTCTCACATGGACGTGTGAAAGGGTGATTGGTGCAGACCGACCCTGCATCCCTAGAGTTCTGCACAAACCGGAGCTGGTCCGGTCTAAATCCAGTCAATGAAGGGGATACAAAAATGAGCATTATTCTGCGGTTCGGTTTTGCCGGATTTGCCGGCGCCATTGCGCTGGCGATCGGTTTGACATCGGTGACGGGCGTCCATGCCGAGGCCTGCAAGACCGACCTCAAACGGGACGACGTCGTCCAGGATCAGGCAAACGAGCTATACGCCTGCATCGAGGCCAAGCTGCTCGAGGGGTACTCCAAGGCAACGGACGTACCGGGCGTGCCGGGCTACAAGGACTGGAAGCTGGTCACGACAGCACCGCTGGTATCGGCCACGCACGGGAAGATGTTCGTCAACCACTACGTCAACGATCTGGGTGCGGATCTCTATACCAAGTGGGAAGACATGGACGGTGCGAAGTTCCCGGTCGGTACGATCTTCGCGAAGGAGAGCTTCCGGATCTCGAAGGGCGAGGTGAAGCGCGGCCCGCTGTTCCTGATGGAGAAGGTCGCCGCTGATGCAGCCCCGGATGGCTGGGTCTACACGCGCCTGTTCCCGAACGGAAAGTACCAGCGCACAAACGGCAACAAATCCGAGAAGATGGCTTTCTGCCACGAATGCCACGCGGCCACGCTGGACGCTCAGGATGCGGCGTTCTTCCCGCCCGAGGAGTACCGCACCGCGAACTGATCGATACGCCGTGGGCAGAGTTGGGCCGTCCCGATGGGCGGCCCATTCACGCTTCACATCATGGTCTGGGCCCGGATGCGCAGCTTAGCTCAGGATGAAGTCTGCTGCGGTCAGATCGCTGATGTCGAGATTGTTGATCGTGACTAGCCCGTAATCGGCCGGGTCCGTTCGGTCGTAGAAAACGATCACGTTCGCACCGGACGTCACGATCCGCAGGTCCGCGAAGGACAGGCCTTGCGAAGAGATGTCGATCCTGTCCAGACCATCCTCGAAATCGAGGATCACGTCGATCCCGTCGCCCAGGTTGAAGACAAAGACATCGCTTCCCGAACCGCCTTCCAGAACGTCGTTTCCGGAATCCCCGATCAGCGTGTCGCTTCCTTCCCATCCTTGCAGACGGTCTTTCCCGGCACCCCCGCTCAGCACATTGCTGCTGGCACTTCCGGTCAACCAGTTGGCTTCGGCATTGCCGGTGAGATTGACGTCGGATGTTCCGGTGGCCCGCGCATCCTCGACATTGTCCGACAGGGTGAAGTCGACCTCGGTGTAGACTAGGTCGTCGCCTTCGCCCGCGAGTTCGACGACGATGTCTGCCACGTCGTCGACAAAGTACCGATCGTTCCCGGCGCCGCCGATCAACGTGTCGGCACCGCCCTCACCCAGCAACTGGTCGTTGCCGCCCAGCGCAATGATCTCGTCGCCGATCTGGCTGCCGATCAGGATTTCAGCGCCGTCCGTTCCCACAATTGCCGGCTGCGTGTTCCCAAAGGCCGTGGTGAATGCACCAAGGTCAAGTTCGGACGTATCCACCCCGACGACCACCAGATATCCCCGCGTGCCGACATCGCCCGGATCATCCCAGATGATCAGGGAGCCATGCACATGGTCGATGATCGTCATGTCGGCGTAGGCAATGCCGAGCGATGAGACATCGATGGTATCCACACCGACTTCGAAGTCGAGAATGTTGTCCGTGCCCGTGCCAGAGGCGAACCGGAAGACGTCGGCCCCTGCCCCGCCTTCGAGCACGTCGTTGCCAGTGCCGCCATGCAGCGTGTCATCGCCGTCCAGGCCGATCAGCCTGTCGCGTCCGCCGCCACCGCGAAGCACGTTCTGGCCGCTGTTGCCACCGATCCAGTTGTTGATGTCATTGCCCGCAATGTCGATGTCATCGGTCCCGAGTGCCGTTCCCGCTTCGACATGCGCTCCGAGCGCGAAGGAGATCGCGCTGTAGGTCCGGTCATAGCCTTGGCTCGAAAACTCGATCACCTCGTCGCCCGGGCTGTAGATGTAATGCCGGTCGTCGCCCAGACCGCTGATGAGCCTGTCTCCGCCGCCGCGCCCGATGAGGACATCCGCGCCATCGAACCCGGAGATTTCTTCCGCCGCGGATGTGCCGTTCAGCACATCGCCGTTCGAGGTCCCGTCGATCTGTATCGCGGGCGGCGCAGGCGATGCGTTGTCCAGCAGGAAAACGTCCGAGGTCAGCTGCGCCGCGGTCAGGCCCGAGAAGATGACCTGAGCGTTCGTGCTGAAGTCGTACTGAACCAGCGCGCCTTCGATGACATCGATGATCAGGAGTTGATTATAGGACAGGCCGAGGCCACGCAGATCGATCTGGTCAGTCCCAACCTCGAAATCAGTGATGGTATCGATGCCATCGCCATTCTCGAAACGGTAGGTGTCGGCACCCGCGCCGCCGGTGAAGGTGTCATTCCCCGTGCCGCCGTCCACGGTGTCGCTACCGCCCAGCGCGAGTATCTCATCGCTGCCGGACGTGCCCAGCAGATTATCGTTTCCAAACGTTCCAACGATCGCGGGGAACGCCGAGACATCCAGGAGGAAGTCGCTTTCCTTGAGGCCGACCGCCGAGATGCCCTGGAGCGTGACCTGGCCCGTGGTCACGAAATCATAGGTGATCTGCGCGCCACCGCCCACGTCGACAATGTTCAGATCGACGAACCCGATACCCAGACCCTGAAGGTCGATGACGTCGACCCCAAGATCGAAATCCGTGATGATGTCAATGCCGTCGCCAGCGGCAAACTTGAAAGTATCTGCAACCGGTGCCTGGATATCTTGCGCTTCGACCGGGCTCGAAGCAGATGCTTTCCCGCCCGTAAGAGTGTCATTTCCGGAACCGCCTATAATGGTGTCAGTATCGGTTCCACCATCCAGCGTGTCATTGCCGGTGCCTCCATCAAGCGTATCGTTGCCAGCTCCGCCCGAAAGTGAGTCATCGCCGGCTTCACCGAAGATCCGGTTGTCCCCGGCGACAGCCTCTCCCACGTCATCTCCGCCCCCTAAGATCAGGACGTCGTCACCGCCGCTGGAGGCCACAGTGTCGGCGCCTGATGTCCCAAGGAAAGTGTCGGCACCCCCGCCAGCAGTTACAATCTCGAAATTGATGAACTGATCGATCTCGCCAGTGGATGATGTGGCTATTCCTGATGCGAGATCTACTGTGTAGCTTGTAAGAGTATCGTTGGAATCGCCAATGAAGAGGATATCTAATCCGTCACCACCGTCAGCCGTATCATTGCCTGCGCCCAGATCTACGCGGTCGTTCCCAGCACCTGCTTCGAAACTGTCGTTCCCACCCCGCAGAAAGACCGTATCATTACCTGAACCGCCGATGATCGTATTTGCATTGTCATCCACAACAACGTCGTGGCCACCATCTGAAAGTATCAGATTTTCGACACCCGTGATTGAAGTAACAGACGCGTAGTTCGCTGCAAGGTTTATGGCAACAGCGCTCGCTTCACCGCTCAAATCGAGCCAATCGTTACCAACGCCGCCATCAATGCTGTCTGCGCCCTCAGTGTAGACGATGGTGTCATCGCCCGCGCCTGCGTTGATGGTGTCGTTGCCAGCGCCGCCATCCAGCGTATCGTCGCCGTCGCCGCCCTGAATGCTGTCATCGCCACCGCGTGTCGAAATCGTGTCCCCGCCCGACCCGCCGAGGATCGTGTTGGCGTTGGCGTCGGCCGAGATCTCGTTCCCGAGATCTGAGAGCAGCGCGTTCTCAACATTCGACAGTGTGATCCCAAGACCGCCAGTCTCAAAATCAAGGGCCACGGGCGCCGCGACGTTGCGCAGATCGATCCAATCACTATCGGCGCCACCGTCGATGGTGTCGGCCCCCGAAGTGTAGACAACCGTGTCGTCGCCCGCGCCTGCATCAATCGAGTCGTTGCCTGCAACCGCATCGATTGTGTCGTTCCCGCCGAGACCCAGGATCTCGTCATCGGCTGCCGTGCCGATCAGATCGTCAGCACCCGCGGTCCCCGTAATCGGCCCTGTCGGATCCAGCAGGAAGTCAGTCGCGCTCAGGCTCGCCGCCGTGATCCCGGTCAGCGTGATCTGGCCAGCCGTGGTGAAATCGTAGGTAACGCGCGCGTTCCCGCTGACATCGGTGATGACCAGATCCGCGAATGCGAGACTCAATCCCTCGAACCCGATCAGATCCGTGCCGATCTCGAAGTCGGCGATCGTATCGAACCCGTCCCCGAAGCTGAATGCGAACGTGTCGGCTCCGCCACCCCCGGTCAGCGTATCGTTGCCCGCGTTCCCGGTGAGGACATTTGCGGCATCGTTTCCTATCAGCGTATCCGCGCCGCTGCCGCTTGTCGCGTTCTCGATTACGACGCCGCTCGCGATGGTCCGGCCCGCAATGATCCCGTCGACATAGGACATGAAGCCCCCGCCGCCGTTCTCGTAGAGCAGCGTCGCTTCGCGCAGGTCGATGGTGGCGGCGCGGACGCCGGAATAACGGAACTCGTCGATGCCGCCGGTGTCCCAGGTCGTGTAATAGCCAGCACCGCTGCCGGTCGATTGCGTGTCGAACAGCGCGTAGACATCGTCGCCCGACGCGTGGGTCGTGTTGGCGCCGTACATGTTTTGTAACGCTGCAATATCGAGCGCACCGAATGTCGCGCCGTGCCCGGTCGCCGCGACGCTGTTTGCGAAGCCCGCGGGATTGCCGTTCCAACCCTCGTTGTAGCTCATCGCCGTGAACGGCGCCTGGTTCAGCCCGAAATTGCCGCGGCTCGACGATGACGAGACGCCCTGCATCACGTCGCTGCCACCACCGCCATCGTGCGTGTGCGCCAAGCCTAGCCCGTGCCCGAGTTCGTGCACGGCGACACCGTACATGAACCCGCCCGTATCCAACGTACCACCGGGCGAGGAATTCCAGCTCGGGAAGCTGGAACTGTTGTTGTTTAGGATACCGTAGCCGCCATTGCCGTTGGACGAGGGGAAGTAGAAGAACCCCAGCAGTGTCCCGCCACTGGAACTGGGCAATGTGTCGGTCGCCCATTCCAGATCTGCCGCATTGCGATTCGTGGTGATCTGGAAGTCGATGTCGACGAAGTCTTCGACACCTTCAAAGATAGACCAGAGCTGGTCTTGCTCGTACGCATTGACGCCGGTCGCGGTATAGGTGTCACCTTCATAGTTGTATGTGTCGCCTGCCTGCGCAAAGTAGACGAGAACTGGATCGTTCGTGTTCAGCGCAAACGAAGTTTCGACCGAGTCGACGGGCGAGGCAGGCGGCGGTGGCGCAGTCGCCGAGACCTGTAGTCGATAGTCGCCGGTGAAGTTGCTCAGATAGCTGTCAACCTCGATGAAATAGCTGTCCGTGGTGGTCGCCTGGAAGACAAGCCTTGAGTCGCGTTGCGCTCCGAGCACGATGTCGTCATTTTCTGCCAGGAAATTGCCCGCGCTGTCGCGGATGCGCACAAAGGGATCGAGCAGTTCGCCGAACCCGTTTCCAGCCGTGTGATCCAGCCCGAACAGGTCGATCTGGATTGCATCTCCCGCCGTCAGGTCGATGCGGAACCAGTCCTTGTCCCCGACGAACTCCAGCGTCTCGTCCTGCGTGCCACCGATCGTGATGGTCGCGGAAGTCGATGTGTTGTCAGGGATAACGAACGCCGACACGCCTGGCTCAGCCGAAGCCGCGCCAATTTCCGCGCCCAACGTTCCGTTCTCACCCTTGCAGGGATCCGCCAGTTCTGCTGCCATGCAGAAACCGCACATTGCACCACGCCTCCCGTTCTCGCCGGAGATCTCTTATGGATATTCGTATCCGTCCAAGACGACCCGACCCTCACTGTAAACGATCCCGCGCAAAGCCCCCGCGCGCACGGAATCGCTGATCACCCCTAGCATTCGTGTCACGCTAATCTTTCTCCGGGACGGATAACACTTCGTTAGTTTACTATAATCTGTACTCAATTCTACGTATTTTCCTGATCTCGGGACAAAAAGCCTGCGGTTCGAACGCGGCGGAAACATGGCGCGGATGCAACGATCCGCAGGAGACGGCGTGCAGGGATTTCGGTAATAGCATGGCCGGTCCCGGTCGACTTCGCGGACGCGCCGGTGCATGAGCGGTAGAGGACAGCCGGAAGGGGTGATAACCATGGGCCAGGCGGAAATCAGGGAACTCGAGGTCGGATATGACGTGCCGGCGGCGGTCGGGATGCACGTCTCGGACGTCGCGACACCCTGCCTGATCGTGGATCTGGACGCGCTGGAGCGCAACATCGCGAAGATGGGCAAGCTGGCCGCCGATATGGGTGTGCGCCACCGGGTGCACGGCAAGATGCACAAATCCGCCGATATCGCGCTGTTGCAGCAGCGGCTCGGCGGGGCCTGCGGCGTGTGCTGCCAGAAGGTGTCCGAGGCCGAGGCCTTCGTGCGCGGCGGCATCAGCGACGTCATGGTGACCAACCAGGTGACCGATCCGCCGAAGATCGACCGGCTGGCGCGATTGCCCCTGCGCGGTGCCGCCATTTCGGTCTGTGTCGATGATCCGGCCAATGTGGCGGCGCTGTCCGAGGCGGCGGTGCGCCATGGCACGGTGCTGGACTGTCTGGTCGAAATCGATTGCGGGCAGCGCCGTTGCGGGGTCGTGGGCATTCCGGACGTCATTGAAATCGCTCGACAAATCGACGACGCACCCGGGTTGGAGTTCGCCGGGCTGCAGTCCTATCACGGCTCGGCCCAGCACTTCGCGACCTTTGCCGAACGCCAGGCCGCGATCGAAGCCGTGATCGCCCAGACCCGCGAGACGGTCGATGCCCTGGAGGCGGCTGGGCTGCCCTGCAAGAGCGTCACCGGCGCCGGGACCGGGACATTCGAATTCGAGGGGAGATCCGGCCTCTACACCGAGTTGCAGTGCGGGTCCTATGCTTTCATGGATGCCGATTACGGGCGGCTGACGGACGCGGACGGTGCCCGGCTGGACCGGGGCCAGTGGGAGAACGCGCTGTTCATCCTGACCTCGATCATGAGCGTGGCGGGCGAAGGCCGCGCGGTCTGCGATGCCGGGTTGAAGGTGCAGTCGGTCGACAGCGGCCTGCCGGTGATCCACGGGCGCGAGGACGTGGAGTACACCGGTTGCTCGGACGAGCACGGGGTGATCCGCGACCCCGGCAACGTGTTGAAGCTGAACGACCGGTTGCGCCTGATCCCCGGCCATTGCGACCCGACCTGCAACATCCACGATTGGTATGTCGGCGTGCGCGGCGACGTGGTCGAGTGCGTCTGGCCCGTCTCGGCCCGCGGCAAGGCGTGGTGACGAGTATATTGGACATGAAGATGTTCGGTATTCGCGGGCGTTTTGCCGTGAGTCCGCGCGTGATTTTCGTCACGTAATTTTCCGTTAACCGGATATCGGAGGGCTTTTGGCGCGATGTGTCCCGGCCTTGAGCCGGGACCGCTGACGCGGTTTGCGGGTGGTCCCGGGACTGCGGAGCAGCGCGTCATGCTGCACCGCGCACGGGACAACGCGGCGCTTCCGATTGCAGCCACCAGGCTTGACCCCGCCGCGATCCCATGCCCCAATTCGGGACGAGTTGTGGGGCGAGGGTGCGCGCGATGAGTGAGGAAGAGTCGTTCAGCGAGGTCGAGCGCGACGCCGCTTATGAGTTCGCTGGGCAGAAGATTGCCAAGGCGAAGGCCGATGGCGCCGAGAACCTGTATCTCAGCACAGATGTTACCGATGATAAAACCAAGGCGCTGACCACGCTGCCGCAGGAGATCGCGGACCTGGGCGGGCTGCGGGAGCTATACCTCAGCAACAGGCAGGTCAGAGACCTCTCCCTGCTGCAAGACCTGAGCGGGTTGCAGGTGCTATACCTCAACAGCACGCAGGTCGGCGACCTATCCCAACTTCAAGGCCTGGGCGGGTTGCAGAGGCTAGTCCTCAACAACACGCAGGTCAGCGATCTCTCCCCCCTTCAAGGCCTGAGCGGATTGCGGGGGCTGGTCCTCGACAACACGCAGGTCAGCGACCTCTCCCCGCTGAAAGGAATGAGAGAGTTGCGGAGGCTCGACCTCAACGCCACGCAGGTCAGCGACCTATCGACCCTGAAAGAACT
>JBHJIZ010000088.1:0-16975 GCA_050043005.1 Paracoccaceae bacterium
CTCTATGACGCCAAGGCGGACGCCGAAGCGGTTCTCGCCGCTTTGGGCGCACCGGTCGCCAAGCTGATGACCGCGCGCGAGGCACCGGACTGGTTTCACCCGGGCCGGTCCGCGGCGTTGAAGCTGGGGCCGAAGAACACGCTGGCCGTTTTCGGTGAGCTGCATCCGAAAGTGCTCAAGGCCATGGACATCCGCGGTTCGGCGGTGGCCGTCAGCGTCATGTTAGAGAACCTTCCACAGGCGAAAGCCAAGGGTACCACGCGGCCCGCGCTACAGCTCTCGAACCTTCAGGCGGTCGAGCGTGACTTCGCTTTTGTGGTCGATGCCGGGGTCGAGGCGCAACAGATCGTTCGCGCTGCGATGGGCGGCGACAAGAAGCTGATCTCGGGCGTTGAGGTCTTCGACATCTTCGACGGAGGCAAGGCTTCGGAACAGCTTGGCGCAGGCAAGAAATCGGTCGCGATCGCGGTCCGCCTGCAGCCCGTCAACGAGACCCTGACGGATGCCGAAATCGAGGCTGTCGCCGAGAAGATTGTTGCAAGCGTCGCGAAAGCGACCGGTGCTGAACTTCGTGGCAGCTGAGCGCCGATACTTGCACAGACTCTCCAATCTTCAACCGATGGAAGCCGCGATGTCACCATTTTCGGCTTCTATTCGCTTTCTGCGAACGCTAAAGCCCGCAGGGGGCGTGAGAACGGAGGGAACCAAATGCTAAACGAGTTCAAAGAGTTTGCCGTCAAAGGCAACGTTGTCGACATGGGCGTCGGCATCGTAATCGGGGCCGCATTCACGACGATCGTCCAGAGTTTCGTCAAGGACATCGTCAACCCGATCATTGGCCTGTTCACGGGCGGGATCGACTTCTCGAACCTTTTCGTGAACCTGAGCGGGCAGGAGGTCGTCTCAGTGGCGGAAGCCCAGGAGAAGGGCCTGGCCGTTATCAGCTATGGCAACTTCATCAACGCGATCATCGCTTTTCTGATCGTCGCGTGGATCCTGTTTCTGGTCGTGAAGGGCATCAATCAGCTGAAGCGCGAGGAAGAGGCTGCACCCGAACCGGAAGCCGATCCTGAACCAAGTGCCGAAGAAAAGCTGTTGACCGAGATCCGGGATCTGCTCGCGAAGGCCTGACCTATCGATTGGTAGATGCGCTATCTTACCTGCCTTTGGATAGGCAGGCTTAGGATTGGGCGGTGGCATGACGACAAATCGACACCGCCCGGTCTTCCTGTTGCACGGTCTGGGACGCAGCCCTGCCTCGATGTCGATTCTGAGGTTTCGCCTCAGGCGCGCAGGCTTGAATGCACAAACGATCGGCTATCCGTCGACACGGCTGGATCTTGATGGCAACATCGATTTCGTTCGTGCCGAGCTTTCGCAATACACTCGAGCAGGACCCATCGATCTTGTCGGTCATTCACTCGGTGGAGTCATTGCCCGGCGCCTTGGTCTGCAGGATGGCCACCCTGAAATTGGTAAAATCGTTCAGATAGGGGCGCCGAACCTCGGCTCGGCGCTCGCCGACCAGATGGGGCCGTTCTGGGCAGTCAAGCGCGCTTGCGGACCGACGATTGCCGACCTGGGCAAGACCTCGACGCCGCTTCCAACGCTGACAAATATCACCGCGATTGCCGGTGTGATCGCGTCCGGAAAAGACTCGGCCACGTTGCCTGGACCACATGACGGCGCTGTTACCGTTCGATCAGCCTGGGCGGGTGCCAAACGCCGTCACGTCGTCCGTCAGGCGCATACGCTTCTACCGGCATCAGCAACGGTTGCGAGACTGACGATTGCGGCTCTTGTCTCCACCGCGCCTCTGCACGATGAATAGCCAGCTATGAAAACCTCTGGTCGGGTGAGCGTTCCTACTCCCCGCATGCACGGTTACTCGTGCTCTTCCTCCGGGTCCAAATCGACAATGATCAGATTCTCGAGGAACGCGATCAACGCAGATTGGTCATCATCGGACAGTGTCGTGTAGGCCGCACGGCTAGCCTGCGCGGCACCGCCGTG
Organism: Paracoccaceae bacterium; assembly: GCA_050043005.1. Taxonomy (GTDB): domain Bacteria; phylum Pseudomonadota; class Alphaproteobacteria; order Rhodobacterales; family Rhodobacteraceae; genus Thermohalobaculum. The sequence goes on from JBHJIZ010000088.1 coordinate 2,014, forward strand.
CGCAAGGATTGCCTCGTCCAGCGTCGTGGCATGACCGTTGTGCAGCCATGGCCCCGTCGACGCGACCCCGGCAAGCGAACGCGTCGGCCAGACCGATGCTCCGAAACCGTACGCGTCCATCGGATCGGCAAGCGCCGGTCCCATATCATGACGCTTGAAGTCCGAATACCAATGCACCACAGCCCGACCTTCAGGGTCTTTATCGAAAGCACCCAGGTTCAACTCGTCGCCGGATGCCAGAACGACGTGGTTGTTCGGTGAGTCAGCAGTGAGATCGAAGCTCACGGGAAGCGCCATGCTGAGCCCCAGGTCTTCCGGACGATCGCCACTTGGGAAAATCTCGTCATAGAATCCAACCTGTTGGCTCGGCTCGGAGAACACGGGATCCTCGATCTTCATCTCCGGTCGGTGACAAGTCGCACAGCCGGTCGCCGCGAAGACCTCGTCGCCGCGCGCGATCTTAAGACGATCGGCATCGGGCAGTTCGATCACACCGCGATCGGCCAGTTCGATTTTCGAGATTGGACGCTCGAGCCCGGCGATATAGACCGACAGTGCGGTAAGATCACCAACGGTCAACTCGCCAATGACACCGTCATGATCGCCATCGATTTTGCCGACCAGCTCGTCGGCTTGCATTCCCAGTTCATTGTGCGCGGCACCCCGTGAGAAATCGCGGATTGTCGCGTGCGTCCCTTTCCAGCCGAACATGCGGACAACCAGATCGGCATCGACACCGTCGATCCCGGTCTCGTCGCGCCGGGCCGCGCATGCGTCGCCGTCCGTCTCGGGCATAGCGGTCAGCGTACCGAAGCCAACGCCCTTGGCCTGTAACGGACCGGTCACTGCCTCGCCCTGCTGACAGGCAGCCTTATCAATCGCCACCGCCTGTGCCTGCAGCTCGGCGGTCATCTCCTCCGCTATCTTTTGCACGGCGCCGAGTGCGAACAGGTGCAAAGTGTTCCGCTCCAGGTACAGTGCGGGATCGCCCGTCTGCAACGGATCGATCGCGACGTTCAGCGCAATGCCACCCGCCCCGTTCGCGTAAGGCAGCGCATGACAAGTGATGCACGCCTGCGCCTGTGGTCCACCCTCCCGGGGTGGCAGGTGCGATGCCCATTCTCCTATGCCTGCCAGATCAGCGCGCGGGTAGCGCGTGAAACGCTGACCGTTTGCAACCTTGGCGCCCACACCGCGCGCCGCTGTGAACGTCGCTTCGGTCAGTTCGTCCCCGGCATCGAATGCTTCCAGGAACGCCGCTTTCGGATCGACAGCAGCCTTGGCGGTCAGCGCAATCTGATCGACGGGGGCCGGCTCTTCCGCCAATGAAAGCTGCGGTATCATCAATGTGCAGGCAATCAGCGGCAACATGGACGTACGGAGTGAAGTCATCGGCAAACTCGCTTTGGCTGTGTCGACAGTGGCTTGTTCGCGTCCTTCCGTTCCCGGATGGACAGAAATGTGACCTGAGCACAGCTTATCCGCGATTATCAATCGGAAATTTCTATTAAAGATTGATCATTTTACGATTGCCGATGCGCTGCGCCGTGCGTTGTCAGCCGCTGCCGAGCACCAGTTTGCTGGAGTAGACATCGATGCCGAGAGCCTCACCGACCGCGTAATAGGTCAGCTTGCCGGCGTGCACGTTCAGTCCGTTGGCGAGGTGTTCGTCATCGCGGCAGGCCTGAGCCCAGCCTTTGTCGGCCAGAGCCAGCAGATGCGGCATGGTCGCATTGGTCAATGCGATGGTCGAGGAGCGCGCGACGGCGCCCGGCATGTTTGCAACGCAATAGTGGATCACGCCGTCGACCTCGTAGATCGGATCCTCGTGTGTCGTGGCCTTCGAAGTCTCGAAGCAGCCGCCCTGGTCGATCGCGACATCCACCAGCACGGCACCGGGCTTCATCCGGGAAAGCTGTTCCCGGCGCACCAATTTGGGCGCAGCGGCGCCCGGGATCAGCACGGCGCCCACGACCAAATCCGATTGCAGGACCAGTTCCTCGGTCGAGTCGGCCGAGGAGTAGCGCGTCTTGAAGACGCCGCCGAACACATCGTCCAAGTATTTCAGGCGCGGCAGCGACCGGTCCAGCACGGTCACGTCCGCCCCCATTCCGGCGGCGATTCGCGCGGCATGTGTGCCGACAACCCCGCCACCGATCACCGTGACCTGCGCAGGGCCAACACCAGGCACGCCGCCCAAAAGGACCCCGCGCCCGCCATTGGCCTTTTGCAACGCCCAGGCACCGACCTGCGGCGACAGACGCCCGGCAACCTCGGACATCGGGGCGAGCAGCGGCAAGCCCCCGGTATCATCGGTTACCGTTTCATAGGCAATCGCAGTGCACCCAGATGACAACAGGTCTTTCGTTTGCTCGGGATCGGGCGCGAGGTGGAGATACGTGAACAGCACCTGGCCGCCGCGCAGCATCGCACGCTCGGCGGCTTGTGGCTCCTTCACCTTCACGATCATCTCGGATTTGGCAAAGATCTCGGCGGCGGTGGCGCAGATCTCGGCACCGATCGACATGTAGGCCTCGTCCGGGAACCCGGCCCCAAGACCTGCACCGGTCTCGACCGAGACCGTGTGGCCATGGGCGATTGCTTCGCGGCACGTCGCAGGCGTCATGCCGACGCGGAATTCCTGTGCCTTGATCTCTTTGGGGCAGCCGATACGCATGGATCCCTCCCTTTTTTTGTTTTGCGTTCGGTTTCACCTTAGCGCGGAACCACCGGTGATGCGCCACCCCAGCCGCGTCCTGATCTTGACGCAGAGCGACAGGCGGGGGATGTGGATCCAATGGACGAGTTTCTGATTGCCCCCGATCCTGCGGCACAGCGCCTGCCCCGCGCCATCGCCGGCGTGGATCAGACCGGAGCGCCGCTGGCCAGCCGCGTGGTCGAGGAGCGTGCGCTGACGATCTATCTGAACGGGCAGGAGATCGTGACGGCGATGACGATCGGCGATTACCCGGAGTATCTCGCGACCGGCTATCTGCTGAACCAGGGGATGCTGCTGCGCGACGACCGGGTGACGGGCGTCGAGTATGACGAGGACCTGGAGGTCGTCGTGGTCCGGACAGAACGTCAGACGGATTACGAGGAAAAGCTGAAGAAGAAGACCCGCACCTCGGGCTGCGCGGTCGGAACGGTCTTCGGCGATATGATGGAGCAGTTGGAGGGCATATCTTTCGGGCCGGGAGAGGTTCGGACCTCGTGGCTCTATGCATTAGCGAAGAGGATCAACACCGCGCCGTCACTGTATCTGGAAGCGGGCGCGATCCATGGCACCGTGCTGTGTCAGAGGGATCGCCCGTTGGTTTTCATGGAGGATGTCGGCCGCCACAATGCCGTCGACAAGATCGCGGGCTGGATGTTCGACGAGAGTGTGCCAGGGGAGGGGCACATCCTCTACACGACAGGGCGACTGACTTCGGAGATGGTGATCAAGACAGCGCTGATGGGGATCCCGGTACTGGCCTCGCGGTCCGGATTCACCGCCTGGGGCGTTGAACTGGCGCGGCAGGTTGGTTTGACCCTGATCGGGCGGATGCGGGGCCAGCGGTTCTTATGCTTGAGCGGCGAGGAACGGCTGGTGTTTGACGCGGATGTTTCCTCGGTTGGTGACGAGGATCGCAAGCACAGACGCAAAGGGGCTGACTAAGCTTTCGACGGAGCCAAGTCTCGTCTAGAAGAGCATCTTGTAGATATTGCCGTTCGTATCGCGCGCGATTCCAACTCCGTTTGCTGTTCCGCTTCCAGTCAAGAATTCCATCTCAATTCTTGTTCCATCTGAACAAACCGCAATTGCTTCTCCACGGTTGACGCCCAGCACGGAACCAGTTGTCGTTGAAAGCCCAACGATCGAGCCGTATGTTCCGAGCAAAGAGGTGCTCGTGATGGTGCTGAATTGCGGAACTACTGACGACCATTTTCCAGAGCATTTTGCTCCAGTTGGTAGCGTCAAATCTAAGGCACCCGTATTGCGATGCACATCATGTGCGTTGCCAACGAGTTCCTGAATTTGATTGCCTTCCGCCAATGGACCTTCGACTGGAAAGAGAGACACAGGCTGGCTACAAGCAGCAAGAAGAGAAGGAAATACGAGAACAGAACAGTAACGCATGAAGCACCTTTTTGAACCCGAATGGCGCGGCGGAGTAGCTCAATCCAGATTGCGATGTCGACGATGACCATCGCAGGTGTCATCCTCGCCGGCGGGCAGGCGCGGCGCATGGGCGGCGGGGACAAGGCGTTGCTTCAGGCAAACGGTACGCCGCTTTTGCAACATGTCATTGATCGGCTTGGACCGCAGGTCACCGAGGTTGCGATCAATGCGAATGGCGATCCAGGGCGGTTCTCGAGCTTTGGGCTTCCGGTAATTTCCGACACGGTCGAGGGCTTCGTCGGGCCGCTCGGCGGTGTGCTCGCCGGAATGCGCTGGGCGGCGGACCGCGGGCACACGCATATCGTCTCGGCTGCGGCAGATACGCCTTTCTTTCCATCGAATCTGGTCGAGAAGCTGCTCACCGCGAAGGGCGATCAGCCGATCAGCATGGCCGCAACCGATGACCCGGAACGCGGGCTGAGCGAACACCCGACCTTCGCGTTGTGGCCCGTCGACCTGGCGGACGATCTGGAATACGCGCTGACCAAGGGCAATATGCGCAAGGTGATCGTCTGGACCTCGCGCCATGGCTGCGCGCGGGCTGTGTTCGATGGCGACGACATGCCGTTCTTCAACGTCAACACGCCCGAGGATCTGGCCGAGGCAGAACGGATTGCAGGCAGTATGGACGCCACGCCCGCAATCGGGGGAGGAGACACATGAACGTCTACGGTGTCGTTGGCTGGAAGAACGCGGGCAAGACCACGCTGGTCGAGCGGCTGGTGGCCGAGATCAGCCGGCGCGGGTTCACGGTCTCGACGGTGAAGCACACGCATCACATGGTCGATGTCGACAAGCCGGGCAAGGACAGTCACCGACACCGGCAGGCAGGGGCGCATCAGGTGATCCTGTCCTCGTCCTCGCGCTGGGCGATCATGACCGAGCTTCGCGGCGCGCCCGAAACGCCGCTGGCCGATCTGCTAACCCATCTGGCACCTGTCGATCTGGTGATCGTCGAAGGTTACAAACGCGACGCCCACCCCAAGGTCGAAGCCTGGCGGGCCGAGACAGGGCAACCGCTGATCGCGGTGGATGACCCGACCGTGCGGGCGGTGGCGTCGAATGACAGCCCCGACACCGGCAAGCCGGTGATCGGCCTCGATGACATTCCAGCGATTGCCGATTTCATTCTTGCCGATCTGGGCCTTCAGCTTCGGAAGACCGCATGAGCGCACGCCTGCGCGATGATTGCTTCGCCCTGCCGCCGGGCGTCGACTGGACGCCCGTGGACGACGCTTTGGCCAGGCTCCGCGAGGGGTTGACCTGTGTCTCTGGCGGCGAGTCTGCGCCGTTGGCCCGGGCATCCGGGCGCGTTCTGGCCGAGGATGTGCGGGCACTGCGCGATAATCCTCCTGCCGCGAACTCGGCGATCGATGGCTATGCCTTTGCTTGGGAGGCGCTGGGTCAAATTGTTGAAGACGAAGCCAATTTGCCGCTGCAAACCGGGCGCGCGGCGGCCGGGCATCCGTTCAAGGGCACAGTGCCGCCCGGTCACGCGCTGCGGATTCTCACGGGCGCCGAGCTCCCGCAAGGGACCGCTACGGTCGTCTTGCAGGAAGCTGCCCGCGTCGGTGCAGGACGCGTTCGCTTCCAGCCACCGCGCAAAAGCGGAGCCAACAGCCGGGGCCGGGGCGAGGATGCCCGCGCGGGAGAGGTGGTTCTCTCCGCAGGGCGGCGGATCGCACCGGAGGATCTGGCGAGGCTTGCGTCGGTCGGCGTAGGCGAGGTGCCAGTTCGCAAACCACTTCGGGTCGCGGTTCTCTCGACGGGCGACGAGTTGGTCCAGGCCGGAAAGGCCGACGCCAGGGTCGATCTATGATGCCAATCGCCCGATGCTGTCCGCATTGATCGCCCAGTTCGGTCACGAAACAGTCGATCTTGGCGCACAGCAAGATCGCGCCGGGACCATTCGCGCCGCTTTAGACCGGGGTGCCGAAGACGCAGATGCGATCCTGACGACAGGTGGCGCTTCAGCAGGCGACGAAGACCACATCTCGCGCCTGTTGCGCAACGAAGGCACGGTCACGACATGGCGGATTGCCGTAAAACCTGGGCGGCCATTGGCTCTGGGTCTCTGGAACGGTGTGCCGGTGTTCGGCCTGCCTGGCAATCCCGTCGCGGCGTTCGTCTGCGCGCTGATGTTCGCGCGTCCAGCCCTGGCTGTGATGGCGGGTCAGGCTTGGCCCGAGCCTCTAGGCGTTACGGTTCCTGCGGCGTTCAGCAAGGCTAAGAAACCCGGACGCCGCGAGTATCTGCGCGCGCGCCTGACACCGGACGGCAGAGCGGAGGTCTTTCACTCGGAGGGATCTGGCCTGATTGGCGGGTTATCCTGGTCGGATGGATTGGTCGAGTTGCCGGACGGTGCGCTCGACGTCAAACCTGGAACGCCCGTGCGTTATCTGCCTTATGCCGCCTTGCGGTGAGAGACGCGGCCGCCTTGGGCCAAGGTTCGACCTCTCCCACAGGCAGTATCATCCACCAGCGCGTTCAGCCTGACGTTCGCGCAGTTTCTGCAGGTACATCTCCAGATTGTCCGCAAATTCGATGCGTTCAGCATCCGAGAACTCGTTCAAGAGCGTGACAAGGTGACTTTGAACGATAACCTGCCTTGCCTGTGAGCCATCGCGACGCGCCTGAAGTGCGGCTTCCAGCGCATCCGTGGTGTAGGGTTGCACCCGGATCGCGTCAATTATAGCCGCCATGTGGTCAACCCGTTTCAGACGCGCTGCGCGCACATCATCGCGGATCTTGCGGAAGTGCTCTTTGGTGAAATCGCGCCGGGCTTCCGGCACCAGTTTGATGATCCACCGGATCTGGTTGTCGGCCCCGCGTTTGGGCTCGTCGCGGTTCATCACATGTCCGGCGTACAGTCCCGCGATCACCAAATTCGCCGCCAGGGACAGGATCAACAAAATCTTCACCCACGGTGCCCCGCCGCCCCGCTTCGAACCGGTCTCAGTGATGCTCATGAGGTGCCCCCTTTCCCCACATTGATCACAGGAAATCCTCGTTGAACAAGCTTCCATCGGCCAATTCGAACTGCTCTGTCACCGGCTCTTCGGTCATTGGCAGATCACCTGGGTCCAGTTCCATGCCCAGGCCAACTCCCATCGCGAGCGAAAGTGCCATCGCGGCAACAGCTCCGCTGGTCCATCCAAACAGCGCTTCGAAAACGCTCGGCGCCCGCGCAACCGGTGCCTGATACGTCGTATCAGCAGTCTCGAGCGGGTGCTGCACCTCGGCGGCTGCACCTGCCAGAACCCGTGCGACCAAGTCCGGTCCCGGGCGCGGAGATCCTGCCTCGGCGTCGCGCGACAGCGCATCCAGCGCCTCGTCCAGATCAAACTTCGCGTTGTGTTGCGTTGCGTCAGTCATAACCCAATGCTTCTCTTTCTTCTGACATGATCGCGGCAAGCTGGCGCCTGGCGCGTGCCAGGAGGCTTTCCACCGCTTCGACCGAACACCCCAGCTCGGCCCCGATATCCGGGTTGGACCAACCCTCGAAATGGCGCAGCATCAGCGCCTGTCGCTGACGTTCCGGCAGCGTGCCGATCGCCTTGGCCACCACAGCACTGGTCTGGCTTTGCGCCATCCGCTCCAGCACCGAGGGGTCCGGATCGACCGGCTCCGGCGCATCCTCGACCGGAACCTGTGGTCGCCGACGCCGCATCCGGTCGATGCACAGGTTGTGCACCACGCGGTAAAGCCAGGTCGACGCCTTGGCCTCACCGGCACGCCAGGTCGACGCCTGCTTCCAAAGCTTCAGCATGGCGTCCTGCGCCACGTCTTCGGCCTCGACCTGATCGCCCAGCATGCGCCACGCCTGGCGCAGCGCGCCCGGCAGAAGACGCTCGGTCAGCTCGCGCGCGGCACTCTGATCGCCCGCTGCAAAGCGGGCGAGCAATTCGGCATCGCGTTCGGCGCCGTCTCCATCCGGCGTCACCGCCATCGGCAAGAAACCCTTCCCCCTGGATCAGACGGCTCACCCGTCCGATTTGGTCTTATGGCGTTTCTGCCGATGTTCTCGGATCTCGTCCAGCGTCAATGCACCGTCGCCATTGGCATCCGCGCGTTCGAACCGGCGCTCTGCCACGTCTTCGAACTCAGTGCGCTCGATCGCGCCGTTTCCGTTCGTGTCAGCGCGGGCAAATCGCCTGGACATCCGGTCTTCAGAGCCGCGCCGGGGTTTCATCGCCTTCATCTCGTCCAGCGTCACGGCGCCGTCCTGATCGACATCCAAACGTTGAAAGCGGGCCTCGCGGAATGCCCGCGATTCCTCTGCGGTGATGCGCCCATCCGCGTCGGTGTCGATACGTTCGAACATTCGTTCGGGGCCCTTGCCAGCCTGCGCCAGAGCGATTCCGCATCCGACCAGGACAAGGCCAGTCGAGATAAGCAATTTCCGCATGTCAGTCTCCTTGCTTCGCAGCTTGAAAGTACGTTGATTTGTCTGGATGAACGCGCCGCCAAGGGACTTCCGTCGCGCGATTGTCCGACTTGATCCGGAGGACGTGTTTCAAGCGACATGGTGCCGCAAGTCATCGTGCCTAAGTGCGCTCGATGCCTCCCACCCCATATCATCGACCCATGAAACACGAAACCAACATCCATCCGATTGAGGCGCCAGATGAGCGAAAGCTCGGGCGAGCTCTTGTACGTGGATGGCGGCGAAGATGCCCGAATTGCGGTGGCGGGCCCATGATGGATGGTTACCTGAAAGTCCGTCGGACCTGCGCTTCGTGCGGCGAAAAACTGCACCATCATCGCGCGGATGATCTGCCAGCCTACGCGACGATCATCGTTGTCGGCAAAGTTGTGATTGGTGGCATGTACGCGGCCGAAGTGGCGTGGGCGCCGCCAATGTGGGTGCAGATGACGCTTTGGCCGCTCCTGGCACTTGCGATGCCACTGCTGATCCTGCCGCGGCTCAAGGGCATGGTGGTCGGCATGCAGTGGGCGTGGCGCATGCATGGCTTTGGTGCGGACGACGAACGTCACGGACCTGATCGCTAACGCCGACGTCTGGACACGCGTCAACCGCTTCACCATAGTCCGCGCGACTTTCGTGAAGTGGACCGGCTGATGTCTGAAGAACCCCGCAAGGACGCAATTCGCAACGCGGCGACCATCGTACTGGTACGCCAGGACAGTGGCGCCCCCAGGGTTCTGATGGGCCAACGCGGGAAGTCCGCGGCCTTCATGCCGAACAAATTCGTCTTTCCGGGCGGTGCGGTCGACGCCCAGGATGCGCTTGTCACAGCGCAGATACCGATGTCTGAGCACGTGCGTGCCAAACTCGAGCAACGGTCCGAACCCAAACTGGCAGATACATTGCCGATGACCGCGATCCGCGAGCTTTGGGAGGAAACCGGGCAGGCGCTGGCCGTGACCGAGGGCGACGCACCTGCCGCGCCACCCAGCGAGTGGTCCGGTTTCTACGATGCCGGTCACCGGCCGCACGCCGGCGCACTGGATTTCGTCTTTCGCGCGATCACACCCCCCGGACGGCCGCGCCGCTTCGATGCACGGTTCTTTCTGGCCGATGGTGCGGCACTGCACGGCGACCCGGATGACTTTTCCGGGGCCGAGGACGAACTCAGCCATCTGAGTTGGCTGACGCTCAGCGAAGCGCGCGGGCTCGACCTGCCATTTATCACCGAGGTTGTTCTGGCCGAAGTCGAAGCACGGTTGAATTCCGGCTCACCGCGCCCGATCCCGTTCTTCTACCACGCCGACGGCAACTCACACATCGACCAGATCTAAGGCTTCGATCATGCAGGTCACGCGCCGCGACGTTCTGAACTGGTCGGCGCCAATCGCAGCCATGGCGGTGGTCTCGGTCGGGCTGTCGATGTCGGTGCCTCTGTTCGCGCTCTTGATGGAACGCCAGGGTGCCAGTGGGACCGAGATCGGTCTCAATCACACCATGGCGGCAATTGCGATGGTCGCCTGCGCCCCTCTGCTGCCGCGTATCCTCGCCAGGACGGGTCTGGTGCCACTGATGCTGGTCTCGGTCGCGGTCCTTGCCACGGTGTTTCTTGTGATCCCGCTCTGGACGTCGCAGCTCTGGTGGGGTGCTCTGAGACTGCTGTTCGGCACGGCGGCCACTGCACTCTTCTTTGCCTCGGAGTTCTGGCTGATGAGCACGGCACCCGATGCGTTGCGCGGGCGCCTGGTCGGCATCTACGCCGTTGTGCTGTCGGCCAGTTACATGATCGGCCCGCTCATGCTGAATGCGACGGGTGTCGACGGGGCACTCACCTTCATCGCGCCTGCCGCAATTGTCGTCTTTGCAAGCCTGCCGATCTTCTTCGGCCGGCACGAAGCGCCACCGTCCAAATCCGAAGAACGGGCACCGGTCATGACAATTCTGCGGTTCTTCCGCACCGACCCGATGGTTTTGTGGGCGGTTGTTCTGTTCGGTGTGATCGAGTTTGGCGCGATGGGACTGATCAGCGTTTGGGCCATGCGCACAGGGTATGACGAAAGCACAGCGGTCCAGATGGTGTTCTGGCTGGCCTTCGGATCGCTGGCGTTTCAGTTGCCCATGGGCTGGGCCGCGGACCGGTTCGACCGGCGCAAACTGATGTTGCTGGCAGCGATCGTCTCCGTAGCGATGCCGCTTGTCGTGGTCCGCTTTGCCCAGGACCCAACGATGACAGCCGCCGCGATCTTTGTCTGGGGCGGGATGGCAGTCGCGTTCTACTCGCTGGGTCTCACCGAACTGGGTGCGCGTTATCGCGGCGAGATGCTGGCACGGGGAAATGCGGCTCTCGTCATGGCCTATGGTCTGGGTGCGCTGGTCTCTCCCGGAGCGTTCGGAGCCGCTATGGATGCGATCCCGCCGGATGGCGTTCTCTGGGCCGCCGCGGCCGGGGCGGTCGCTTATCTTGGTCTCGCACTGATCCGGTTGCGCCGTTCGGCTCGGATCGGGGTTGACTCCGGCAGCGAAATGGGTAGGTAGCGGGTCTCGTTTTTCTGCGCAGCCTGTTTGGCGCGCCGGGCGTGTGCTCGAAGTATGGAGACCTTGTATGGCCAAGCCAACCACCGTTAAATTTCGCCTGAACTCGACCGCTTGCACGGGGCACTTCTATGTGACCAAGAAGAACTCGCGGACGATGACCGACAAGATGGTTGTGCGCAAATACGATCCGGTCGCGCGCAAGCACGTCGAGTACAAGGAAGGCAAAATCAAATAACCCGCAAAAAGAACGGGGACAGGCTGGCGGTCTTCGGGCCGCCTTTTTTTTTTGCGCAAAGCCTAGCGCCGAGCACTGTTCGGATCAGTGGATGCTTGCATTGCGCGCCACACTGACCCGAACGAGATCCGGTGGAGCGCTTCGGATGGCCCCGGCCCCCTCCATGCGTGCACGGCGTAGTTCGGCACATGCGAGCAACAGGAAGGTACGGGCATTTCGCATCCGCGGATTTATCGTGCTGATCCCGACGTTGAGCGAGACGCTCTGCGGGCCTGATCGCGTTTGCAGCGGCACTTCAGCGAAGTGGTCGCGCATCCGAACGGCCACGATTTCAGCGTTTCCCAGACGCGTTTCGGGCAGCAGAACGCCGAACTCGGCCGGACCAAGGCGCGCCAGACGATCGATCCGTCGCAGCGAATGACCAATCATTTCGGCTGCCCCAGCAACGAGTTCCTCGGCTGCGTTCACGCCATTGGCTTTTCGAATACGCAAGGCGCCACCAACCTGAATCATCAGGATCGAAAGCGGCCGATCGTACCTGAGCGCACGATCCACCTCATCCGCGGCGATCTCCATAAAACCCTTCGGAGACAACGCCCGCACAACACGTGGCCGTCGGCGCCCCTGCACCGCGTTCTCTGCGGTCTCTGCACCGTCCGACGCCATGAATTGCCTCCCGCACACGAAAAGGATGACAAACGATAGACAGTCGAGATTTACAGGACCCTAAAATGAAACGGCTCGCTGGATACCAGCGAGCCGATCCTGACAGGCTTTGGAGTCAGGGACTTAGCTTCCCGACGCAGATTTGGTCAGGTAGATATAGGCCTCGTTCTGATACTCGTCCCAACCGCCCAATGCGACGTCTGTACCGGTGTTGATCAGCACACCCGTCAGCAGAACGCCGACAACGGTCCGAGGATGCTTGCCGGCCACAAGCGCGACGGTTTCGGAATTGTACCCCGGCGCCGCGCAGGTCACGAACAGATTGCCCGACGTTCGCGGGATCGTATGCGTTACAGCACGGCCTTCGCCGAGCGGTGCCGCCGGTATGATTTCAACGCCATTCTGCGCGATCGAGCAACTCGCATTGTCAGCATTGCTGCGCAGCGTGATGCCCTGGCTCGTTCCACCTTCGAGTGTCCCGCACGCGGATAAAAGTGCGGCTACAGCGAAAAGTCCAACATATTTCATGGCTTACTCCAACGAATTCATACTCGTTGTAATGTGCCTGTGCAGATTGCGAATCGCAAATTGAATCTACGTCGCCCCGAACACCCTTTGGAAGATCGTATCGACGTGCTTCGTATGATAACCCAGATCGAACAGCGCTTCGAGATCGGCGGCGCTCAGCGCCGCGCAAACGTCTTCGTCGGCCTTCAACTCCGACAGGAAATCAGCGCCTTCTTCCCATGTTTTCATGGCGTTACGCTGTACCAGGCGATAAGCGCTCTCGCGTTCGACACCGGCTTGCGTCAACGCCAGCAAGACGCGCTGCGAATGCACCAGCCCGCCTGTCTGGTTCAGCACCGCCTCCATCCGCTCGGGGTACACGACCAGTTTTTCGATGACACCGGTCAGACGCATCAGCGCGAAATCCAGCGTCACGGTCGCATCGGGGCCGATATTTCTCTCGACGGATGAATGGCTTATGTCTCGCTCGTGCCAAAGGGCCACGTTCTCCATCGCAGGCAGGGCCATGGAGCGCACCAATCGCGCGAGGCCCGTCAGATTCTCGGTCAGCACTGGGTTGCGCTTGTGCGGCATCGCGGACGAGCCCTTCTGCCCGGCCGAGAAGAACTCCTCGGCCTCGCGAAGTTCGGTCCGCTGGAGGTGCCGGATCTCGGTGGACAGGCGTTCGACCGACGAGGCGATCACGCCCAGCACCGAAAAGAACATCGCATGACGGTCGCGCGGGATCACCTGAGTCGACACGGGCTCTGGCGAAAGTCCAAGCTTTTCAGAGACATGCGCCTCGACCGCCGGATCGATATTGGCAAATGTCCCGACCGCGCCACTGATGGCACAGGTCGCAATCTCCTCACGCGCCGCGCGCAGCCGCGACCGGTTGCGGTCGAACTCGGCATAGGTCTGAGCCAGCTTAAGCCCGAACGTCACCGGCTCGGCGTGAATGCCGTGGGAACGCCCGATGGTCACCGTATCCTTGTGCTCGTAAGCGCGTTTCTTCAACGCTGCCAACAGCTTGTCCAGATCGGCCAGCAGGATGTCGGTCGCCCGGACAAGCTGGATGTTGAAGCAGGTGTCGAGCACGTCCGACGAGGTCATGCCCTGGTGGACGAAGCGCGCATCCTCGCCGACATGTTCGGCCAGATGGGTCAGGAAGGCGATGACGTCATGCTTGACCTCGGCCTCGATCTCGTCGATCCGCGCCACGTCGAATTCAACATCTTGTGCTTTCCAGACGGAGTCAGCGGCAGATTTAGGGATCACGCCCAGCGCGGCCTGGGCGTCGCAGGCGTGAGCCTCGATCTCGAACCAGATGCGGAACTTGGTTTCAGGCGACCAGATCGCGGCCATCTCGGGACGGGAATAGCGGGGGATCATCGGGCGCCTCGTTAATTGTATTCTCAGCGCGCGCCGGGTAGCACGGCGCCATGATCCGCGCAACGCAGAGCTATCTGGAAGGCCCCTGGCACATGATCCGAATCATCGAGAACGTGCGCGAGGGCGTGATCGGCGAGGTTTGGGGCGATGCCGAATTTATCTTTGACGGAGAGGGACTTACCTGTGTCGAGAACGGTGTTCTGCGGTTCCAGGGCACCGATTACCACACCGGGCGCGTTTCGCTGTGGCGGTTCCGCGCGGGCGACAAGGTCGATGTGCAATACGAAGACGGCCGCCCGTTCCACGATTTTCTGACGCAACGCCCAATCGCCCTGAAGATCGCCGAGGATGCCCGATACGAGATCAGTTACGACTTCGAACCGAAGACCTGGCTGAGCCGCTGGAAAATGCTGGGCCCGAACTCGGATTACGAGATGACGACCCGGTACAGACGGTGAACGCCAAGGTGGGCAACTGTGCCGGGATCGGCATGATTATGCGAGTGACTTTTTTCCCGTAATTTTCCGTTAATCGGATATCGGGAGCGAATTGGTGGCGTCGCGCGCAGACGCCATCGGACGGGCGCCGTGCTTGCCGAGGGCGTTCGACCCCTCTACCCTGCCCAGGAACGGGACAGTTGCGTGAGGCGCGGGTTGGTCGAGATCCGGAACAGCGGTGATCTCCGGAAGTGGCTGCTGACCATGCCACCGGAAGTCGGCGGGATCATCGCCGCGCGGATCGCGGTGCGCGTCTGGCCACTCGCACGCACCTATGTTCTTGCCGATCCGGACACCCGTCGCGCTGCCCTTCTGTTGCCGATGTTTCGTGCTACGGCTTTGCCTTGGGCTGCCGCCGAATGTTCAGCCCAAGGCGAGACGGACGTCAAAGACGCCGCCCACGCCACCGCCCTCGCCGCCCGCGCCGCCCTCGCCGCCGACGCCACCGCCTACGCCGCCACCGCCCACGCCGCCCTCGCCACCGCCCTCGCCGCCGACGCCACCGCCCACGCCGCCGACGCCGCCGCCCACGCCAC
>JBHJIZ010000089.1:0-16374 GCA_050043005.1 Paracoccaceae bacterium
AAGGTACCCCACAACAAAGAGGAGTACTTGAAAGGTGCGACCAGGGCCGCTTCACCACGGCGGAAAGCCTCGATCATCAAGGTATGCGCCACTGCGATCAGAACTCCGCTGGCGGCAAAGAGCCCAAGATCGACAGCTCGCACCGCAACCCACCCGATGAACGGAGCAGTCGCAAGGCCGGCAACCATCACGACAGTCGTGGGCACGGCAAGCACGGCAACTGTTGTTTCCGTGTCTGCGATCCTGCGGGTGATCAGATCTCTCAATCCGCCGCAGATCGCAGCACCGAGCGGGAACAGGATTGCCCATTGCAATGTGTCGCCGCCGGGCCGCAGCATGAACAACCCCCCTGCGAATCCGACAAGGACCGCCAGCCAGCGCCGCCAGCCGACACGCTCGCCAAGAACAAAGGGCGCCATCGCGGTGATGAACAGCGGCCCTGTGAATGCGACGGCGATCGCATCGGTCAGCGTCAGATGCCGCAAGCCGTTCACGAACAGAAACGAGCTGCCAATCACGCAGACGCCGCGCAAGGCCTGGCCTTTTAGATTGCGGATTCGCAGCGCTCTCAGACCGCCGTACTGGGTGGCGAAAAGCAGTATCCAGGGCCAGACGAACAGGCCGCGCAGGAACAGCAACTGACCGGTCGCATAGGTCTCGGCAAGGGTCTTGACCAGGGCATCGTTGAGCACGAGCACCGCCGTTCCACCCAGCATGCACATGATTGCAGGGGAGACTTCGTGCCGACGATCGGTCGATGCGTGACCTTGCGAGATTGCGCTACGCCTTTACCTGAGACTGTCGATCGAGGTTTGGACCAGGGTGATCATGCCGCTGGAACAGCCTTGCCGAGACGCGCCAGTTTTCGTTCGCGCAGGATGACGTAGAGCCCTGCCAGAACGGTGATGCAGATCCCGATAGCTGCCAGACCATTGGGCAGATCCGAAAAGATCAGCCAACCGATTGCAGTGCCGAACGGGATCTCGAGGTACTGCATCGGCGCGACGGTGGATGCCGGGGCAAAGCGCAGGCTCCAAGTCATGAAGAGATGTGCGACCGTCCCGATCACCCCGACCCCGAGCAGCAAGAGCCAGGTGTCCGTGGGCATGTTCAGATGGAAACCGTCACTCGCAGACGGCCAGAGCACGATGACTGGCCCAAGAAAGAAACAGGCCTGAACGCCGCTGATTGCTTGAAGCCGAACCGGGTCGATATCGCGCGCAATCGTGCGTGTGACCATCATGAACAACGAGAAGACCACTGCGACGCCGAGCGGCAGAAGGGCAGGATATCCCACCTCGACAAAGTTCGGCTGGATGACCATCAATGTACCCACGAAGCCGACCGCACACGCGGTGATCCGGTGCGGGCCCACCGTCTCTCCCATGAAGAAGTGTCCAAGCAGCAGCATGATGAACGGCATGACGAAAGCGATTGCCAAAGCGTCCGCCAGCGGCAGGTATCTTAGCGCGCTGAACATCATGCCGATCCCGATGATGTGCAGCCCCGTGCGAAGGCACGTCCACAGCATCAAGCGGTGCGAGGGGACGAGGCTTGACCGCTGCCACAGTACGATCGGAACCAGTATGACGGCTTGGACCCCGAAACGGAGCAGCAGCAGAATGCCGAGCGCGACCGTCTCACCCAGAAGTTTCGCGAAGCTGTCACCCAATGGGGCAAGCACACAGAATGCGAGCATCAACAAGATGCCGAGGAACGGGCGGTCGGGGATCATGCGCAAGGATAGGCTGCGCACGGCGTCCGGTACAAGCTGGATGATGGTTTCAGGATGTGCAGGATCACGTGTGGAGTTTGTAGAAAGAAGATCAGTGCATGCGGATTGACGAAGACGGCGGCGCAAATGCCGCCAAGAGGTCCGGGTTGATCGGATTGCGAACGGTGCTAGGGCGAGGCTCTGCGCACCGCGAACGCGCGTGCCAAACCCTGTCCGAGGAACAGCGATGAACACTCCGGCGCATCTTTTGCTGGGATTGGCGGTCTTTGCGCGGCGTGACGTGCCGCGAAGCGGGCGGGCGGCGGCTCTGGGAAGCCTGTTGCCCGATTTGTCGCTCTACCTGCTCGCCGGTGGCGCATTGTTCGTGATGCAGATCCCGTCAGAGCGCGTGTTTGGGGAAATGTACTTCTCGCCAGCATGGCAAACGGTCTTCGCGATCGACAACAGCTTCATAATCTGGGGGCTCGCCTTCCTGACTGCGATCGGTCTGCGAAGTCTTCCAGCGGTCGCTTTGCCCGGGGCAGGGCTGCTGCATCTTGCGACCGATTTTCCGTTGCACAACGATGATGCCCGTCGGCATTTCTGGCCTGCCAGCGATTGGGTCTTTGAGAGCCCTTTGAGCTACTGGGATTCGGATCACCATGCGGCCGCGGTTGCGCCGTTTGCTGTGTTGGTGGTGCTGGCCTCTTCCGCAGTGCTTTGGCGACGCTGGCCCGATTGGTATTTACGGGCCGCTCTGGTGAGCGTGTGCCTGATCGAAGTCTGGGTTGTGCGGCAGTGGCTCTTGTTCTTCTGAGGGCCCTGGGTACCCAGATGCCTAGCCTGGATCTGGCGATTCATGGTGCTGCAGATATCGGCGATGCGATTGCACAGCGAGCGGGTCACGGCGATACTCGCGTCCCTGACTGCAATGGCAATGACGCCGTCGGAGAGACAAGCCGTTCCCGTGGCGACAGGTGACCAAGCAACACGCCAGCGGAGAGTCAACTCGATGAACAAGATCGTGCAGCAGACCAACCCGATTTACGAACGCATCGACGTGCGTCCGGTGACGCCGACGATTGGTGCGGAGGTTTTTGGCGTCAATCTGGCCGCTCCGCTGGATGACCAGACATTCCGAGAGGTCCAAACTGCGTTTGCAGCGCATTCCGTCTTGTTTTTCCGCGATCAGAGCTTCGATCATGCAAGTCAAAAGGCGTTTGGTCGCCTGTTCGGAGATCTGGCCATCCATCCAGCCATCGCCGCGCCCGAAGGTCATCCGGAAATCGTACCGATCCATGCGGATGAAAACTCGACCAAGATTGCCGGTGAGCGCTGGCATTCGGACGTCTCTTGTGTCGAGGAACCGCCACTCGGCTCGATCCTCTACCTCCACACCGTCCCAGAGATCGGAGGCGATACGCTGTTCTCCAGCATGTATGCGGCCTATGACGCGCTCTCGGAGCGGATGAAAACCTATCTCGAGGGTCTGACGGCGCGGCACGATGGCGAGGAACAATATCGTGGGCGCTACAGTGCAGACGACGCTGGCAGGCAATATCCGGCCTGCGACCATCCGGTCATCCGGACGCATCCAGAAACGGGGCGAAAGTGCCTGTTCGTGAATCCGATTTTCACGAAGAAGATCAATGACGTGCCGCGTCTGGAAAGCGACTCGATCCTGCGGATGCTGCATGAGCATTGCGCGAAAGAGGACTTCCAGGTCCGGTTCCGCTGGCAGCAGGGGTCGGTTGCCTTTTGGGATAACCGCTGCGTCCAGCATCTGGCGCTATGGGACTACTATCCAAACACGCGGTCAGGCTTCCGCGTGACGATCAAAGGCGATCGCCCGGTTTAGCGTGCAGGCTTTCGGCGGGGCCTCGTGGCCAAGAGCGACTTCACGCGCACATGATCTCGCCGAGCGCCATGCGCTGGAAGCATTCGCTCAGGAACCGTGAGCGGTGTCGCTTGTTGCCGACCTGCGCGGTGGAGATCAGATATCGCCGCGCGTGCCGACCCAGACCTCCTGCGCCTGTGCGGCGATCACCGCGACCCGTGTGGCGACCTCTTCTGCGGTGATGGAACTCACCGGGTGGTCGATCACCACGGGGCGCAATCCCGGCATACCGACAGCGGCGCGGGTCAGCCGTGTCTCGTTCACGAACTCGGTCGTGATGATCGGAGCCGTCGGCAAGCCAAGATCCTCCAGCGCGATGGCATCCCGGATGCAGCACGAGCAGCACGAGCCACAGTCGCCTATGGCAGTCAGCACGATGTCATTCTCGGAGGCGATCTGACTGATCATCTCGGGCGGCGCATCGGTCGAGAAGCCATGCGTCTTGACGTAGTAGTTCACGGACGCAAAGGCGATCTGATCCGACAGAGCCGCCGCTGCACCGCGCAACAGCTTGTTCGCGTTCCACTTGGAATTGTCCAGGATGCCAAGGCGCAGGCCCGACAGCGTGTTCTTTCGGTCGGCCAGTGGACTGCTTTCCAGGTCCACGACGCCGCGGGGGTCGAAGATCTCGACCGACGTCCGGGTGCGATCATCCAGCATGGTGAAGTCTCCTCACAACTTGCATAGGCCGTCGGCGCAGTCGTCCGCGCTTCCGATCGCGGTATCTTCGACAGGCCGGATCACGGGCGTGCTCATGTGTCCCCAGCCCGGGATGAAGGCTGAAAATCGTCCGGCATCGCCGCCGATCACGAACAGGTGGATGCGGTCAGGGCCTTCCACGATCGGAATGCGATCGTCCGGCCCGCGTTTGTACCATTTCGGCAGATTGCGGTTATAGACCGTGCCGTAGCGGTGATCGCGGGAGTGGGCACTGAAAAGGTTGCCTGAATGCAGCCAGAGGTAGCTCTTGATGTCGTGACGGGTCCACCCGTGCTTGGCGATCGTCCGGGCGTGTTCCAGCCCCAGCGCGAGCGCACAATGGCCCGAGAGGACCGACGTGTTGGAGGCAATCGTGCTCATGGCCGAGGCGATGGTGTCCAAGATCCCTTCGGGATCATTGCATTGGTGGTCGGTCACCGAATGTGGCGCTTCTGCCGCCAGGGCGAACACGGTCGATGTGTCGGCTGCGTATCCCTGTTCGACGTGATACGGCGCAAACGGGCTCGCGGCTTCGTGCTCGCAGATGGCGTATGAGTACTTCGCCGGATTGCCGAGCGTGCACTTGTCCAGATCCGGCGCGCGACCGCCGCCGACGTTCAGCATGATCAGACGGATTGCCCGCCCGATCGTGGCATTGGCGCGGTTGCCCGAGCCGAAGGCATTGGCCCCGCCGTTCATCCCGATCTTGGCGGCGACAGGACCGTTCACCATGATCAGCGGTGAGGCCATGTGCGTTGTGGCCTGCACGCCGTTCAGGTTGAACTGCCGATCCGTCAGCGCCAGCATCGCGGCGCGCACGACAGGCGCGTATTCCGGTTTGCACCCGGCCATGACCATGTTGATGGCCAGAACTTCGCGCGTCAGTGCTCCCCACCGCGGCGGGATCTTGCATTCGATGTGATCAGGCGTCCCACCCAGCACGGCCACGACTGCATCGATTTTCTCGCGCGTGGGCGGCACCACGGGAAGACCGTCGGTCCAACCCTTTTCAAAGTAGTGCTCGACCAGATCAACGCTGGTATCGACGCTGGCAGGACCAGCTTCCAGAGTTGATGACATGTTCATGGGGCGCTCTCCCTCGCGGCCAAGTGTTGATACAGGCTACCGCGCGATACTGAGAAATGACCAAAGTTATATGATATCAAAGATTGTTCCGATTTTTGCATCAATTGCTTAGCCAGTTTGTTTGCCTAGCCAAGCGGCCGAGATTGCGTCGAGCAACCCCGCTGCTGCCGGTGAGAGTGTGCGTTCTTTGCTGCGGAGTATCCCGATATCCAGCGAGATCTGAGGATCACGAACCGCGAGACGGACGAGGTCGTCGCCCAAGTCGCCGGTGATGGCAGCAGATGGGACAAGGCCAACCCCGACCCCCGACCGCACAAAGCTGAGCAGCGTCGGGATCTGTGACACCACTGCCGCGTGGGTCAGCGTGAAGCCGCGCCCCGCAGCCGTCGCATCCAGCACGCGCCGGGTCTGTGAGCCCGGGGGCATGGATACCAAAGGGACACCGCGCAGATCGTTGAACTTGATGAATGTCTTGCCGGAATCATGAAACCCGGACGTCGATGCGGCGACGAGTACGAAGTATCCCTTGCCGAGCGGCGTCGCAGTCAGCGCTTCGGGAATGTCTTGAAGATAGGTGATGCCAAAATCCGCCGCACCGCTTTTCAATCTGTCGACGACATCGCCGTGGATACCGTCTTGGACTTGAATCTCGATCCTCGGATGCTCCCGGCGATACGTTCGGATTGCACCTGGCAACACCCCATGAGCAACCGACATCAGACTGCTGACGATCACCTGTCCGCGCTGCTGATCGGCGATCTCGCGCATCGAGCGTGCCGCAAGTCTCAGGTCATTGGTCATTCGGTGCGCCAGCGCCACAAACTCGCGGCCTGCATCGGTCAGGCGCACGGTTCTGGTCGTCCGTTCGAACAGCCGGACGCCCAGCACATCCTCGACGCGCTTGATCGTACGTGTCAACGCAGGTTGGGACATGTGCAGTTCAGCCGCTGCGGCGACAAAACTCCGGTTTTCAGCCACCGAAAGGACGGCAACCAGTTGCCGCGCGCCGATATCGGGAACATGGCCGAGGTTCATGGCCGGACCATTGCAGCAAGTGCAAGAAATGTCGATGCGCCCGCGACAGGCGCATCAATTTCTAGCTTACCTAGCCGAAGACCGATTGCACGACGAGGTTCGGCAACCAGAGCACGAGTGCCGGGATCAAAAGGCAGAGCACCAGCACACAGCCATCCGTGCATAGGAACGGGAAGGAGCCACGCATCACCGTCGTGACCGGAACTCCGGTGGTTCCGCTGACCGCGAACAGGTTCAACCCAACCGGTGGGATCACGGCGCCCATCTCGATGCACAGCGCGAACAGAATGCCCAGGTGGATCGGATCGATACCGAGCGTGATCGCCACCGGATAGATCACCGGCACCACCAGCACCAGCACCGCGACGCCTGTCAGACAGGTCGCGAGCAGCAGCAGCACGACCATCAGCAGTCCCAGGAAGGCCACCGGACTCAGGCCCATCTCGGTGACCGCCTCGGCGATATCCTGGGGCCATCCCTGGTTGGCGAGCAGGAACTGAAAGATCCCGACCCCGCCAAGGACAAAGAACAGGATCGCGGTCAGGTTCACCGCACGCTGGGTGGCGGAGTAGGCCTCCTTGAAAAAGTCGCCGCGCAGGGCGACGGCACCATAGGCCATCGCATAAGCGCAGGCCGCGGCGCCCGACTCCGTAGGTGTCAGCACCCCGCCATAGAGGCCGCCCAACACGATCACGGGCATCAGCAGCGCCGGGACCGCTTCAATGAACGCGGACCAAAGCTCGCGCAGCGAGAACTTGCTGGCAGGCAGCGCAAGGATGGCCGCCATGGTCAGCACGATGATCGCATCACTGACCGCGAGCATTATCCCGGGCGTGACACCGGCAAAGAAGAGCTTGGTAATCGATTGCTCGGTCAGCACGCCGTACAGGATCAGCGTGATGCTGGGCGGGATCAGAATGGCAATGCCGCCACCCGTTGCAATGACGCCCGCCGCCATCCATTTCGGATAGCCGCGTTTCAGCATCTCCGGGTACGCGACAAGCCCCATGGCGGCAGCCATCGCGGTGCTGGACCCAGAGATCGCACCGAACATCACGGCGGCGAGGATCGTCGCGTAGGCAAAGCCACCGGGGAGCCAGCCGATCAGCGCGTCGGCAAAGCGGAACAGCTTCTTGATCAGGCCTGTTCGCTCCATCAGGAAGCCGGCATAGACGAAGAACGGGATCGCCATCAGCGTGTACTTGTTCACGAAGCTGAAGAACGACCGGAAGATTGCGCTTTCGCTGAGCAGCGGATCATAGAGAATGAAGGCGACCGTCACACCAATCAGGGCGACGGCGATCGGCGCACCAAGCGCCAGCATCGCCAACAGGGCGGGTCCAATGAAGCCCATGGCTAGATATCAATCCCTTCTTCCACGGGCGCCCACTCGAAGACCTTCTTCCCGAACAGGGCTCGGACGTCCTGGTAGAGCTGGAAGAACGTGACGATCGCCATCAGCACAAAGGTGACAACCAGTGCGAGTTGGAACGGCCAGATCACCAGCACCATCGAAAGCGTCGTCCGCTCCATCATCATCGAGCGTTCCACCGTCGGGATGCCCCAAGTGGCCAAGGCCGAGTAAAGCAGAAGAGATATGGCGGTGATCAGTGTCCGGATGAGAAGCACAGCTTTCTGCTTGCCGCCTTCCTCCAACGCATCGACAACGAACGATACGCGCAGATGCGACCGGCGGGCCTGTGTAACCGCGAAGTAGAGGAAGACCGACGATACGATGCCGTAGGTGACAGCATCCTGGCCCCAGTCATAGACCACCCCGAAGACATAGCGGCGGAAGACCTCGACGATCGCAAGGCCTGTCCCCATGAACATCGCCATGGTCGCGAGATTGCCAATGATGTCGTCAAGCAGGAAGCGAACGACCCGGTAGATCCGGTCAAACACATAGTCCATTCCGAGCCCTCGCTTGGCAGCCCCCCGCAGTTACAGGACGGCGACGTACGGACGTTGTTGCAGATGCACGGCCAAACCCTGAGGCCCGGCCGTGCGGAATGCGCACGACGCGCTTACTTCTTGCGGTACTTCGCGAAAAGCTCGTTCATCGGGCCGCAATCGGTCGCCTCGAGCGCGCTCTCGCCCAGCGGGTTCGCCGCAACGGCAGCCTTGGCTTCCTCTGCGAACTTGTCGACCCACTCGTCAGCACCGGAAGGCGTATTTGCCTTGATCCACTGCTGGGTCGCGTCGCCAAGTTGCGTCGCAAGGGCACCGGCCTGATCCGGGCTCATGACGAAGATCCCAGGCTTGGTCGGGTCATCCGTGCCGAACCGGTCGATCAGTTGCTTATCGTTGCAGAAATTGGCGGCCTTCCCGAGTGGAAGGACCTCTTCGACGATGATCTTCTCGATGATCGCCTGATGCTCGGGCTTCAGGGTGTTCCACCATTTGTTCGAAGCCGCCAGGTAGTAGTAATCGCCGACGATCCCGTTGACACCGGCGACCGAGAAGAAGGGCGCTTGCTCCTTGACCCGGTTCCAGCCGCCGAGGCTGGTCAGCAGACCGTCGATCACGCCGGTTTCCAGAGCTGGCGGCACATCGCCGAAGGCCATGGTCGTCGGGTTCGACCCGAACGCGCTGAGCATCGCATTCTCTGCCGGGCCCATCGAGCGCATCTTCTTTTCTTCGAAATCGGACGGCGCGATCAGACGGCCGGCCTTCGCGCCGACGCCCATGTAGAACGACAGGTGTGCCGTGCCGAACAGCTTAACGTCATGGATGTCGTTGAAGCGCTTCTCGAGCATCTTGTAGGTCTCGAACTCGTCGAGCGAGTTGATCGCGCCAGGCGTCGTCAGAAGCATCGGCCCGACCACGACGTTCGCATACGGATCGACCTGAGCTGTCTTGCCGAACTGGCCCCAGGCCATTTCCAGGTTGCCCTCGGTCATCGCCTCCATGGCTTCCGGGATCTTGTAGAGCGATGATGACACGAAGATCCGGACATCGCTGCCTGGAATTTCCTCGGCCACGCGGTCCTTCAGACGCTCCATGGCGATGGCTGCCGGGTGCGGCAGTCCTGCCGTGTCGGACGCCACCCGGATGGTAACTTCGGCCTGCGCCTGCGAGGCCATGATCGCACCGGCCGCGACTGCCGAGCATCCGAGCATCGCGATGCGCTTGCCGACGTTCCGGTGCAGCAAAGACGTAATTTGTCCTAACATTTGGTCGTTCTCCTCCCTGAGATCCTGTAGTGAGCGCGTCTAGTTCGGTGCGGACCTTTGAGCCTGGTGGCCACGTGATCCGCTTATCGTGCACGTCGAGGCGAGAGTTGCACCAACCCGGTTTAAAGGCAAGCCCAAGCGATCGCATCGTACTCGCGCCTGGCCTTTGGTGCTGAGACAGGCGTGAGGCGCGGCAATTGATCCAACGGGGGCAGGTGCCGGTTATCCAATTGTCTAGATTTGGGCGTCGCGACCCGCACATCACCATTTGCCTGGGGCGCGTTACTTGCGTGATGCGTCCGGCGTCACAGCATGACCGCGCCGCCGCTTGGACAGATGGTTTGCCCCGTCATCAGCGTGCCGCCCGGACCTGCCAGAAACAGAATGGCCGAGGCGACTTCTTCCGGTTGTCCAATCCGGCCGAGCGGGTTCGATGTCTCCATCGACATCTCTTGCACTGTCATGTTGGCTGCATCCAGCATCGGAGTATCGATCGGTCCGGGCGCCACTGCATTCACAAGGATTTGAGGTGCA
Source organism: Paracoccaceae bacterium (assembly GCA_050043005.1). GTDB lineage: Bacteria > Pseudomonadota > Alphaproteobacteria > Rhodobacterales > Rhodobacteraceae > Thermohalobaculum. Next base: position 10,142 of record JBHJIZ010000089.1, read on the forward strand.
CACTCGCGCGCGAGTGCTCGGGTCAGGCCGATCACCCCGGCCTTCGAGGCGCAATAGGCCGAGGCTCCGGCCCGGCCAAGATGAGCAAGCTCGGAGGTGATCAGGACAATCCGTCCCGTACCGCGGTCCCGCATCGCCCGGACGGCACCCTGAGCAATCAGAAACGAGCCGCGCAGATTGACGGCGATCTGGCGGTCAAATGCCTCGACGGGCATTTCGGCGATGTTTCCGTCAAGCAGGATCCCGGCACAGTTGGCAACCACGTCCAACGGACCGATCCCGGCGAACAGATCGTCCACGCTGCCAGCGTCTGCGACATCGCACGTCACGCTCACCGCCGTGCCACTATCATCGCGGATTTCATCAGCTAATGAAGCGGTGTCTGACAGATCCGCCAGCACGACTTTTGCACCAGCGACGGCGAAAGCACGAGCGGTGGCCTTGCCAATGCCGCTGGCTGCTCCCGTCACCAGGACTGTTTGCCCTGTGAAGGTCATTCCGGCCTGACCTCATGGATCGTGCGGGCCGTGACCTCGGCGATCTTGCGGGCAAGGTAGTCGTTGAACTCCCTGATGTTCATCTCCAGCGGTGCATGCAGGAGACCTGTTGTGTGTGAACCGTACGCAGCCCCGTTTTGCACCCGCTCGACCATCTCCTTGTCCTCTTCGGTCGCGGTTTCGATGACTTCGCGGATTGCGGTGCAGAACGCTTCGGCGTCGGCGTGCCCAGCCATTGTTTCCGGCGCATAAGAAAGCCCCCAGCGGGCATTCGTGCGGCCGACACCGAGCGGCTCCAGCGCCATCCACCAGACGAAGTTGGCGTCCACCGCCGCCAGCCCGTTCGGGAACAGCGAGATCACGTAGAAGCGACGTTTCTCGGCTTCGGTCAGGCGTGGGTTGAAGATCTCCGGCACGTCCTCGTCGCGGTAGCTGTTCGAGTGGATCGCGAAGTTCGGATCGCCGAGTGGCCCGAACTCTGCGAGGTGCGTTGGATTGGAGGGGCCGATCGAGCGTGGATGCGTGTAGGTCGTGTGATAGCTTTCGATGAAGTTCTCGATCAGAAGCTTCCAGTTGCCGTTCCAAAGCTCTTCGTGAACGACATGGCGGTCCTCATAGGCTTCAAGCCCGAAGTTGCCGATCAGCGGTCTCAGCCCGGACAAGCGCTCGGCCATTGGCGGCAGGTCATCGCGCAGGCTGACGTATACAAAGCCGAATGCCACCTCGCATGCCAACCGATCGAGCGTCCGGTCGGCAATGGCTGTGCGCTCGAACCCCATGCGGGCCGGCACGCCGATCAAGTCGCCGTTCATTTGGTACGTCCAGTGGTGGTAGGGGCAAACGATCCGCTTTGCGGTCCCGCTGCCTTCGAGCAGCCGCGCATACCGATGCAGGCAAAAGTTCCCCATGGCCGAGATCGAGCCGTCCTGCTGACGCATCACGATCACCGGCTTGGCGCCAACCATGGCGCAAAAGTAATCGCCCGGGTCTGGGATCAGACCCGCCCGCCCGACCATGACCCAATCGTTCTCGAACACGGCGCGCAGTTCCGCCGCCAGTCCGTTCGGATCGGTGTAAGCGCTTTGTGGGGCGGCATCGATATGACGCTCAACGCCTTCGGGCAGATCATAGTCGCGGTGCGGGAATGCGTCCTCAAGGATCGGCATCGCGGTCTCCTCAGCGGTTTGGCATTCGTTTCATTGCATCAACTCTCCGCGGTCCACGGTGAAACTCTGCCCTGTGATGTTTGCCGCCGCATCCGATCCCAGAAACTGATACATCGCGGCCATGTCCTTGGGCTCCATCAGCCCTTCGAAGGCTTGCGCGCCGGTGATCTCGGCCAGCAGGTCATCCTCGCGGCGCCCGGTCCGGTCCGACATCGCGGAGAGCGAACGCATCGAGGCTTCCGTGCGCACCCAACCGGGGCAGACCGCGTTGACCGAGATCCGCCGTGGAGCCAATTCCTGCGCTAGCGAGCGTGTCAGCCCGATCACGGCATGTTTCGAGGCACAGTAGGCCGAGAACTCGGCGACCGCCGTCTTGCCCCACATCGATGCCGTGTTGCTGCTGCGCCCGCCGTCCGCGATCTTTGGCAACAAAGCCCGCGTGACCGAGAAGGTGCCGATCACATTGATTTCGGTGATCCGCCGGAAGGTGCCATCGATTTCGGGGTCCGGGTCGTCGATGGGCGTGATCAACTCCAGCCCGGCATTGTTTATCAGGATATCGAGGGGACCGATCTGCTCCGCCATCGCGTGGACATCTGCCAGATCGGCGATGTCGCAGGAAATTCCCGTGATCTTGCGCCAATACCGGTCAGAGAGTTTGTTGGCAGTGTTCGGCACGTCGTCTTCGACCCCGACGATGATCATCTCGGCACCGGCGGAGAGGTAGCCCTCGACAACACCCAGGCCCAGGCCCTTGTTTCCGCCCGTCACGAGGACGCGCTTGCCCGTAAGATCAAACAGCATGGGCTTCTTCCGCTTCACGTGCCCGCGCATATTCGACGCGGATTGTATCCTGAATTTCGTGGCGCAGCGACTGGAACGCCGCACTCTGGCGAAGCGCTTCGTCGCGCTGCGTCCCAAGCCCCGCACCGATGTCCACAACAGACAGGATCTGCGCTGGGCGCGCCGAGAAAATGACAACACGGTGCGCGAGCAGGATGGCTTCCTCGACGTCATGAGTGACGAAGATCGTCGTCTTCTGCTCTGCCTCGTTTATCCCGAGCAGTTGCTGCTGAAGGTGCTCACGCGTCAGTGCATCCAGTGCACCAAAAGGTTCGTCCATCAGCAGGACATCGGGATCCGAGGCCAGGGTCCGGGCGAGCGCCACACGCTGGCGCATCCCGCCGGAGATGCGGTTTGTATACTGATCGGCAAACGCTTTCAGTCCGACCATGTCCAGGTAGCGGTCGGTGATCGCGGTCTTCTCGGCGTTCGTCAGATCTGTCCGGTACTTCAACCCGAACGCAATGTTGCCGCGCACGGTCAGCCAGGGGAACGCAGCATAGGATTGAAACACCATGCCGCGCCGCCGGTCAGGCGGACCAAGGGTCACGCCATCCAGTGTGATCCGTCCCGCTTCGACACTTTCGAGCCCACCAACCATGCGCATCAAGGTGGTCTTGCCGCAACCCGATGGGCCGAGGAACGTAACAAGCTCTCCCCGGTCGATGTCCAGCGACAGAGGCGTCAGCACTTCGGTCTCGACACCATCGGTGCGAAACGACTTCGAGACGCTCTGGATCGAGAGAAAGGCCATCAGCGCCTCTGATACCGGAACCAGCGCCGATGCGCATAGCGAAAGGCCTGATCCGTCAACAGACCGACGATGCCGATCGCGACGATGCCCGCCATCACTTCGGGGGTCTTCACGAACCGGCGCAGCGACCATATCACATGACCGACCCCGGACGAGGCGGCCACGATTTCGGCGATGATCAGATAGGTCCAGCACCAGCCAAGCGTGATCCGCAGATTGTCGACGATGTTGGGAAGTGCCGCCGGCATGATGATGTCGCGCATGATCTGCCACTGGCTCGCACCCAGGGTAAAGCCGGACTCGACGTACTCGCCGGGCACCCGTTTGGTGTCGTCAGAAACCAGTAGCAGCAACTGAAAGAACGTTCCCATCCACAGCACTGCGATCTTCGAGGCCTCGCCCACGCCGAACCAGATGATCAGGAGCGGGACCAGCGCGGGCACCGGCAAGTAGCGAACAAAATCCACGAAGGGCTCCAGCGCCGCACCGACGGCACGGTAGGAGGACATCATTAGCCCCAGCGGCACCGCGATGACGACGGACAGCGTGAACGCCGCCCACACCCGCCCGATGCTTATGGCAATGTCGCCCGCGAAGTTGCGTTCGGTGAACAGACGTCCGAACGCCTCGACCACCGCCCAGGGTGTTGGCAGGAACTGTGGTTTGATCAGGCCGGAGATCGCCGTCAGGTGCCAGGCGCCCAAAAAGGCGAAAAGACCCGCCAGCCCGAGGATCAACTCGGTCCGGCGGGGCAGTCCTGTGCGGAAGACCAGGAGGCGCAAGGGCGCCCTGCGTTAGCGGGTCTTGCCGTCGAACAGTCCTGGCAGGATCGTGGCGTCGACATAAGGCGCATAGGGCAGCGGCGCGTCCTGCAAGTCCAGCGAGATATTGATCTCGTTGAAGGCGTCCAGCACCTCCTTCAGCTTGCCGTTCCCATCGGCAGGCATGTAAGCGAGCGTCTCTTCATAGGTTGTGTACTTCACGCCCGCGAGTGCTTCCTTCATCTCGGCATCCGGCACGCTGAACTCCCCTGCCGAGAGCGCAATGAACTTGTCGGGATCGGCGACGTAGAGGTCAATGGCCCGATAGATGCCCCGCAGGAATTTGGCGTACTTCTCGGGGTTTGCCTTGTAGTCTTCAGTGTTGACCAGAATTATGTCGGTGATCAGTCCCTCGTAGTCCGCCGAGGAAATCAGCACTTTCGAGCCCGTGCGCGAGGTGCCCTTGACGATCGTGCTGAGCATCGGCTCCCAGGTTGCCACGGCCGCAATGCTGTCATCCTCGAAGACCGCGACGGAGGCATCCGTGGCGAGCAGTTTCAGATCCAGGTCCTTGATACTGTGCCCCATCTTCGACAACGCGAACTGCACAAGAACCGTGCCCGGGTGATTGATCTCTCCCGCGAAGGTCTTGCCCAGCAGCTCCTCGACCTTGTTGATGCCCGGTCCAGACACCACGCCGTCTGCGCCGACCGAGATGTCGATCGTGCCAATAATGGTACCGGATGTCTCGCTCGTGCGCGGTCGGGCCATGCTCTCACCAATTGTGCGCATGGTGCAATCGATGTCGCCGGTCTCGAGCCCGGGCAGAACGTTTGCACGGTCATTGTCGAAGGCGGTGTTGACGGTGAGTCCTTCGGATTCGAAGTAGCCTTCCTTCTGGGCGACGAAAACCGGCGCGAAGCCGAACCAGAACGGGAAAACGCAGTTGATCGTGTCGTCCGCCCGGGCGGATGTCGGCGCAGCAACAGCGCCCGCAATCAGCAACGCACACAGAGCAACCGGTGCCTTCAGCCTGAAAAGTGAGTTGATCGGCATGTCTCGTCCTCCAAGTTTCTATTGGCAACTGAGCCACACGCGGGAACGGAGTCAAACTGATTGAACCGCCGCGCGGCGCACTTCCGAGGATTCGACCGCAAAGCGATCAGTTGGTGAGGTGTGCGCTACTTTTTAGGCAGGTTCTCGGCCAAAAGACACAGGATTTCGTAGGCGATCCCTGCACCCGCCATGGCTGTTAACCCGGCGGAGTCGAAAGGTGGCGAGACCTCGACCACGTCCGCGCCGACATAGTTCAGACCGCGCAAGCCGCGCAGAAGGCTCTGCGCCTGATATGTCGTAAGCCCTCCGATCTCGGGTGTTCCCGTTCCGGGCGCATAGACCGGATCCAGACTATCAATATCGAAGGTCAGATAAACCGGATGCTCGCCGACCAACGCGCGCGCCTCCTTGGCCAGTGCTGCCGGCCCGCGCTCGTGGACCTCTTCGCAGAACGCCACACGCATGCCTGACGCTTCAGAGTAGTCCCACCCCTCCGGAATGTTCTGGGTGCCGCGAATACCGATCTGGATGGTTTTAGCAGGGTCAATCAGCCCTTCTTCAACCGCGCGTCGGAACGGTGCGCCATGGTTGAACTTCGAGCCTTGGAACGAGTCCCAGGTATCGGTGTGCGCATCGATATGGATCAGGGCGACAGGGTCTTTTGCCACTGCTCTCAACAACGGCAGGCTGATCGAATGATCGCCACCGATCGCAAGCGGCAGTATCCCGCCATCGACCATGGCCCGCGAGAATGCTGCGATCTCGGCATGCGTCGCCTCTACGTTGAAAAGCTGCGTGAACGGAACATCGCCAAAGTCGCGAACGCGGGCCAGTTCGAAGGGGTTCACGCGGGTCGCGTGGTTGATCGCCCGGATCAGAGATGATTGATCGCGCACAGCGCGCGGGCCATGCCGCGCCCCGGGCCGATTGGTCAGCGCGCCATCATAGGGCACGCCGAAGATGCCGATATCGGCGTCGTGAAGGCCCTCGGCCAGTGGCATCCGCTTGAAGGTCGCGATATCCATGAAGCGGGGTGCGAACGGGTCCGGCGCGGCGGGTGGGCGATACGTCATGGGGGTCCTTTCGATCTTCACCGGCCATGATTGCCCGGGCATTCCGCTGGTGCAATTCAGCTATCGGTCCTGACGGATATAGG
>JBHJIZ010000090.1:0-22986 GCA_050043005.1 Paracoccaceae bacterium
TTGGTACCAATCTGCACATGTCGAGACCGTGCTGCGCACATACGTCCACCTAAGCGCGATCGCCGCCAACCCAGTGACAGCTACAGCTCTTTCAATCGCATAGATCACTCCGCTCCTGCGCTCGGTGCGCGTCGCCTATGACCTGAAAGACCGGGCGGTGGAGTATCGGATCAGCCACTTCCTGACAGAAGCGCATTCCTTCTCGATCAGCTTGGGTTGATCATCCCTAGATTGTTGAATGGCAAGGCGTTCCGGGCTATTTTGACAGTGTACAGTTGTGTCTGGAGGTCGCCGCCATGAACTTGCTCCAAGCGTTGCAGATCGAAATCCTGATCGGTCTCGTCATCCTGGTTGGCGCCATGCTGACCTACATCTACGCCCCGAAGGATGAACCGACAAAGCCGCGGATCCCACCAGAGTTCTTGCAGGGAGATCTGCCGCCGGATGATCCATTCAAATCCAGCGATGTCATGGACAAACGCCTCGACGACTTTGGGCGCTTCAACACGCGCTACAACGAGGCCGATGGCATCATTCCGGGGTTGAGGTTCTTCCGGCGCTGGTTTCGCTGAGCGCCAACTGTGCCCGGCAGCCGGTGAAAACACGTCTCGCGCCCCGCGACACACACTCAGAATCCGTCAAAGTCCCGCGAACGTGATGCACTCTGTCGCATTTTCGACACTCTGGGGGTGACGGCGCCGACCGGGATCGCTATGTGGCGCTCCATGCAGGCCATCAGCGAAAAACCGATCAACCCGATCCTGAAGTTGTTGCTCGAGATCGGGCCGCTTGCGGTGTTCTTCCTCTCGTTCCGATATGGTGCTGACATTGCCGAGCATCCCTCGGTTGCGCCAATGCTCGAACCGGTTCTTGGCGCGGACGCCATGGGAGGCGAGCAGGGACCGATCCTGGTTGCAACGGCGCTCTTCATGGTCGCCATCGCGATTTCGTTGACGGCATCCTGGGCACTGACACGCACGTTGCCAAAAATGGCGGTGGTCACCGCAATCGTCGTCGCGGTGTTTGGCGGTCTGACCCTGTGGTTGCAGGACGAAATCTTCATCAAGATGAAGCCGACCATTGTAAACGGTATCTTCGCGCTGATCCTGGGCTTCGGGCTGATGCAGGGCCGGAGCTATCTGAAGATGCTGATGGGCGAGACGATGCCCCTGACCGACGAGGGCTGGATGATCTTCACCCGGCGCTGGGTCGGCTTTTTCATCTTCCTGGGGCTGGTCAACGAAGTCATCTGGCGTACGCAAACGACCGAGTTCTGGGTCAGCTTCAAGACCTTCGCGAATTTGCCGATGACAATGGTGTTCCTGGCCTTCCAGTGGCCGCTCCTCCAGAAACACGGTCTCGAATCACCCAAGGCCTGAGCTGCTGTCGATCCGCTGAATCCCCGAGATCTCGGATGCAGGAAGGGCATTCCGCATCTCCCGGACCGTCTGTCCCAAAATAGGATGACGCCAGTCCGGTGCGACATCCGCCAACGGCACCAGAACAAAGCCGCGCTCGTGCAACCGTGGATGCGGCAGCAAAAGACAGTCTGGAATCCGGTTCCGATCAGGACCTTGATCCATCCAACGCGCAACCTCGTCCCGGTCGGGCAAGACCGCGTCGCCCGCAGCCAACAAGTCCAGATCACATGTCCGTGAAGCCCAACGTTCGCGCCGGACGCGGCCAAGGGCCTTCTCAACCTCGTGAAGTTCTTGTAGAATTCCATCTGGTGAAAGGTTTGACGCCAAAACGGCGGCACCGTTCGCATAGTCCGGTCCGGAACCTGCGGGCCAGGCAGGCGTTTGGTACCACGCGCTGGTGCTCAGGACCCGGATCCCGGGCGTCGTGTGCAACTTTTGAATCGCCCGTGTTAAAGTTGACGCTAAGTCATTCTTGATCAAAGGGAGATTTGAGCCCAGAGCCACAAGGTAGTCAGTCATAAAAGTGCCATATCAGCCGTAGACATCCTGGTCATCAACGCTTACGTACGCCCCTCGTTTGAGTCGCCGATCAGGTTTCAGCGCGAAGATACGGCAGGCCGACACGACCCCATGCACGTGATCTAGAGGAAAACATGTTTTACCGCGACGAACGTCTCGCACTTTTCATTGATGGATCCAACCTTTACGCCGCGACCAAAGCCCTCGGATTCGATATCGATTACAAGCTGCTGCGCTCGGAATTCATGCGCAGGGGCAAGATGGTGCGCGCCTTCTACTACACCGCGCTGATCGAAAACGAAGAGTACTCGCCGATCCGGCCGCTGGTCGACTGGCGCGACTATAACGGCTTCACGCTGGTCACCAAGCCCGCCAAGGAATTCACCGACTCCACCGGGCGCCGGAAGATCAAGGGCAACATGGACATCGAACTTGCGGTCGATGCCATGGAGATGGCCGACCATGTCGAGCACATCGTCCTGTTCTCGGGTGACGGCGACTTCCGTGTCCTGGTCGGCGCCCTTCAGCGCAAGGGCGTGCGCGTCTCGGTCGTCTCGACCATCCGCTCGCAGCCCCCGATGATTGCCGACGATCTGCGTCGGCAGGCCGACAACTTCATCGAACTGGAAGAACTTAAGGACGTGATCGGACGCCCGCCGCGCCCGGCCCCTGCCGCTCCGCCGATGACGACCCCACAGTTCGAGGAAGAAGACGCAGACTGATTGCCGGAACAAGCCGTGCCGACCAAACGGCTGACCGAGGCACCGCCGGATTGTCCGCTGTGCCCAAGGCTCGTGTCCTATCGCGAGGATCTGCGCGAGCAGGAACCTAAGTGGTTCAACAACCCGGTCCCCAGTTTCGGCCCGGAAAGTGCCAGACTGCTGGTGGTTGGTTTGGCCCCGGGTGTGAAGGGCGCCAACCGAACAGGCCGCCCGTTCACCGGCGACTTTGCCGGAGATCTCCTCTACGCGACACTGAAGAAGTACGGCTTCGCTAAGGGCGAGTTCGGCGCCACGCCGAATGACGGGTTCGAGCTTGTCGACTGCATGGTCACCAACGCTGTGCGATGCGTTCCGCCGCAGAACAAACCGATCGGGGCCGAGATCAACGCCTGTCGGCAATTCCTCGAGCATCGCATCAAGGCCCTGCCGAACCTCACGTCCATCGTCACTCTTGGTAAAATCGCCCACGACAGCACGATCCGCGCGCTGGAAGGCAAACTGAAGAACCACCCGTTCGGCCACGGCAACACCAGCATCATCCGCACCTACGCCATCACCGCCAGCTATCACTGTTCGCGCTACAACACGAACACGCGCGTCCTGACACCCGAGATGTTCGAGGGCATCTTTTCCTCGGTCCAGCACGCCCTGAATTCGTAAGCGCTGCGGGCGCAGGGCCAAGCGAACCGCGCATCGGGCTGGGACCAGTCCACCAAGACCACAGGTGAGAACTCCGAACGGATGGGTCAGTGACCTTCCAGGCCGGGTCCGCGCGCATCCCGGTCTTCCATAAACCGAACTTAAACGCCTGACCCGCTAGATTAACCATGTTGGTGTGCCGACATGCGCGCACCGATCGTGTCGATTTGGCGGCGTATCAGTCGGTTAAGTGATGTCCAGAAGTCTATCCGAGGGGCCGACCCGCCCACCGCTTGGCACCAGAGTGGCGGCGCCCGCAACCTCTATCCAGACCGATCAGCACATCGCGACCACGCGGGATGTCGCGTATAAAAACAGTCCTTCGGCTCCGCCGAAAATCAGACCTGCGGCGTCCTGATGGCTGGCTCGATCGCAGGCACCAGCTCGAACGATCTAATCGACGAGTCGTATACCGACGGTCAGGGTGACTCCGTCGGCGCAGGCAACGACACGATCGATGCAGGCGCAGGTGCCGACAGCGTCGAGAGCGGGATGGGCGATGACGTCGTCGACGGTGGGACCGGCACCGATACGATCCATGCCGGGCTTGGCGAGGATACGATCTTCGGCGGAAGCGGCGATGATGTGATCGGCGCGGGCCGCGTCGCACCCGGCAGCAGTCTCGCCTCGGAACAGCTTTCGGGCTTCACGTTCTCGGTCTCGAACATTTCGGCCTCCAGCGGAGCGACCGGTCCGGGTGAGACGGGCATGTCCGTCACCTATGACAATGTCGGCATCACCGATCAGGGAACGACGATCCAGGCGCGCATCACCGTCGCGGGGGTCTCCAACACCTCGGGAACGGTAGAGCTTGGGTCGAGCGACAGCATTCCCGTCAAGCTTGACGACGGCAACTCGGGCGACGAGGTCGACATCCGGATCGAGTTCTTCGATCAATCCACCGGCTTGCCGGTCCAACTCGACAGCGCGTTCACCTTCAAAGACATCGACTCGTCCTCCGAGTCCGTGACGATCGGCAAGGACGACGCCAACAGCGTCCATGTCTCGTCCAATCCTGCCACCAATCTCGCGGTCACCGACAATGGCGACAGCGTCACGATCGACGTACCGGGCGGGCAAAGCTCGGGCAGCGGAGACGAGGACCACTGGGCGCATGTCGGGTTCACCGATCAGACGTCGATGGAATTCACGCTGACCAGCCGCGGTGCCGGGACAAATTACGACTTCGCGACCGAAACCTTCACCAACACCCCGACCGAGATCTACGCGACGACCGACGATGACAGCGTGTCCGGCGGTGCGGGCAACGACTCGATCATCGATCAGGACGGAGACGACATCCTGGCCGGCGATGCCGGGAACGATACCGTGGACGGCGGGGTCGGCAACGACAGCATCTTCGGTGGAACCGGCAATGACAGCGCAATTGGCGGCAGCGGCAACGACGTCATTCTGGGCGAGGATGGCGACGACACGGCCTCCGGCGGCACCGGATCGGATCTGATCTATGGTGGCGCGGGCGATGACAGCCTGTCGACGGGTCTGGGCGAGGATACGCTTTACGGCGGTGCGGGCGACGACCAGCTCTCGAACTCGGCGGGCAACGATACGCTGATCGGTGGCACCGGAAATGACACGCTGATCGCCACGCTCGGGAATGACCAACTCTATGGCGGGCTGGGCAACGACACGCTCGAGGGCGGCCAAGACGACGATGTGCTCTATGGCGGGGCGGGAAACGACCAACTCGACGGCGGCACCGGTAATGACACGCTGTTCGGTGACGACGGCGACGATACGCTGGATGGCGGCTCCGGCAACGGGAACGATCTGCTCTACGGCGGCGCCGGGAGCGACAGTTTCGAAGTCATGTTCGGTGGCAACACCTTCTATGGCGGTGACGACGAAGACACGTTCGGCGTCGGCTTCGGGACCGACACGATATATGGCGGCAGCGGTGGAACCGATCGGGACACGCTGAGCGGGAGTATCGCGGACGACGCGCTTACGATCACGCTCACCGGCGACGAATCCGGCACATTCTCTGACAGCGACGGCGATTCCGGCAGCTTCGTCGACGTCGAAGCGTTCGAACTGACATCCGAGGATGACAGCTTCGACGGCAGCGCTTCGGACGCAAGACAGACGGTCATCGCCGCAGGTGGTCAGGACACACTCACCGGCGGCAGCAGCCGCGACGTCTTCTACGCCGGAGATGGCGCGGACACCATCGATGGCGGGGACGATGGCGACACGCTTTATGGCGGGGCCGGAAACGACGTTATCGAGGCTGGCGAGGAAATTAACTTCGGCGACGATGATCTGATCTATGCCGGCGATGGCGAAGACAGGATCACCTCGGCCGAAACCGACAGTCGCTCGGACGACCGCGTTTATGCTGGCGCTGGCAATGACACCATCACGATGTCAGGCGGCAACAACGTTCTCTACGGCGGGACCGGTCGCGACACGATCTGCGGAGGGCAGCACGATGATACGATCTTCGGGGGCGACGATGCCGATGACATCGACGGCGGAGCGGGCAATGACCAGATCGATGGCGGGGCGGGAAACGACCAACTCGACGGCGGAGCAGGCAACGACACCCTGACCGGTGGTGCTGGCAGCGACGTGTTTGTCGTGTCGTCCGGCGCCGACACGCTCACGGACTTCTCGGTTGGGAATGACACGCTCGATATCTCCGGTCTGACGGATATCGGCAATGCTCTGACCAATCAGGATGGCAGCGTCACCGCCGACGAAATCGTCGTGACGCAACCGGGCGGACCGGGCACCGATCAGCTTCTGACCTTCCCGTCCGGCGAAAGCGTTTCGGTATCGGACGGGACGATCAACACCTCCACACAACAGACCCAGTTCGCCAGCCTTGTCTCTATGGGCGTGCCCCCGTGCTTCGCGCCAGGCACCCATATTCTGACCGAGCACGGCGAGAAGCCTGTCGAGACCCTCTGGCCCGGCGACCGGATTGTGACGGCTGATCATGGATTGCAGACGCTGCGCTGGATCGGCCGGCGCGAGGTCGATTTCACCGACCCGCAGAACACGCGCGGCGACAAGGACAAGCCCGTGCTGATCGCTCAGGGGGCCCTCGGCGGCGGCCTGCCCAGGCGCGATCTCGTCGTGTCGCCGCAGCATCGCATGGCGCTGTCAGGCCAGGACGTCGTCAGCGCATTCAAAAGCGGGGAAGTGCTCGCAATCGCAAAATCGCTCACAAAGCTTCCCGGCGTGCGCGTCATGGCCGGGCGCCGCCACGCGACCTATTTCGCCCTGCTGTTCGATCGGCACGAGATAATTTTCGCCGAAGGGGCCCGCACCGAAAGCTTTCGCCCAGGCCCTGTCGCGCTCAGCGCTTTCCAGCCCGAAACGCGCCGTGAGGTCTTCGCAATCTATCCCGGTCTCGCGACCGATCCCGAGGCTGCGCTTGGACCGACGGCCCGGCCGATCATCACGAAACAGCAGGCAACGGTCTTTATCAATGCGTTGAAACGGGCGTCACCGGACAGGGTCGCCGCCAGCGGTGATGGTCTGGCAGCCGCACGGTGCATGAAGATTGCCGGGGCGGATCTTGCCGATCGCGCCCGACGCTCGACGCCGCGCAAGGGCTTGAACCTCGTCCAGCCGACCGCGGACCCGTGCCAGCGGACGAGAATGGATTGATTAGGTCACCGCGCCCGTCCCGACAGGGCACGTCACGCCCGTGCCGCCGATCCCGCAGTATCCGCCAGGGTTCTTCGCAAGGTACTGCTGGTGGTAATCCTCGGCAAAATAGAACTCGCTCGCGGGCACAATCTCGGTCGTGATCGGTCCGTATCCCACGGCACTCAAGCCTGGCTGGAACTCGGCCTTGCTCGCCTTGGCGGTCGTGGCTTGGGCATCCGAATAGGTGTAGATCCCTGATCGGTACTGCGTCCCGACATCGTTGCCTTGGCGCATGCCTTGCGTCGGATCATGGCCTTCCCAGAAGACTTTCAGCAATTGTTCGTAGCTCACCGTCGATGGATCAAAAACCACCAGCACGACTTCATTGTGCCCCGTACGCCCGGTGCAGACCTCCTGATACGTCGCGTTCGGCGTGTAGCCACCTGCGTATCCGACCGCGGTCACCCAGACACCGGGAATGTTCCAGAACATCCGCTCGACGCCCCAGAAGCATCCCATCCCGAACATCGCGATCTCATAGCCCTCGGGGTACGGGCCCTTCAGTGGTCGGCCGTTGACGAAATGCGCTTCTGCGGTCGGGATCTCGAACGCCCGGCCGTCCAGCGCACTCTCCGAAGTCGGCATGGACGTCTTCTTCAGCAATCCGAACATCGTCACCTCCCTGGTTTCTGATGATAATGTGGGCGGATGGGTGGATAGTACAACCCTGAGTGAGCGAGTGTCCCACCTGATGGGAAGGCGTCGAAAGCCCGTAAACGTCCATGTGCGCGGGGCTTTCCGTGAACGGACAGGCGGGCTATCAGAGATCCCCCACTCGGCACCGCCCGGGCGTGACAGGTCCCACGGTCGGCACACCGACGACCACGAAATGATCGGGTGCGGGATCCAAGCCTAGGCGCCCGATGCGCGCTCCCTGACCGCCGCCATCCGCATGTTCGACTCTTCCAGCTTGTTGCGCATCTCGGCCGTGAACGCATGCTGTAGTTCGGCCCGAATCTCGGAATTCCGGGCCGCGAGATCGCGCAGCGACTTCGCGGGAATGCAAAAGTAGTGCGCCGACTGGTCGACCGTGACAGTGGCGGTCGCGGGCGCACCGGTCAGCGCCGTGACCTCCCCCAACACGGCACCTTCGCCCATCTCGGCCACGCGCTGACCGCCGACATGCACGGCGACCTGGCCCGACTTGATCCAGTAGAAGTGACTGACTGGCTCGGCCTGCCGCGTGAGCTCCATGCCGTGGCGCCCGTCGACCCAGGATCCCAGGTTCAGCAACTGGCGCCCGTTCGGCTTGTCCAGACTGGGTGCGATCTGCCCGAGGATCCGCTGCTCGTCCGGGCTAAACCGGATGACCTTGTGCAGCAGGTAGGCCCGCGTGATCCCTACGACCGAGATCGTGATCCACGTCGTCTGAATGATCGCCGAGAACAGGTTGAACGCCTCTGCCAGACTGATCAGCACCAGCGAAGCGGCCAGCATGTTGAGGAATGCATAGAGGTATCCGCGCCCTCTGATCAGGCCGAATTGGAGCGCCGCGTAAGAGCAGATGTAGAAGGCAACCCCTGCGTAACCGCAGAGCTGATAAAGTGTCATTGTCGTCCCCGCGCCTGCTCCCCCGAGCATAGGAGCCAAGTTCAAGCGCCGCTGCGGCACCGTAAACGGCGGGTCTGCGCTGCCAAGCGACGCAAACTGGTCAATATTGCGCCATTCTGCGAAATTGCATCCGATGGCGCGGTACCTTTCGGCGCGTCACGATTGACCCTTGGACGCGCCGCACGATATCAGCCCGATGATCCGAGACAGATTCTTCAGGGGGCACGGCAGATGAGCGACTTTGACCGCGAGGCGATGGAAGTGGATGTGGTCATCGTCGGTGCTGGTCCGGCGGGGCTGAGTGCTGCGATCCGGCTCAAACAGCTCAACGAGGACCTGCACGTTGTCGTGCTCGAAAAAGGGTCGGAGGTCGGCGCGCACATTCTGTCCGGCGCCGTGCTGGACCCGAGCGGTCTGAACACGTTGCTGCCGGACTGGCGCGATATGGATGCCCCTATCCACACCGAGGTCACCGACGACCGCTTCTACGTGCTGGGCGAAGCGGGTGCCATCCGCCTGCCGAACTTTGCCATGCCGCCCCTGATGAACAATCACGGCTGCTACATCGTCTCGATGGCCAATGTCTGCCGCTGGATGGCCGAACAGGCCGAGGGTCTGGGCGTCGAGATCTATCCAGGCATGTCATGCTCGGAACTCGTCGAAGGCGAGAACGGCGAGATCATCGGCGTGGTCGCGGGCGAATTCGGCAAGAACGCCGATGGCACCCCTGGCGATGCCTACGAGCCCGGCATGATCATGGCCGGAAAATACGTGCTGCTGGCCGAGGGCGTGCGCGGCTCGCTGTCGAAACAGGTCATCGGGAAATACGGGCTCGACAACGGAAAGCAGCCGCAGAAGTACGGCCTTGGCATGAAGGAGATCTGGGAGGTCAAGCCCGAGCATCATCAGCAGGGCCTTGTCACGCACACCATGGGTTGGCCGCTGGGCACCAAGACGGGCGGCGGCTCGTTCATGTACCACCTCGAGAACAATCAGGTTTACGTCGGCTTCGTGGTGCACCTGAACTACGAGAACCCGCACCTGTTCCCGTACATGGAATTCCAGCGTTACAAGCATCACCCGGACATCGCAGCGGTTCTGGAAGGCGGCAAACGGATCGCTTACGGCGCGCGCGCGATTTCGGAAGGCGGCTGGCAGGCCATGCCGAAACTCACATTCCCCGGCGGTGCTCTGCTCGGCTGCTCGGCAGGCATGGTCAACGTGCCGCGCATCAAGGGCAATCACAACGCGATGCTCTCGGGCATCGCCGCGGCCGAAGCAGCCCATGCCGCGATCGGCGAGGGACGCACCGGCGACGAACTGACCGCTTACGCGGACGCCGTCGCGGACGGCCCGATCGCCAAGGATCTGAAACCTGTCCGCAACGTCAAGCCGATGTGGTCGAAATGGGGCCTCGTGGGCGGGCTCGCCGCCGGCGGGTTGGATATGTGGACCAACAACATGTTCGGCCTGTCGATGTTTGGCACGATGGAGCACGGCAAGACCGATGCTCAGGCCACAGGCCGTGCCAGCGATCATCCCGAGATTGACTATCCCAAGCCGGACGGCGTGCTCAGCTTCGACCGGCTCACCAACGTGTCCTTCAGCTTCACCAATCACGAAGAGTCGCAACCCGCGCACCTTCAGCTCGGCGATCCGGAATTGCCGATTTCGGTCAACCTGCCGCAATATGCCGAGCCTGCGGAACGCTATTGCCCAGCCGGGGTCTACGAGGTCGTGCACGAGGACGGCGCGGAACCGCGCTTCCAGATCAATTTCCAGAACTGCGTGCACTGCAAGACCTGCGATATCAAGGACCCGAGCCAGAACATCACCTGGACCACACCGCAGGGCGGCGACGGTCCGAACTATCCGAACATGTGACGGTGGCCCTGGCCTCATGCAGGTCATCTACTGACGCCATTGCGGTAGACGATGAAAACACGTTTGGGCCACCCGGACGGTGGGCCGGGCCACCTTGGCGGCCCAGCCGTACTTGGTAGAAATCAGCTCTCGATGAAGGCCAACAGATCGGCATTGACCAGATCTGGATGGGTCGCAAAGAAACCGTGCGACAGGCCCTGGTAGGTCTTCTGGGTACCGTTCGGCAGCAGCTTGATCGCCTTGTCCGCCGAGTTTTCAATCGGCACGACCTGATCGTCGTCTCCATGCAGCACGAGCGTCGGCACGGTGATCGCCTTCAGATCCTCGGTAAAGTCCGTTTCCGAGAACGCCGCAATGCAATCGTAGTGCGCCTTGGCGCCTCCGGCCATGCCCTGGCGCCACCAATTCCGGATCAACCCCTCGCTGACCGCTGCGCCGTCGCGATTGAAGCCATAGAACGGGCCTGACGGGATATCGAGATAGAACTGTGCCCGGTTCGCGACGAGTGCTGCGCGCAGACCGTCGAAGACTTCCATCGGGACGCCGTCCGGGTTGTTTTCGGACTGGACCATCACCGGCGGCACCGCGCCGAGAAGTGCTGCCTTCGCAACCCGGCCGGGTTCGGAGCGCGCAACGTACCGGGCAACTTCACCGCCGCCGGTCGAGTGACCGATATGGACCGCGTCCTTCAGATCCAGCGCCCGCGCAAGTGCAGCGACGTCGGCGGCGTAGGTGTCCATGTCGTTGCCGGTATCGGTCTGATCCGACCGCCCATGACCACGCCGGTCGTGCGCGATGACCCGGTAGCCCTTGGACAGAAAGAACAGCATCTGGCTGTCCCAGTCGTCACTGCTCAATGGCCAGCCGTGGTGGAACACGATGGGCTGCGCGTCCTTCGGTCCCCAGTCCTTGTAGAAGATGTTTGTGCCGTCGGGTGTCGTGATGGTCGCCATGGTCTTGTCTCCTTCCGATTGGATTTGCTGGGCACCCCCCAGCGTCGGGAACAGCGCCAATCCGGCGCCGAATGCACTTGCCGAGATCAGGACACCGCGTCGGGTGATCCCGTTCAGGTCAGATTTCTCGATCATATTTTACATCGTTATCGATTTAATCGCGCACGATTTAAATAGGAAGACGCACTCACTGAGTCAACCGCTTGCGATTAAATCGCCCACGATTTATATGTCATGCATAAGGGAGAGACTGATGACGCCTGACAACACGACCCAAGCACCCGGACTTCCGGAAGACCTGATCTGCTTTGCAGCCTATTCGGTCTCGCATGCGTTCAATCAGGTGTACCGTCCGCTGCTGGACGACATCGGGCTCACATACCCGCAATACCTCGTCATGCTGCTGCTCTGGCGCGGCGACGACCGCACGGTGAAGGAGATCGGTCAGGCGATGCATCTGGAGTCCAACACGCTCACACCGATGCTGAAGCGGCTCGAGGCGATCGGTCTCGTCAAACGCGCTCGCGGCACAAGCGATGAACGGGTTGTTCGGGTGAAGCTGACGCAAGCCGGGGTAGAGAAGCAAAAAGCCGCCGAACACATACCGTCCTGCGTGGCACGCGCGACGGGACTGGAGGCAGAGGATTTATCGAAGCTCGCCCAGACCCTGGAGGATTTGCGGGCGCAGCTAACGAAAGCCTGACCCGGTCAAAGGCTGGGGTTTATTAGCGCCGGGCGCCGTCTTCGAACGCCTGGATCCCGCCGACGCGACACAGATGCCGATGCGGTTCTGGGCGAGTCTCATTTCAACAGCGATGCCACCCAGCCGTTCACGAGCACGATCAACGCTCTCGACGCGGCGAACGCCTGACCGTCCAAGGCGAACTTCGACATAGATTGCGGTCCGTCAGCGGACAAAGCGATGCCCGGAAGGGCGGGGTCGCAATCAGACGAAGACCCGCTCAGAATCCCGTTAATGAAAAATTACGTGAAGAAAATCACGCGCCACTTCACCTGCCAAATCACCAAGAGCATCCACCGTTTCCGGCTCATCATGATCACCTAAAACCGATGCGGGTGCGGCCCACCGAGGTCCGTGGAAGAACGCGCATCCTTGGCTTCTCACCCGTTCGTGACCGCTCGTGATTGGCGGTCTGTCGCACGCTCCATCAGGCTCGCATACGATCGAAGCTGTGCCGGATGAGCAGATGAAACGCCAGAAACGCAGATCCAACGTATCTCGGAAATCTGCCGCAACGCCGCCTGTGGCCGCCAAAAAGAAAAAGATGTCACGGCGCGAAGCACTCGGCTTGGCGAAGTTCCTGGGCATTGGCGCGGTGGTCCTGGGCGGAGGCGGCTGGTACTTCACGACCAGAGTCATGGCCGGGATAAGCGAGGGAAATCTCTCTAAAATCGGCGACGGCCTACCGGCCATCGTGCAAGTCCACGATCCGCAGTGCCCGGATTGCCGCGCACTGCAAAGGGCCGCGCGGCAGGCGATGGAGCAGATGGACGGCGGCGCGGTCCACTATCTTGTCGCCAGCCTCGACACGCCGCAGGGCCGTCAACTGGCTCAGGATAACGGGGTTGGCCGGGTCACGTTGCTGCTTTACGACGGCGACGGCCGGGTGCGGAGCGTCATCCGCGGACGCCGCAGCGCCGATGCCCTCGTCGACGCGTTCAACCGCCATCTGAGGCGTTACCCGCCGACGCCCAATGCCTCCGGCTAGCCATTAGATCAAGTCCGCGGGCAAGCCTTTGCGTCAAGCTTTGACCGAGAACCACTCGGGAAGCGGGCCTAGATCCCGAAGATCGTGGCGAGCCCCGCACGGTCAGACAGTGTCGACATGGCGGCCTCGGTCGGCGCGATCACGGTTTGATCGGCGGCCTTCAGCACAAGCGGCAGCAGATCCGTGTCCCCGACAGAGTTGAGAAACAGATCCTCCTCGGCCAGCACCCAGTGCACAGCCGCACGGATGTCGTCTTCGTCTTCCAGAGGCTGATACCAGGTCGACCGGTTCTGCTCAGCTCCCGCAGCCCAGGCGCCGCGGGCGATCGACTTGATGGTCTGTACCGCAACGTTGCGCTGTCGGCACATCTCGCGGGTCCTCTGAAAATCCGCGCCATATCCCCGATGCCCGGCCATCTGCCAGTTCCAGGGCATCAGAACCGAGTCGAAATCGAACCGCTCCAGGCTGCGACGGTGCATGGCCGGAACAGTCCATCCATGTCCAGTGACGCCGATGAACCGGACCAATCCCTCGTCCCGCGCCTCGACGCTCGCACGCAAAGCGCCGTCCTCGCCCATCGCCTGATCCCATTCGTCCAGATGAAAGAGCGCATGCATCTGCATCAGGTCGACATGGTCGGTCTGTAGCCGATCCAGCGACCGCCGGATCTGCTCGCGTGCCCCGTCATAGCTGCGCTGATCGGTCTTGGTTGCCAGAAAGAAGTCGTTGCGATGGCGTGCCATCCACGGCCCGATGCGCAGTTCCGCGTCGCCATAGCGCGGCGCTGTATCAATGTGGTTCACACCATACTCGAACAGCAGGTCAAGCACCCGGTCAGCAACGCCCTGATCGCACTGCTTCAGCGCTGCCGCACCAAAGAGAATGCGCGAGCTTTCATGGCCCGATCGTCCGAACAGTCGCCTCTCGATCGCCATCTCGATCTCCTCCCGCTGGCTGGCATCCTAGCACCGCATCTGAAGCACCGCGACCTCCAAGGCGCTTGACGCGGCTGCACAGCCTCGCGACCATACGTCGAGAAACCTACGAGGCCAGACCATGAACATTCAAACTCCGTTCGACGCGATCTCCGAACTCAAGAGCATGGTGGCCACGCCGTTCGAAACCGCGACCGCCATCCCCAAATCCGCCTATACGAGCCAAGCCTTCCTAGATGCCGAATTGGAGCGTGTCTTCAAGCGGGAATGGGTCTGTGTCGGCCGGGCAGACCAGCTGGCCAAGCCGGGCGACTACCTGACCTACGAATTGGCGGGCCAACCGATCTTGGTCGTCCGAGATGCCGAGAACAGACTTCGCGCGATGTCGAATGTCTGCCTGCACCGGATGTCGACGCTGATGGAGGGCTCGGGCAACGCAACCACCCTGACCTGCCCGTACCATGGCTGGGTCTATTCGCTGGATGGTTCTCTGCGCGGCGCGCCCGGCATGGCGCTGAACACCGGCTTTGCGCGCAAGGACTACTGCCTGCCCCAGATCCGTTGCGAAGACTGGCTGGGCTTTATCCTGATCTCGCTGAACCCGGATGCCACGGCACCCGAACAGCACTACGCTCAGGTCACCGAGATGATCGGCGAGTTCGATATGGGCGCCTACACCTCGCTGTTCCACGAAACTCATGTCTGGAACACGAACTGGAAGGTTCTGGCCGAGAACTTTATGGAGAGCTACCACCTGCCGGTCTGCCACGCGGGCACAGTCGGCGGCGTCAGCAAGCTCGAGGAAATGGACTGTCCGCCAGGCCTGTCGAGCTTCAACTACCACTACATCCTCAAAGACGCCTCCTTCAAACTGGCAGTCGCACATCCGGACAACACGCGGCTGACCGGCGATTGGCGGCGGACGACGATCCTGCTGGCGATCTATCCCAGCCTGCTGGTCACGGTGACGCCCGGCTATTTCTGGTACCTCTCGCTCCACCCCCGCGGCGTGGATCATGTCCACATCACCTATGGCGGTGGCCTGTCGCCGGACTTCATGGCTGACCCAGAGGCCGAAGGACTGTTCAAACAAGCCAAAATCCTGCTCGACGATGTGCAGGTCGAGGACAAAGGCTGCACCGAGCGTGTCTATCGCGGGCTCTGTTCCGACGCCGCACGGCCTGGACATCTGAGCCACCTTGAGCGGCCGATCTATGACTTCGCCACTTATCTGGCGGATCGCCTGGGCTGAAGGCACAGGACGGACTTCAAATCATCTATGCGACGGCCTTGACCATTCCCTGCCGCGCGGGCATGCCTCTCGGATCCCCTCACGAGGAAGACGCGCGGTGACCACAGCCCCAGATCCAGAGCTCCGCGCCCAGTTCCTGGCGGGCATGAGCCACTGCGCGGCGACCGTGAATGTCGTGACCACCGATGGCCCGGCAGGCCGCGCCGGGGTGACGGTGTCCGCAATGTCCTCGGTCAGCGCCGACACGCAGAAACCGACCCTGCTTGCATGCGTGAACAGCAACAGCGCGTCGGCTACGGCAATTCTGGAAAACGGCGTCTTTTGCGTGAACGTGCTGCGCGAGGACCAGTCCTACATCTCGGCTGCCTTCGCCGGACGGTTCCGCGAGCAACTGAGCGACAAGTTCGACGTGACGTCATGGGCCACGCAGGTCACCGGCGCGCCCCGTGTCGTCGACCCGCTGGTGGCATTCGATTGCAAGGTTGTGTCGTCCGACCTCGTCGGCACGCACCATGTCTTCTTCGGCGAAGTGCAGGACATCTTCCTCGCAGGCCAAGGCTCTCCGCTGATCTATGCAAACCGGGCCTATGGCTCGGCCTCCCGGATCGAAGCGCCAGCGTCGATCGGCGCCGGTCAGGCTGTCGAGGCGAACCGCTTGCGCCTCGCCTGCTTCTACACCATCAGCGCGTTCGTTCTGCCGGGACTGTTCGGACGTATGGACCGCGAGATGCCCGAAATCGATGTCCGTCTGATCGAGGGCGACCAGTCCCGTGTGCACGCCGCTCTGGCCGCAGGCGAGGCCGAGGTCGCGCTGATGTATGACGAGAGTATCTCCGATGACATGACGCGGGAAGTGCTGCTGGAACGCACCCCGTATGCCCTTTTGCCCGAAGACCATCCCCTCGCGAAGAAAGACAAGATCGCGCCAGAGGACCTGGCCGAGCTTCCAATGGTGTTGCTGGCGACGCCCCCAAGCCCGGATTACTTCCTGACGCTGCTTCGCGACCAGGGCATTGAACCGAACGTCGCTTGGCAAACAAATGCGCTCGAGACGGTCCGGGGCATGGTCGCCAACGGTCTGGGCTTTGCGTTGCTCGCAAGCGAGCCTGCAACCGACCTGACATATGACGGCAAACGCGCCGTGATCCGGCCCTTGGGCTGGGCGGCGAAGCATAGCCGTATCATGCTGGTCCGCCGCCGGGACACCCGACCGCCCGGAGCGGCGGAACGGTTCGCCTGGCTTTGCCGTGACCACTTCGGAGCCGATCTGAGATGACCCACACCCGCATTCGTCCGTTCAACACCAAGGACACCTATCCCGAGCAGAAACTCGACAATGATCTGGCGCAGGCCGTGGTTGCGCGCGGTCAGGTCGTATTTCTGCGCGGGCAATGCCCGCAAGAGCTGGACGGCGGTGCAAACGTCGGCACCGGCGATCCCGAAGCGCAGGCCCACAAGGTCATGCAGAACATCATGCAGCTTCTGGCGGAATGCGGCGCCGAGCCCAGGCATCTCACGAAATTGGTGGTTTATCTGACCGATGTCCGCCACCGCGAGGCGATCTACCGGGTCATGGGAGAGTACATCCGGGGTGTCCACCCGGTCTGCACCGGCCTGGTTGTCGTCGCACTGGCGCGGCCCGAGTGGTTGGTCGAGATCGATGCAACCGCCGTCATCCCGGACTGAGCCATGCGCATAGCCGGCCATAACTCCACAATCCAACCGGGCCGCCATCTCCGGGCGGGCGGGTGGGGGAGGTGGTGGCCCGGTTGGATTGCCATGGTCAGTGGAGAGTGCACATGACCTTCTCAATTGTCGCCCGTTGCTCTGAAACCGGCATGTTCGGCATGGCCGTCTCGTCGTCATCTCCGGCTGTCGCTGCCCGATGTGCCTATGCCCGTGCGGGGGTCGGTGCTGTGGCTAGCCAGAACGTGACCGACCCAACACTGGGTCCAAAGACCCTGGACCTGATGGAACGCGGCGCGACCGCCTCGGAAGCCATCGGGATCATCACTCGAACGGCGCCCCACATCACATACCGTCAGGTGCTGGCGATCGATCAATACGGTGGAACGGCCATTCACTCCGGTCCGAACTCTCTCGGGATCTGGACGGACGCGGCGGGCACCGATTGCGCCAGTGGCGGCAATCTGCTCGCAAATGACAGCGTTCCGGGCGCGATGGTCGACGCGTTTCAAAGCAGCACCGGACATCTCGGAGACCGCCTTCTCGTTGCGATGCAGGCCGCGCTGGATGCGGGGGGCGAAGCCGGTCCCGTCCATTCCGCCGGAGTGCTGATGGTGCGCGACGTCCCCTGGCCCGTCGCCGATCTGAGATGCGATTGGACCGACGACTGCCCGATCGCCGCTATCCGAACCGCGTGGGCGGTCTACAAACCTCAACTCGATGCCTATGTCACGCGCGCGCTCAATCCGTCCGACGCTCCGACCTACGGCGTCCCGGGCGACGAATGACGGATCGCGTTGCAATCGTCGGCGCAGGCGTCTTGGGCAGCGCAATCGGGTGGCAAGCGGCGCGAGCCGGTTTCGATGTCACGCTTATCGACCCAAAACCAGGCCAGGGCGCATCAGCGGGATCGTTGGCGTGGCTCAATGCCAGTTTCGCCGAGGATCCGGTCTACAACCGTTTGCGCCTGGACTCGATGGCGCTGTGGCGCGAACTGCTTGAAGCGCATCCGGATCTGCCGGTTTCATTTCCCGGCGCGATCCTGTGGAATGACCGCGACGAGGATCTGGCCGCGCTGACCGGCCCCGCACCTGATCAGCAGCAAGGCGCCCGGGCACTTGACGCCGATGGCGCGCGCGCACTCGACCCGGGATTGGTCAATACACCAGAGAGAGCCGTGCACGCGCCTTTTGATGGTTATGGAGAGCCTGCGCAGATCTGCCGCTGGTTTCTGGACCGGGCCGTTGCGTCCGGCGCGCGCATTCTGGCGGCGCGCGTAAGCGAGCTTACGCGGTCGGGCGATCTCTGGAACGTCCAAACGGAAACAGAGGACATCGCAACGGAGCGGGTCGTTCTCGCCGCAGGCACGGACCTCGCGGGTTTGATGGCAAAGCTCGGCCTCGCCATTTCCATGGCCAACAAGGCTGGCATCAGCGTTCGCACCGATGCGACACCAGCGCGCGTGAGCCACATTCTCTCAACGCCGGAAGGCGATCTCTGGCAGGGACCCGATGGCCGGTTTCTGATCGCCGCCTCGCCCGCTCAGGAAGAAACGGCTGGAAAGGCAGCCGACCGGGTACTGCGCCAGCTCGCCAACATTCTCGGTACCTCCGAAGGCCTGACACCGGAAACAGTGATCGAACGTCTCCGTCCGATCCCCGCGGACGGCCGTCCAGCCATCGGTCCCGTAGGATCCGCTGGACTGTACGCTGTCACCACCCATAGCGGGATGACACTCGCTCCGGTGATTGCAGAGATGGTCACGGCCGAATTGCGCGGCGTGCCGGACCCTCGGCTCGACCCCTACCGTCCGGGGCGCCCGGCCCTGCAACCAGAGGCGCCATGAAGATCACCGATCTCTCCATGCCGATCGACACGGGCCATATCCGCTGGCCTGTTGAACGCGGCAAGAAGGGTGACTTCAACGCCGGAGACCTGTTCGAGGTTTCATGGGTGCGAACCACATGCCACGGCTTCACACATATGGATGCACCGCGCCACATGGTGCCGGGCGGTGATCTGATGGGCGATCTGGACCTCGCGCGTGTCGTTGGCCCGGCGGCCATCATCGATCTGTCGGATGTCAAACCGAATGAGGCGATCGACGCCAATCGGCTCAGCCACGCCGCTGCGCATTTGCGTCCTGACGAGATCGCGCTGTTTCGGACCTGCTGGGATCGCCAGCGGGATTGGACGACCGAAGCATTCTGGCGCGAAGCACCGTATCTGACGCGCGATGCAGCGGAGTGGCTGCTGGAACAACAGCCGACCGCATGCGCGTTTGATTTTCCACAAGACTACACGATCCGCCTGCTGCTGGATGGCGAGGTCCGGCCTATTCCCGAACACGTGACCCACGATGTGCTCTTGCGCAACGATGTCACACTGATCGAATATCTGGTGAACACTTCTGCACTGACTGGTGACCGAACCTTCCTGATCGCGCTGCCGATCAACCTACCTTGGGCCGATGGCGCGCCTGCGCGGGTTATTGCGGTCGACGGTCTGGTCGGCGCAGCCACGTAGACGGCATACCGAGGATCAAGCATGAGCCCGCCGACCCAAGATACGATCGTGCCGCTTCTGAGCGAGATCTTCACCCGCCGCGGCGCCGAGGAGTATCTGGGCGAGCCGGTCACAATTGCGGAGCACATGCTGCAATGTGCGCAGCTGGCCGAGGATGCTGGCGCTTCGGAAGAGATTATAGTTGCCGCCCTGCTGCACGATGTCGGCCACTTCACCCATGATTTTCCGACGGACGCGGCGGATCGCGGCATCGACTCGCGTCACGAGGAGGCCGGGGCGAAGATACTCGAGACATTCTTCCCACAAATCGTCGTCGACGGCGTGCGCTGTCACGTCGCCGCAAAACGCTATCTTTGCGCGACCGATCCAGATTATTTCGACAACCTCTCGAACGCATCGGTCCAGTCTCTCCACCTTCAGGGCGGTCCGATGTCCGACGAGGAAGTTCGCGCGTTCGAACGGATCCCGGGATATCGCGACATTGTTCAGATCCGCGTCTGGGATGATCTCGGCAAGATCCCCGATGCTCGTACATTCGGGTTTGACCACCACGCGCCGATGATCGTACGCGTCTTTCAACGACACATGGAGGCCATATGTCCCTGACCGTTCGTGACCTGACAGCCGAGGACGAACCACAATGGCGCGTGCTCTGGACCGGATATCTCGAGTTCTATGAAACCTCGGTGACCGAGGACATATATCAGACCTACTTCCAGCGCCTGCTTGGCAACGATCCGCAAGACTATCACGGTCTGGTGGTCGAGAAGGACGGCGAACTGATCGGTCTGACGCACTATCTGTTCCACCGACACGGTTGGCGGATCGAGAACGTCGTCTACTTGCAGGATCTTTTTGTCTCGAACGCCGCGCGCGGCACCGGCGCCGGACGCGCACTGATCGAAGCCGTCTACGACCGTGCCGATGCCGCTGGATGCCCGTCGGTCTATTGGTTGACACAGGACTTCAATACGACCGCTCGTCATCTCTACGATCGGATCGCCACCAAGACGCCGTTCATCAAGTATCAGCGATAGTTTGGCTTCCTCACGGCCGATACCGTGGCTGGTCCTCGTCGCAGCACTTTCCCTGACCGCTTGCTCGGCAGCGCTGCCAACCAGTCCGGATGACGTTCCGGTCCCCGGCCCGCTACCCCCGAGCCCGATCCTGAACGCTGCCGTGCCGGCAGGCATCACGCGCTACGACAATGCGAGCCTGGCAGATCTGTTTGTCCGTCTCGCCTTCGATCTGGAATGGGGTGGCCGACGACCGAACCTCGTGCGATATGAGGCGCCGGTTCGGGTCGGCGTTTCCGGCTGCTGCGGCGCAACCTATTCAGGCTTCATCGACCGGATTCTTGCGGTTCTGCGCAACCGGTCCAACATCGATATCGCCCGGGCGCAGAGCGGTCAGAACCTGTTGATCAACTTCGTTCCCGGTGCTGATTTCCGCGCGCGTGTCCCATCGGAACTTTGCGTTGTCGCACCGGGCCGCACCGGCTGGGCACAATTCCGTGAAAGCCCGTTGCGCAACGGCACGCGCGCCTTCGAGACCCGGCGCGAGATCGGTGCCATGTCGGTGTTCATTCCAGATACCGCGCCGCCCTATGCGGTCAGGACGTGTCTGATCGAGGAGGTTTCCCAGGCGCTGGGTCTCGCGAACGATCTGAACGGTCTTGGATCTTCGATCTTCAATGATGATGGCGCACACATTTGGCCGACAGAACTTGATCACTTGATGCTGCGGGTTCTTTACACGCCCGAGATGCGAACAGGTTTGAACAGGCGCACGGCGCATAGCCAGGCAAAGAGCATACTCGACAGGATCAATCCTCAGGGTCTGGTCGCGCCGCCCTTGCCCAATCCGGCACCGACAGATGCGAAGGATTGGTCCGACCTTTTACGGGACGCGGTCGATCCGCGACAGTCACAGACCCAACGCCGGGAGGCTGCGGATGAGGCGCTTGCGATCACCGAACGCCGGCATCGGGGCACGGCGCCGCATTGCCGTGCGTTGCGTGTGCACGCACGGCTGAACCGAGAAGACGCTGGCAGCGCCTATGCCAACCTGAACCGAGCAAGCAGGGTCTGCCGCACCGCGCATGGTCCGACGGATATCCGGCTCGCCTTGGTTCGCCTGGAAATGGCGCGCGCCGCGTATCGGCTGGGCCGCGCGAGCGAAGCCTGGGGACTTTCGGAAGACCTCGCCCCCATGCTTGCGGCACATGGTCAGGCCGAGCGTCTGGTTGCGCTATATGCCTTGCAAGCGGCAGCCCTCGACGCGATACAGCGCCCTGAAGTCGCGCGCGCCGCACGGTTGAAATCGGCAGCCTGGGCAGCATACGCGCTGGGGCGCACCCACCCGCAGACGCGATTGCTGTCGCGGAACTGAAGGCAAATTGCATATGGTCATCGCTCTGATCGCCGGACTTCTCCTCGGGTTTCTCGGTTGGGTGCGCGCGACACGCCGTGGCGGCAACCGCGCTGATCGCATCCAGTATGCTCTGGCGCACGGCTTCGCCGGTTTCCTCGTCAGCATGATCGCAATGACGATTGCCGGTCATTTGGGCGCGTTCGGATAACCGCATCTTGCGTCGAGACTATGCGCGTGTAAGCGTGCAGTCTTTGGTTCCAACAACAGTACGTTCAAAATGCTCGTATCGATCGCTCGCTCCGCTTTGCTGATAGTTCCGCTTCTGGCCACCGCCTGCGCCGAGCGAACCGAGCCCTACAGCACAACCACCCGGCCCGTAGAAGCCCGCTTCGGCGCCAGCCTGCCCGCCGGAACGACCGCTTGGTCGAACAAAAGTCTGGCGGACGTCTTCACAAAGCTAACGCACGATCTGGAGTGGGGTTCGACTCAAGCCAACCTGTTGCGCTTCGAAGCGCCTGTGCGTGTCGCGATGATTGGTGATGGGTCTGAAAGCTATCAGCTTTTCCTGGCTGAATTCCTGCGCATCATCCGCAAGGAAGCACGAATCGATATCCAGCAGACCTCGCCCGACAAAGCCAACCTCTTGGTGCGGTTTGTCCCTGGTGGGGAATTCAGAGACCTAACGTACGCGCAGTGCATCGTGGTGAACGATCACCCGACTTGGAGCGAATACAAAAGTGATCAGGCCGCTTACGGCGCCGATGCATTCGAGCGGAACAAGACAATGGAGAAAGCATCGGCTCTGATCCCGCGAACGCTCGAACCATACAAGATCCGCGAGTGCATTCTGGAGGAAGTGAGCCAGGCACTTGGCACCGGAAATGATCTCTACGGGCTTCGGGATACCATCTTCAATGACGATGACGCGCATACATGGCCGACGCGGCTGGATTATCTTATGCTGCGCGTACTCTACGACCCGCGGATGAAAACAGGCCTGCACCAGCGAGCGACAACAGAGCACGCGCGCATCGAACTGGATGACATTAAACCG
>JBHJIZ010000091.1:0-27480 GCA_050043005.1 Paracoccaceae bacterium
GCTTGCGTAGCGCCGCGTCTCCCGCCGATACTCTCGGCGGGCGGTTTCAGTCCATGGCATTGTAGGCTCCGTCCAGTGTGGCAACCGGACAGAATCACAACCCGCTGAAACCGCTCAACTCTTTTCGGGTTGGGCTCTGAGGGAACCACCATCGATGCAACAAACGTCTCGGACTCGGAAATCATCGGTGGCAACAAAGGCATGTCTACCGACGAGCATCGGGCTCTTCTAAAAGATGAGATTGCGCGACTAGAAGAGAAGAACACAAAAATTCTCGAACTTCTCGAGCGCGCGCACGATGCCGAGAAGCGTGAACTGGAAAGCGACCGCAACCAGCTTCAGCAACAACTCGACGAATATCGCCGCCGTGCCGAAAACCCTGAGCAATCGCTGAGGGAGATGCAGACGCGCATTGCGGAACTCGAAAAACTGCTGGAACATTCAACCATTGAGATCGGCGAGAACCGGCTCAAGTCCGCCCACGACTCCATGTCTCGCGGAGATTTCTCCGAAGCCAACCAGATCTTCGCCCAGGTGCAGGAGCATGAACAGCGCGCCGTCGAGCGCTATGCCGAAGCCGCTTTCGGCCAAGGCCTAATCGCCGAACAGGAGGTCCGTTGGAACGATGCCGCAGAGCACTATGAACGAGCCGCCCGGCTCTCTCCCACATATATCGCGCTCGACAAGGCTGGTGATTTCCTATTGCGGATCGGGAAGTTCCGTGAGGCATCTAGCGTTGGCGATCAACTTCTGAAGCTATCCAAGCGGGAGTTCGGTCCAAGATCGTTGGAAGCGGCCGGAGCGCTTCATGCGCGATCGCTTCATCACCTAAAACTGGGGATTTTCGATCGTGCTGAGGAATACGTTCGGGAGGCCATAGAGATCCAAGAAGCCGATGAAGGGTACGATAAAGCGAAGCTGGCAGCCAGTATCGGTGTGCTTGCCCAACTCCATCAAATTCTGGAACAAAAGCCCGACGCTGAACGCCTTTACACTCGAGCAATCGATATGCTCAATGAGAATGATGATAATTACGCGGCCGCAATTGGCAGCCTAGCCGACTTGCTGCGAGAGACGAATCGGAACGCCGAGGCGGAAACCCTCTATCGTAGGGCTCTCGGTATTTCTAAAGTCAAGCTCGGGGAGACGCACCCTGAGTTCGCTGCATACCTGAACAATCTTGCAATGGTGCTGCAAAAGATGGATCAGTTGGAGGAAGCGGAACTGCTCTTCCGCCAGGCCATCGAGATCGGCAAGGCCACGATCGGAGAGACGCATCCGGACTACGCCATCCGCCTCAACAATCTTGCCGGCCTGCTCAAGCAGATGGACCGCTTAGAGGAAGCGCGGCCGTTGCTCGCACAATCAGTCGAGATCAAGAGAGCCGCGCTGGGCATTGAGCACGTAGAATACGCTAAAGGCATTTGGTGGCAGGCGGACTTTGCTCGGGCAGACGCTGATTACCCTGAAGCCAAAACGCACTTCAGCGACGCATTAGCGGGCTTCAAACAAGCCGTCGGCGCGGAGCATCCACGCACTGTTACACTCGCTGGGCAATTCGCATCGCTCCTCCGCAAACACTTCCCCGACGATCCGGCGCTGCCGAAACTGGAAGCCACCTTCGGTCCCGACATCGGACGGTAACCACCCGGCTCGGTCCCGTGTGCGGTGCGGCATGAAATGCTGCTCCGCCAACCCACGTTCCGTAACTCACGCCGTGCCTCGCTCAAAATAGAACCGAGCCGCGTTAACCTTTGGCCCATCGACTCCGCGTTGTTACCAAAGCGGTATCAAAGGAATACGTTTGCGGTATCAAAGCGGGATGGCTCGGGGGACAGCGCCAAGGCATTAACATGTTACAGAAATCGACTTGCATGAAGAAATTTCGTAATATATGTTTCTTGGAACACGGAGGTTGCGCATGTATTCTCAGGGACTGATCGGTGCCGACAGCCAGAGCGAGGAAACACCTGAATTCCTCGAGAAATTTCAGGCGCGCATCGATGCGGACGAGAAGATCGAGCCAAACGATCCGATGCCGGAAGGCTATCGCAAGACCTTGGTTCGAATGATCGGACAGCATGCACACTCTGAAATAGTTGGCATGTTGCCGGAAGGGAACTGGATCACGCGCGCGCCGTCGCTGCGCCGCAAGGCAGCACTGCTGGCCAAAGTCCAAGACGAGGGCGGCCACGGGCTCTATCTGTACTCCGCCGCTGAGACACTTGGTGTATCGCGTGAACAGATGACCGAGGAATTGCTGTCTGGAAAGGCGAAGTATTCTTCGATTTTCAATTATCCGACGTTAACATGGGCGGATATCGGCGCGATCGGAAGGCTCGTAGATGGCGCCGCGATCATGAATCAGATCCCGCTCTGCCGTTGCTCCTATGGTCCATACGCCCGCGCGATGATCCGCGTGTGCAAGGAAGAGAGTTTCCACCAGCGGCAGGGTTACGAAATAACGATGACCCTGGCCAATGGTACTGACGACCAAAAAGACATGGCGCAGGACGCACTGAACCGCTGGTGGTGGCCATCACTGATGATGTTCGGCCCGCATGACAGCGATTCTACGCATGGTGATCAATCCATGGCGTGGAAGATTAAACGCTTCACAAACGATGAGTTGCGCCAGAAGTTCGTCGACGCCACGGTTCCTCAAGGTGAGTACTTGGGGCTAACCTTCCCTGACCCGGACTTGAAGTGGAACGAGGAACGCGGCCACTACGATTTCGGCCCCATCGACTGGGACGAGTTCTGGCGTGTCGTCAAGGGTGGCGGTATTATGAACCGCGACCGCGTCAAGGCCCGCAAAAAAGCCTGGGACGACGGCGCCTGGGTCCGCGAAGCAGCCCTTGCGCATGCTAAAAAGCGTAAAGAACGCAAGGCTTTGGCGGCAGTCGCCGCCGAGTAAGCCGGTGCCCCTAGCCGATAAGCTCTTCCAGCTTCAAATGCGCGAAGGATGGCCCCAAGCGCCGTTTGGCTGCGTTAAGCCAGATTGGCTTCGCCTTGGTGAGCAGCGCGTGGCGGCCGGTGTCCTGCCCGGAATCGTTCTGCTCATGCATCAAAAGCACGAAAGCGGCTTCGGAAGAATCCGAGATCGTCGGGACGACCTCATCAACACGTTGGTGCGGAACGCCGAGATCGAAGACACCAAAATCGGGACTGCTCGGACCGACAATCGTCAGTCCGCAGCCGATGCCAAAGCGCTTGAATGGTGCGAGCGAAATCCGCCTGCTGCCCGGAGTCGTGCCGATCAGAAAGCCGCGCGGGAACGTTGTCCCAAAGGCCGCGCTCCCGCTCAGAGGCAGAAGTTGTTGCGATCGTTCGATAAAACGAGAGCTCAAGCCGTCATCGTCGTCGAGCCGGAACATCGCGAAACGCCGGGCGCAGCGTTCATCTATACCGCAAACAACCCGGTGGAGCGTTGGCGCGATCGCATCGGCGGGCGACATCTCGACCGCAAGGATGCGCGGGTCCGGCGCGACGAGATCCAGGAGCCGATCGCGCCAGCTTTGCGGGAGCAGGTCGGAGTAAAGGATCACCGCCCGCCAGTTCTCGACAGTTTGCGCGGTCAGAGACGGCAACGTAAGTGCCTCGAAGGTTCTGAACCGGGTCTCCAGATGCGCTGGGTCGAACAAGATGCGCGCGCGCTGCTCGATCGGCAGTTCAGCGGCTTTCCGAAAGTCAGACGGCCCGGCTGTAAGGACCGAGAACCGGACAGCGCCGATAACCGGGATTTGGTGGGCATCTGTGCTCATGGGACTGACTTTGGCTGGGCTCATTCTTGCGTGGGCCTGCGCAACCCCTCGAAACCGGCGGTATCTCACGTTGCAGCCCACGCCGTGGCACAGGCTCACATCGTGTCGCATAGCTGCCGCCAAGCGGCAATACGAGATCGGTTGAACGTATACGGCTCGCGGGACCAAGGCGCTGGAATGGGTGCATGATGGTCTTTCGTCGCGCAATGCCGATCCTGAACGTACGGGACGTCCTCGCCTCGGTCGCGTTCTACGAACGCCTGGGTTTCGAAAGCCATGGAACCTGGGGTGACCCGCCCGGCTTCTGTATCGTGCAACGGGGAGATGTGACCCTTGCACTAGATCGCTCAGAGGCGCCGGACCTGCCGCGCAATCAGTGGTGGCACAGCTACATCTATGTCGATGATGCCGAGGCTCTGATGCAAGAGTTCCGCGCGGCCGCCATCGAGACGACCGAGATCAAGACGACAACCGAAAATGGATGTATCGATATTGAAGTGATCGATCCGGACGGACACCGGCTGGCGTTTGGACAATCATTGAACCCGGTTCCCGGCCCCGGTTTGGGACACGAACGTGGGCGCGGGTAGGAGGACGACATGACGGACGAAACGCCGCTTTGGGAAGTGTTCATTCGGCCTAGGAACGGGCTTGCGCATCGTCATTGCGGGTCTTTGCACGCCGCAGACGAGGTGATGGCTTTGCAGGCCGCGCGCGATGTTTACACGCGACGGGGCGAGGGACAGTCGGTCTGGGTCGTGCGGTCTGCGGATATCACTGCCTCGGATCCAGCCGAAAAGGGTGAGATGTTCGAGCCCGCCGAGACGAAGGTCTATCGACACCCGAGCTTCTACGACATTCCTGAAGACGTGGGGCATATGTAATGAACCATCGTGAGGCCTTGCTGACCGGGCTGCTGCGCGTGGCCGATGATCACCTGATCCTTGGACATCGGGTTTCGGAATGGTGCGGGCACGCACCTATGCTGGAGGAAGATCTGGCGCTGCCCAACATTGCACTGGATCTTCTGGGGCAGGCCCGCGCGCTCTACACCTATGCTGGTGAGGTCGAAGGACAGGGACGGACCGAGGACGATCTCGCCTATCTGCGGCGCGAGCGCGAGTACCGGAACCTGCTGTTGGTCGAACGTCCAAACGGTGACTTCGCGCACACCATGCTTAAGCAACTGTACTTCTCATCGTTCATGCAGCTCTGGTGGACGGCTGCTTGCGGCTCCGCTGATGCGACGATCGCCGGGATTTCGGCCAAGGCCGTCAAGGAGAGCGCCTATCACGTGCGCCATTCGGCTGAATGGGTGATCCGTCTCGGCGATGGCACCCAGGAAAGTGCTGCGCGGATGGCTCAGGCGGTCGAGGATCTCGCGCCCTATGTCGACGAGATGTTCGCGCCGGATGATGTGGGTTCGACGCTTGCGCCTCAGATGTTACCCGACAACCCGGCGTTGCGCGCATCATGGGATGCGCAGATTGCGACCGTGTTCTCCGAGGCGACGATCGAACCGCATGTGCCGCGCGCGTCGATTTCCGGTGGCCGCGATGGCCGCCATGGCGAGGAGATGGGCTTTCTGCTGACCGAACTGCAGTACATGCAGCGGTCCTATCCCGGGGCGCAGTGGTGAACGCTGCCATCGATCTCTCGCTCGATCAACGACGGGCCTGGGTGGCTGCGGCAGCTGTGCTCGACCCCGAGGTTCCTGCGGTGAATGTCGAGGACTTGGGGATTCTGCGGTCAGTGGACCTGATCGATGGTGTCGCTGTCGCCAAGGTGACACCGACCTATTCGGGCTGTCCGGCGGTCTTGGCGATCGAATTTGCGATCGAGGCGGCATTGCGTGATGCGGGTTTCGAGGCGCGGATCGAGCGGGTCATATCTCCGCCGTGGACGACGGATTGGATCACGCCCGAGGGTCGCGAGAAACTGCGCGCTTACGGGATAGCCCCACCGGTGAAAGGGGCTGGTAAAGGATCGTTGTTCTCCGATCCGGTCATCGCGTGCCCGCAATGTGGGTCTGAAGACACCGAGCGCGTCTCGGAGTTTGGTTCAACCGCGTGCAAGGCTCTCTGGCGCTGCCGGAGTTGTGCCGAACCCTTCGACTACTTCAAATGCATCTGACCGGGAGGCTCTGATGGCTGCGCCCCGTTTCCATACGTTGACGCTTGCGGATGTGCGCCAGGACACGGCCGAATCCGTTGCTCTGTCCTTCGATGTCCCAGAGGCGCTGCGCGGCGATTATGCCTTCACGCCAGGGCAGTATCTGACCTTGCGGGCCGATGTGGACGACGAAGACGTGCGCCGGTCTTACTCGATCTGCTCGCCGATCGGCGGCCGGACGCTGGATGTCGGCGTGAAGCGGATCGAGGGCGGTCGCTTTTCGAGCCACGCGCTTACCCTGAAGCCAGGTGATGCACTGGAGGTGATGACGCCGCAGGGCCGGTTCACGGCACCAGTTGGCGGCGAACACAACTATCTTCTGCTGGCCGCAGGGTCCGGGATCACGCCAATGGTGTCGATCGCGCGTTCGGTGCTCGAGGGCGAACCGGACAGCACAGTTACGCTGTGCTACGCGAACCGGACGACCGAAAGCGTGATGTTCCGCACGGCGCTGGAGGATCTGAAGGACCGCTTCATGACCCGGTTCCTGCTGACCCATGTGATGGATGAGGAAGCCCAGGATGTTGAACTGTTCAACGGGCGCCTGGATGCAGAGAAGCTGGAGACGCTGGCGACACGTGGTTTGATCACACCGGCTGAGTACGATGCGATCTATGTCTGTGGCCCGCAGCCGATGATCGAGGCGGCTTCGGTGGCCTTGAGGGATCTCGGTGCGCCACAGGAGCGGATCAAGTACGAGCTGTTTACGCCGTCGGGTGCGCCGCCGGTTGCGAGTGCGCGCGCCAGTGAGCGTTCGATTGAGGGAACGGAAGTCGAAATCGTTCTGGACGGCGCACGGCGCAGTTTCAAACTGACTGCCGAGGATGATAGCGTGATCGAAGCGGCCGCACGCGCCGGTCTGGATCTTCCGTATTCTTGTGCAAACGGTATGTGCGCGACCTGCCGGTGCCGTCTTGCCGAGGGCGAGGCCGACATGGTTCAGAACTTCTCGTTGGAGCCATGGGAGCAGGAGGCCGGGTTCATCCTGGCCTGTCAGGCGCAGCCGAAGACGCCAAAAGTGGTCCTGGACTTCGACGCCGTCTGAGCCGTCGCGCTGAAATTCACGTGTCGAGATAAGCGAATGCGAGGGTTGCGACCGCAGCCAGCTTTCCATTTGCGCCGCGGAACTCGGCCCGAAGCGTGGCCATGCGGCGCCCATTTGACAGGGCATGAACAGCGATATCGACGTCGCCAACGGGCAGCGGCCGCATGAAATGGGTCGTCAGATCGACGGTCGTACAAGGACGGAAGGCTTGGTTGACCGCGATAAGCGTCAGCACAGAGCATGTATCCGCAGCGGCGGCAACCGCTTGACCGCTGATCACGCCCCCACCTTCGCCCCCGCCGCGTGCCAGATCCGTGTTTTCGGGCAGCGTGAACTGCGCGCCGTCGGACCGGATCTCGCCGGTGCGAAGACCAAGCAATTTGACCCAGGGTGCGAAGGCCTCTTCCAGAAAGGCGTCGATGCGCGCTGCGTCCCAAGTCTCGCTCATTCCCGCCCCCGATCGATTGCATGCGCCGTCTTGGTCACATACTTTCCAAAGCGACCGCAAGAGTTCAGGATTGGCCTTCAATGACCATTGCTCAGTTCAATATCGCAAGGGCGCGCTGGCCGCTGCAGGACTCGCGTATGGCGGAGTTTACCGGGATGATCGATCGGATGAATGCGCTGGCGGCGCGATCTCCCGGTTATCTGTGGCGACTGATCGATGAAGAAGGCCGGATGCGCCGAAGTTTCCCGGAGATCCGCGTATGACATTCACGCTGTCTGTCTGGGCGGATGTTGAAAGCCTGCGCGCCTTTACCTGGCAAACCCTACACAAGCGGTTCCGGTTGCGGCGTGGCGAATGGTTCGAGCCAGCCAGTCAAGCGTACCTCGCGATCTGGCCGATTGCAGCGGGGCACCGACCGGACGGGACAGAAGCCTTGGCCAAACTGGCAGCACTTCGCCAGAACGGGCCAGGTCCGGATGTCTTTGGGACCGAGGCATTGGTGCCCCAAGCTGTTTCGCCCGCTTGAAGCGTCCCAAAATCGGCGGAGACAGATGCGAGATGGTTCGGTATTGCAGCGCCCATGACTGACGTTGTCCGACCGACACGGTCCCGGCCAATGGCCGATATGTGGACTTTTGGCGCGCTGATGATCGCGGGAACGCTGCTGATTCCGATCCTCGCGGTGGTCTGGATGGCGTTCTTCCCGACCGAGAACATCTGGCCGCATTTGTTCGCGTATGCCTTACCGGTCTATCTGAGCAACACGGTTGCTCTGATCGCCCTGGTTGGCTTGGGCGCCGCTACGATTGGCACTGGCGCGGCCTGGCTGGTCACGATGCATGAGTTTCCGGGGCGCCGTTGGCTGGAATGGGCCTTGCTCGCGCCGCTGGCCATGCCTGCGTATATCGGGGCCTATGCGTTGGTCGATCTGCTGGAGTACGCGGGGCCGGTCCAGACGGCACTGCGGTCGGTTTTCGGCTGGACCTCGGCCCGTGACTACTGGTTTCCAGAGATCCGCTCGCTCGGCAGTGCGGCCTTCGTTCTGACGATGGTGCTGTATCCTTATGTCTACCTGCTTGCGCGGGCGGCCTTTCGCGAGCAATCGGTCTGCGCGCTCGAGGTCGGACGCGCCTTGGGATGCGGCCCATGGGGCGTATTCTGGCGGGTCGGCCTTCCGCTGGCGCGGCCCGGAGTGTTCGCCGGAACTGCGATTGTCTGCATGGAGACGCTCGCTGATTTTGGAACGGTCGATTACTTCGCCGTGGCAACACTGACGCAAGGCGTGTTCTCGATCTGGCTCGACACCTACAACGCCGGTGGCGCGGCGCAGATCGCTCTGGTCATGTTGGCATTCATTCTGGCGCTGTTGTTTATCGAGCGGATCGCCCGCCGCGGCCGCAAGTTTCATCATACGTCGCGGCACTACCGTCCGATCCAACGCAGCATGCCATCAGGTTTGCAACGCTACATCCCGACCGTCTTGTGTCTGGTCCCCGTCATTTGCGGTTTCTTGGCACCGACTGCCGTGGTCGCGTGGCACGCGCTGGGGTCAATGTCGGCCTGGTCGGACGCATCGTTCTGGCAGGCGTTGTTGCGAACGGCCACGCTGGCCTGTGCGACGGCCTGTGTAGCCTGCGTGATCGGAACCTTCATGGTTTATGGCGCTCGGACCTCGACGTTCACTTTCCCACGATGGGCGGCACAAGCGACGGCTTTGGGGTACGCCGCGCCCGGTGCCGTCATTGCAGTGGGCGTTCTGATCCCGTTTGCCTGGTTCGACAACCGGCTGGCGGACAACATCCTGGCGCTCACAGGAATCGAGATCGGCCTGCTGCTGACAGGGACGGGTGCCGTTCTCGTCTTTGCCTATACGGTGCGTTTCGCGGCGATCGCACACGGCGCGATTGATGGTGCGCTGGGCCGGATCACGCCTTCGATGGAGTTGGCGGCACGCACCCTGGGGTCGAGCCGCGGCCGCGTCCTGTTTCGCATCCATGTTCCGATGATCCAGGGGTCGCTGCTTACGGCGGCACTGTTGATCTTCGTGGACACGGCAAAGGAATTGCCCGCGACGCTGTTGTTGCGACCCTTCAATTTCGAGACATTGGCGACAACGGTGTACAACGCTGCATCCCGCGAGCAATTGGACGAGGCCGGTCCCGCAGCTCTCGCGATTGTCATTCTGGGTCTTCTGCCGGTCGCGATCCTCGCACGCACGCTGAACAGATCCAGACCGGGTGAGGACTCGATCCGGTCATGATGCGGTTCCTGCGGCGGGTTTTGCTGGCGTCGGCTGTGTTCGCGTGCCTTCTGATCGTGGGCGGTGTCGCGCTGTTGTACCTGATGCCGCGCGCCCAGGTCCTGTCACTCATGACGGACGATCTTGAAGGAGCAGGCGGGTTTCGTTTCGAGACGTCGGGAACGATCGAGACGGTGCTCTGGCCGATTCCGGGCTGGCGCCTGGGTGAGATCGAGGTGACGGAGACGGCGGCGGCTGAGACAGCGCCGCCGTTGATATTTGCAGAGCAGGCAATCCTCACGATCGCGCCCCAGCGCCTTCTGACTGGTTCTTTGAGTGTTGGCGCGCTCTGGTTGGAGAACGCTGTGATCACGGTGACGGTAACTGATCAGGGCATCAACCTGCCAGCCATCCCAACGCGGCGTCCGTCTTTGTCATTCTTGCGCGTGCGAAATGCGTCACTGATCCTAAAGGGCGTTGGCGATCGCACGGACGAGAAGCTCGAGTTGGATCACGCCGCGCTCGACTACGGAGGTCGTGCGCATCCGATGCGGATCGATTTGAAGGGGCACTGGCGCGACCGAAGCATCGATGCGACCGCGAAGGTGACGTCACCAGACAGGTTGGCACGGGGTGACTGGACCTATGTCGACGCAGACACATCCGTTGCGACGGATACTGCTAGCTTTCGCGGTCGCCTCATGCCGACCGATCTGCTTGAGGCGCCTGAGGTCGAAGGAAGTCTCACCGCGGCGATCGAGGATCCAGCTGATCTTGTATCGTGGCTGAGCGCGGAGCCACCCAATCCGAAATTGGGTCACTTGAAAGACCTAGAACTGGAAGCGCGGATCGAAACCCTGAACGAGCGTTTGCTGACACGCACGCGGTGGGTGGGTTCGATCCGCGAGACCCCGGTAACGCTGGACCTCACGCTCAGCGGAGACGAGGGATGGCGTGAGACCGATGACCTCTCGCTCGACGCGGTGAGCCGCGCTGGCGGTCTTTTTTCGGCGCATCTGAACGGACGTGTTTTGCAAGGACCGGCGATCACGGGCGACATGAACGTCTCGGTTCTCGATCTGGGCAGAATCTTTGATTCTAGTCTGTTGCCGCGCGCCTACGCGATCACATCAGCGCGCCGTGGATCGCTGCGTGCGCGACTTTCCGCATCGCAGGACGGCGTATCGGTGGCGGACGCTACGCTGCAGCTCGACAATGATACCTTTGAGGGAGGCGCTGCGCTGGACCTGCGTCCCGAGCGACCCATGCTCAGCGTGCGAAGTGAGCTTTCGGAGCTGCCGGTTGCGGACTTCGTAGATGCGTGGACACAAGAGAACGCGTTGTTGAGTCGTGCGCTGGCCGAGGCGGAAAGCGACTTTGTCATCGAAGTGTCCGCAGCCAGATCGACTTTCGGCGACTTTGAAACTGGTCGCACGATTGTTGAGATCGAACGCTCAACGAACGCGACAATTGGGGATATTGAGCGGCTTGATGTGTTTGGCGGAACGATCGCCGGAACGGTTCGGGACATGACCGATACGAATACGGTCGAGATCGAACTGACAGGGGCTGAAATCGACGCTGAGGAGCTTCTGAGCCACTCGGGCATGCGTGGGCTGACCGGGACGATGGGCGGGCAAGTTCAGATCACAGTCCCGAAAACTGTCGATGGATTGGATTGGTCCAATGCGGTGGGTTTCGGGAGTGCGTCGGTCACGCGTGGCGAATTCGCGAACCAAAGCAGCACTCCAACCACCGACTTGGGTGAGACACAGGCAATCGGTTTCGCTCTCGGCGAGGCTGAGTTCAGTATCGCAAATGGAAGAATCGGTGCCGACCGCGTCGATCTTTCCGGTGTGAGCGATGGACGGGTAGCGGCGGGGCGCCTGGTGACGCGTGATGGTGTGCTCACATTTCAGGGGTTCGGGGAAGCAGGCGCGGAGGCCGCGGTCTCCTCACGGGTCGGGCCTGACGGTGTTGTGCCGCAAGGTGGAGATGGTGATCTCTCGGAGACCGCAAGCGCGCAAATACTGGCCGCGACCAATCAGGCTATACAAGGAGCCGTCGTTGAGGCTCTCGGCGCGCGCGCGGGAGCTTTGGAAGACGAGGCAACTGGGTTCGGAAGTGGCGATGGCGATCTCGCGTTGTCAGAAACCACCGAGCGCGAATTGGTCGACGTGCTGCCCGAAGCTCCAGCCGAAGCTCCGCTACCCACGCGTCCGACCCGTTAGGTCGTCCTTGCGGCTTCCGCTGCCTCCCGGATGGCACGGATGTTCGCGCCGTAGACCTCTGGGGCATCCACCGAGCCGCCCTTGAAAACAGCAGAGCCTGCGACCAGGACATCCGCACCTGCCGCCGTCACGAGTGGTGCCGTCTCCGGCGTCACGCCGCCATCGATTTCGATGTGAACTGGCCGGTCACCGAGCATCCCGCGCAAGGTCCGCACCTTGTCCATCATGGGAATGAAGCTTTGCCCTCCGAAGCCGGGATTGACGGTCATCACACAGATCAGATCAACGAGATCCAGCACATGCGCAACAGTCCCGGCGGGCGTTCCGGGGTTCAGGGCGACACCGGCCTTGGCGCCGGACGCACGAATTGCTTGCAGGGTGCGATGGATGTGCGGTCCAGCTTCGACGTGTGCCGTGATGATATCGGCACCGGCGTCGGCGAAGTCCTGAATGTACGCATCCACCGGCGAGAGCATCAGGTGGACATCCATCACGGTCTTAACATGTGGGCGGATTGCCTTGCAGGTGGCCGGGCCGAACGAAATGTTCGGTACGAAGTGTCCGTCCATCACGTCGACATGAACCCAGTCTGCGCCTTGGGCGACAATGGCCTCGCATTCGGCACCGAAATTGGCAAAGTCCGCCGCTAGGAGCGACGGGGCAATTTTGATGGCGTCGTCGAATGGCATCTCATCCTCACGCTGGCTTCGAGGCGAGGCTATGGCATGTGGTTTGAACTCCGTCCAGATCGGGTCTTAGTCGGTGATGGCCAGCCACGGGCGTAGCAGGACTGACACGGCGAAGATCGCGGTTGCCGTGCACACGATGGTCGGGCCTGTGGGAGTGTCCAGCAGGAGCGAGACCTCTAGACCGCCGAGAGCGGACGCAACGCCGATGGCTGCGGCAAGAGCGGCCATCGCTTCCGGTGTTCGGGCAAACGCACGTGCAGCAGATGCAGGCATGAGCAGCAGGGCGGAGATCAGCAGCGCCCCAACCACCTTGATGGCCACCGCAACGACGATGGCCAGGCCAATCGTGAGGACCATCTGTTCACGCTCTGGTTTCAGGCCGCTGGCCGTCGCCATGTCCGGCTGAAGCGTCACCGTCAGCAAAGCGGACCATCGCCAGTAGATGCCGCCAATCACCAGGACGGCTCCCGCCCAGCTCAACACTACGTTTGTCCAGTCGATCGCGAGGATGTCGCCAATCAGGTACGCGCTGAGGTCAACGCGCATGCCGCCTTGGAGCGAGATTGCCACCAAACCCGTCGCCAGCGCCCCGTGCGACAGGACGCCGAGCGCCGTATCCTGAGCATATCCCCGGTTCGTCAACGCGGTGACGCTGACCGCCATTGCGAACGCGGCCAGCAGGACGCCAGGAAGAATTGGCATCGACAATGCCAACGACAGGGCGACCCCCAAGAGGGCGGCATGAGCTGTCGCATCGCCAAAGTAAGCCATCCGGCGCCAAACGACAAAACACCCAAGAGGCGCTGCCGCGAGGGCAACACCGGCGCCGCCCAGTGCTGCACGGATCAAAAACGCTTCCATCAATCGTGAGTGTGTGTTGCGTGGTGATGAGCGTGATCGTGATGATGGCTGTATAGCGCGAGCGACCGTGCATCGCGATCCCCGAACAACGCCAGGTACTCTGGTGAATCCGAGACATCGGTCGGTGCGCCTTGGCAGCAGATGTGACCATTCATGCAGATGACATGATCGGAAGAGCGCATCACGACGTGCAAGTCGTGGCTGACCATCAGCACCGCACAGCCAAGATCCGAGTGGACACCAGAGATCAACGCGTAGAAGTCCGAAATCCCGTGCTGATCCAGACCCTGTGTCGGTTCGTCCAGGATCAAAATCTCTGGCTCTGTCAGCACGGCCCGGGCAAGGAGTGCCCGTTGCAATTGCCCGCCGGATAGTTTCGAGACTTGAGCGTGTCGCTGATTGGACAGACCGACCATGCCCAAGACGTAATCCTGCTTGGACTTTGGTTGACGGTGCGGCAGGCACAGGAACCGTTCCACAGTGATCGGCAATGTCGTATCGAGCGATAGTCTTTGCGGAACGTATCCTATCTTCAGGCCTGGTCGGCGGACGACGCGGCCGGACGTCGGAGGCAATGCGCCAACGAGAAGACGTAGAAGCGTGGATTTGCCGGAACCGTTCGGTCCGACGATCGTCACTATCTCGTTGTGATTGATTGACATCGAAACGTCGCGCACGGCGTAGGTCGCGCCGAAACGAACGCTCGCGTCTTCTGCACTTATCAGTGTCATCCTGCGGCGTCCGTCCTGCAGGATGGGCAAAGGCCCTCGACCTCGATCGACGTGCGTTCGACGGCAAAGCCGACGTCTTCGGCCGCCGAGTCCAAAGGGGTGCTGTTCAAGGAAGCGTCGGTCTCTGCCACGCCTCGGCAATCCCGGCAGATGAGAAAGGCGGGAGCGTGACCCTCGCCCGGACGACTGCAGGCAACGAACGCGTTGATGCATTCGATCTTGTGTGCGAGCCCGTGCTCGACAAGAAAATCCAACGCCCTGTAGGCTGCTGGGGGGTGGGCATTCTCTCCCAATTCGGAGAGGCGGTTGAGAACTTCATATGCGCCGATGGCGCGATGCTCCTGGAGCAGGATCTCGAGAACGCGTCTGCGGGCCTGCGTCAGGCGGAGAGAGCGGGCTTCGCACAGCGCTTCTGCATCTGCGATGCCGCGGGCGATACACCCGCCATGTTCGTGGTCGACGAAGGCCAGTGATTGTTCTGTCATGCTCGTTCCGCCTCGCTGATTGGGACCTGCATAATTCGTCGCAGTTGCATTGGTACATGACATGAATGTTATATGGTAACAAATCTTCTTTCCAACGCTTTGGGATTACGAAATGCGCCTCCTTGCTTTTTTTGTTGCCACACTCTTGCCGCTTGCCGCAGCTGCGAACCCGCCGCGTGTCGTGACGGACATTGCTCCGGTGCACTCACTTGTTGCGTCGGTGATGCACGGTGTTGGGGTGCCGCAAATTATCCTTCCACCCGGGGCATCGCCGCACGGGTACGCTCTCAGACCGTCCGAAGCGCGCATGCTTGCTCAGGCCGATGTTGTCATTTGGGTGGGAGAGGACTT
Source organism: Paracoccaceae bacterium (assembly GCA_050043005.1). GTDB lineage: Bacteria > Pseudomonadota > Alphaproteobacteria > Rhodobacterales > Rhodobacteraceae > Thermohalobaculum. The sequence goes on from JBHJIZ010000091.1 coordinate 15,017, forward strand.
CACGCCCTGGCTTTCAACATCCATACAGTCCCTGGCAGCAAGTGCTCAACGTCTTTCCCTGTTGGACGTGAAAGGCACGGTTCTCCTTCAGTACCGTGGGGCAGATCATATCGATCAACGGGGCGATCACGATGATCACGCGCACGCCAGTGCAGAAACGAAACTGGCATCTGAAGAAAACCATAGTGAGCACAAGCATCACGACCACGAACCGAATTCGTCCGAGAACAAGGTCGGTGTGTCCGTCGGAGATCAGAATGACCATGGTCACCACAACCACTCGACCGAGGTTCACGCATGGTTGGATCCAGAGAATGCCAAGACATGGCTGGATGCGATCGCGTCGCTGCTAAGTGAACTGGATCCGGAGAACCGCATCGCTTACGAGGCTAATGCTCTGATGGCGAAGGAAGAGATCGACGAAACGTCGTCCAGACTGCGCGGCGTTCTCGATCCCCTGCGTCAGAAACGGTTTATCGTTTTGCACGATGCATACCACTATTTCGAAAGCCGGTTTGGTGTGCAGTCGGTCACTGCCATACTACCAAATGATGGTGCGGCGGCGAGTGCGAGCCACGTCCGGTCAATTTCAAGACTGCTTGCCGAGGGCGATGTTTCTTGCGTTTTTGTTGAGCCTCAGATGCCGGCGGAGCTGGCGGAGACGCTATCCGATGAACATGGTATCCAAACGGGGACGTTGGACCCGCTGGGGGATACGTTGGATCGCGGTCCGGGCCTCTATCGGCAGTTGCTGCTCAATTTGGGCCTTGGGTTGCGGGGTTGCCTGACCGAGCCGCTTTAGCGGCGTCTTGCTGCATCGCTCAGCCGAGACAGGAGGCAGGCACGGCTTCGTCTATGCATCGGTCAGAGACGGATTGCAGCGTCGGACGGTCAGGTTCCGACCGGCATCCGTTTGGACGGAACATCGTGCTCAACCAACGCCCGCACTCACGAGGTGACTTGTGGTTTCCTTGAAGTCAGTTGGCTTCCAGTTCCGTAAGAACCGGTCAAACTCATTGGCTCTCATGGGCTTAGCAATGAAGTAGCCTTGGAGAATATCGCACGACATCTGCCGCAGCAGTTCGGCTTCGCGCGCGTTTTCCACACCTTCCGCCACAACCCGAACATTGAGAGAGCGGCAAATGTCCACGATAGAACGGACGAGGTTCAGTCGTGCATCGTCCAGCGTCATGGCGGCGATCAATTGCCGGTCAATCTTGATCGCGTCCGGGCCGAGCTTCACCAAGCTGATCAGAGAAGCATGCCCGCTGCCGAAATCATCGAGCTCGACGTCTATGCCCATTTCTTTGAGCATGTCGATGTTCCAACTGATGGTTTCATCAACGTCGTCAAGGAAGACGGATTCCAGTAGCTCGAATGAGATCATGCCCTTTGGCAGATCCATTTCTTGCAGACTCGAGATAAGCTTGTCGTCCTTCAGGCGCTTGGAGGAGACATTTACGGAAAGCCGTGGCACGACAAGGCCAGCGCGCGCCCAATCCTGCATGGCGACAACTGCCTTTTCCAGAATCATGCGGTCGATCGTTGCGACGACGCTCAGGTCCTCGGCAATTGTCAGAAACGTATCCGGTGTGCGCACCCCACGGCCGCTGCTCTCCCATCTCGCGAGCGCTTCGACACCGATGATCTCGTATGTCTGCGCGCAAACCTGAGGTTGGAACCAGGGCGTGAACTCCGACCGGCTCAAACCCGCGAGAATTCCGTCCGAAATGACCTTGTAGTCGAGCACCTCTTGCTGCAACTCGTCGGAGAAGAACGTGTAGCATCCGCGACCGCGGTTCTTGGCCCGATAAAGCGCGACATCGGCATTTACCAGCAAGCCCTTCGGATCGATCTGTTGACCGCGCATTGTTGCGATCCCAACAGAGGCGCCGAACCAGCATTCACGCCCTTCGAACGTCAGCGGTTGACTGAACTCGTCAATCAAACGCGCGGCCAGGCTGCCCAGCATCTCGTCTCCACCGTGCCCGGTACTGATCACGACGAACTCATCGCCGCCGACCCGTGCAACGAAGTCATCTTGCGGCACGTTCTCTGCCAGCACGCTGGCGACGTGCCTGAGAACTGCATCGCCCGCGGCGTGACCCAGGGTGTCATTGATCTGTTTGAACCGGTCGAGATCGATGTGAAGCGCGCCCAGCCAGCCGCCGTCGACGCTGCATTGCTGTGCCAGATCGGCGAGTTTCGTGTCCAGAAAGCGCCTGTTGGCGATGCCCGTAAGGGGGTCATGCATGGCGCGATGTTCGATTTCGCGCTGGACGGTCTGCATCTCGGCGTTGTGGCTTTCCAGTTGCGCGTTGGCTTCCTTGAGCCGTCCCATCGCATCGGACTTGGCCTTGTTTGCGACGTTGAGTTTCCGGTTGGCCGCGAGCAGCTCTTCCTTGGCTTTCTGGAAATCTGTCAGGTCTCGACCAACCCCGCGATATCCCTCGAAATCTCCATTCTCGTCGAAAAACGGCTTACCGCTTGATGAGATGTACTGCCGGATGCCATCCGGCCCTGCTCGCCAGAAGCGGAAGTCCTTGAAAGGCTGGTGCGTATCAAGCCAGGCAAGATGCATTTCCATCTCGAGCGACAGTTCTTTGTCCGCCATCAGTTCCCTGCGGGTCTTGCCGATGTGAAACTGCGCGGGAACCCCGGTGACCTCTTCGACTTGTTGTGACATGTACGTAAAGCGCAGATCGCGATCCATCTCCCAGACCCAGTCGGTCGAGACTTCGATGAAGTCAGCCTGCCGATCCTGAAGCGCTCGCATCTTCGCGTCCACTTCACACCGAGCGGTGACGTCCTGGAAAACACCGAATACGGCGTTGACCTCTCCATCCGCGCCAAGCTCGCATGCACCTTCGGATCGAACGAATCTGATCTCGCCGTCGAACAGGACGAGTCGAGACTGGAAGTCGAACGAGGATCGTTTTTCGATTGCCGCGGTCAGCGTTTCCTCGTCCTTCGCCCGTTCTTCCGGATGATAGAACGCGATTGCTCTTGCGAGTTGAACAGGTTCGGAACTCGGCTCGAGCCCGTGGATCCGGAACGTCTGTGGCGACCACTCGACGGTTTCGGTCCCCACAGTCCAATACCAGTGGCCGATATCTCCCATATGCTCCGCCATCTCGTACTGGCGCAGCTTTCGCTTCATGCTTGCGATTGAATTGTCCGAGGTTCGATCACTCATCCGCAGGTGCTATCCAACACAACTATAATCTCCCGAAAAATGACCGGAAACTCATAAGCATTGGTTAGCTCTCGTGGATATCTTACCCGAAATTAGCCATGGCTTTGGCGGTTGCGCCGTCCTCGACCCTTATCGGATCCAGGATGAGATGATGCCCAAGTCGCGCATCGGGTCGTATCGGGCCGTGCTTTGCGACATGGGCAGAGGTTGCCTCGTACACTTCAAGCGCGATCCAATCCGAAGTCATTTCCAAGATGACGCGAGGGATCTGGTGAGGGCATGTGTTGGATCCACCGCTGCCCAGTCCTCAACACTCGTGTGAGCTGGATCTCGGTGCGTGTGCCAAAGGATCGATCGGCCACGCGTCCGAAACGATGATCTCGTCGCCGGGAAACGCGCAATTAGAAACGCCGACAGATCAGGTGTTCGCGCGCGTACGCAGCGCAAGACTTGTTTCTGCCCGCCAGCACGTTCGACGTCTGGCGGGCAGATCGTTTCAGGCCGGGAACTTGCCCGTCTGGATCGACAGGCTTTGCTCGGATCCTTTCCGCAGGAACCGGATATTCGTTTGCGTGCCCGGATCGGTGTCGGCGACAGAACGTGTCAGATCGCGCACCGTATTGATCGACTGAGAACCGAAGCCCAGGATCACATCTCCACGACGCAATCCAGCGCGCTCAGCTGGCCCACCGTCGACAACGTCTGCAATCAGCGCGCCTTCTGCTGCGTCGAGGCCGATCGCGGCGGCGATTTCCTCGGTCACAGGTTGGATCGATACACCCAGCCATCCACGTTCGACCGATCCGTTCTCGATTAGGTCAGCGACAACCTCTTGCGCCTGGTTCGATGGAATAGCGAAGCCGATTCCAACGCTCCCGCCCGAAGGAGAGAAGATCGCAGTGTTGACGCCGATGACATTGCCTTGCTGATCGAACAGCGGACCGCCCGAGTTGCCGCGATTGATCGATGTGTCGACTTGAAGAAAGTCGTCATAGGGGCCCGAGCGGATGTCGCGACCGCGCGCTGATACGATCCCCGCTGTCACGGTGCCACCCAAGCCGAATGGATTGCCAATGGCGATCGCCCAGTCACCGACCTCTACGTTGTCCGAGTTGCCCCAGGGCACGGTCGGCAGCGTGCCTCTGGCCTCGACCCGAAGCACGGCCAGATCTGTCTTCGCATCGGTTCCGATCAAGGTCGCGTTAAGCTCCTCACCGTCCGACAAGACGACTGTTATCTCGCTGGAGCCTTCAACGACGTGGTTGTTGGTCACAATCGTGCCGTTGCTATCAATGACGAAGCCAGAGCCCAGCCCCTGCGGGCGCCGGTTGCGCTGTTGAGGTTCGCCGGGGAAATTCCGTCCAAAGAAGCGTTCCATGAACTCGCGCATTTGCGGATCAATCTCGGAATTTGCGCGTGCGGTGCCGGTTGTCTTGATCGTCACGACCGCAGGGCGTGTCGCTTTGACCAGCGGAGCGAACGACGGAAGCACCGCTGCTGGGACGGCAGCAGTTGCCGGTTGCGATGTCGTTGCGTGATAGGCCAAGGGGACCGCGACGGCGAGCGCACCGGAGAGCAGGATTGCCTTACCAATCGAAGTGAGTTTCATGTGTGTCTCCAAGAATTCAGTCACGTACGAGCCCATGGATTTGGGCTTGCACCTGCTGCTTTAAAGGGGCGGCGCTGGCGGCTCCGGCGATGGTCTCACGGGTTTGTTACGAATTGTAACATGCACGATCGACGGCATGCTGGACAATGGCGCACTGCCATGTTCACGTTAGGTTCCAACAAGGAGATTGCGATGACCCTGACATCCTTCGATGATCTCTTCGAGCAGGCGTCGGCCCGCAAAGGTGGCGTTGATGCATTTCAAGCAACGATGCCTGACCTGAAGACGGTCGACGAGTTGCGGGCGATCCCGGACGACCGCTGGCTATCGACCTTTAGCAAGGGCGTGTTCTCGACTGGGCTGAACTGGAAAGTCGTCAGCAACAAGTGGCCCGGGATCGAGGAGGCACTGTGGAGTTTCGACGTCCCGCGATGCGCCATGATGTCGGACGAGGACCTTGATGGGCTTCTCAAGGATACGCGCGTCATTCGTCACGCAGCGAAGCTTTTGTCCGTGCGTGACAATGCGATCTTCTTCACCGACCTCGCGAAGGAACATGGCAGTGCAGCAAGTTTTTTCGCAGAATGGCCGTCAGACGATTTTATCGGGCTGATTGCGGTGATGAAGAAACGCGGAACGAGGATCGGCGGAAACACCGGGATGTACGCCCTCAGATTCATGGGCAAGGACGGTTTCGTGCTGGGTGGCGACGTCGTCAAAGCTTTGATCAGAGAGGGTGTTGTGACCAAGAACCCGAGTTCCCAGCGGGACCTTCGCGCTACGCAAGATGCGTTCAATACCTGGCGCGCCGAGTCGGGCCGCCCGCTAGCAGATATCAGCAGGACCCTTGCGTGCACTGTCGAGTAGTTCGCTGGGCTTTTGTATCTGGTGCATTTTTGTCAATTATTGGCGCCTCAGAATTTGCTAGCGTGACATCAGCAGTCCATTGGTGCGGGGGTTGCGAAATTCTTTAAAGTATCGATGGATTTATTGGCAATATGAACATCTTCGCAAAAATTCGCTTGTGTATGGGTGTCGTGGTCGCCACATGATATTGTATAGTCAACAGTCATTGGAGGTCTGCACGTGATCGAGGGAATCCCGGTATTCAGCGTCGCTGTTGCGGTGCTCGTTTTGTTCGTCCTTATTGTCATCTTCCGCGCTGTTCGGACAGTTTCTCAGGGCGAAGAATGGACGGTGGAACGGTTCGGGCGCTACACGAGGACGTTAACTCCTGGCCTGCACTTTCTGGTTCCTCTGATCGAGACCGTCGGCAACCAGATCAACATGATGGAAACTGTTTTGGACATCGCCGGGCAGGAGGTAATCACCAAGGACAACGCCATGGTGCATGCCGATGCGGTGGCGTTTTACCAGGTCGTAGATGCGAGCCAGGCGGCTTACGAGGTGCGTAACTTGGAATTGGCGCTGCAAAACCTAGCGATGACCAACATCCGCGCCGTGATCGGCTCGATGGATCTGGACGAAACGCTGTCCAACCGGGACTCTATCAACGCGCGCCTGTTATCGGTCATTGACGAGGCTGCACAGCCCTGGGGGGTCAAGGTGACCCGGGTTGAGATCAAGGATCTGGCTCCGCCGGCCGACATCACCGAGGCCATGGGGCGCCAGATGAAGGCCGAACGCGAAAAGCGCGCGGAGATACTGACTGCGGAAGGCGAAAAACAGGCCGCGATCCTTAAAGCGGAAGGCGTACGGGAAAGCCAGATCCGTGAGGCAGAGGGCCGCCGCGAGGCTGCATTCCTGGATGCTGAGGCGCGCGAGCGGGAAGCCGAGGCCGAAGCAAAGGCGACAGCGATGGTCAGTCAGGCGATCTCGGATGGCGATGTGCAGGCGATCAACTATTTTGTCGCGCAGGAGTACGTAAAAAGCCTGCGTGACATTGCGGCATCGCCCAACTCCAAGACCGTGCTCGTTCCATTGGAGGCGGCGGGACTTGCCGGTGCTGTCGCGGGCGTGGCCGAACTCACGAAGCAGATTGGTGGAAAGCAGGGCTAGGCCATGTTGGACCTGTTCGGATTCCTGACTGGCATCTCTCCCTGGTGGTGGGTGGCGCTCGCGCTGGCGCTTGGAATTGTCGAGGTGCTGACTTTCAGCTTTTTCCTGATCTGGCCCGGTCTTGCGGCACTTGCCGTAGGCATCCTGATGTGGATCGACCCAGACCTCTCGGGGACATCTCAGGCGCTTTGGTTTGCAATCCTGTCCGTCGCGTTCACGATCGCCGGACGCCAGCTTGTCTTCCTGCGGAAGCCAACGAGCGAACGATCGGGCCTGAATCGGAGAAGCGCGGCATTGATCGGGCGCAAGGTTGTCGTTGTCGACGGTTTCGATAATGGGACGCTTGGCACCGTCACGGTCGATGGTTTGAGATGGCGCGCGCGGATGGCAGATAACGTTGCCGATCCCGCGCCCGGGGAACTTCTGCACGTGACGGATGCGGATGGCATGACTCTTCTTCTGACGAAGGAGGCGAATAGTTCACAATCGTCGGCAGACCGACTTAGAGCTTAGGCTCCGGCGGGACACAGCGCATCGTACGCGCTGACGCCTGCAACGCGAGCCTCACCCGATTGCCGTGAGTTCTTCCGATGAGGCTTGGTGCAGACCATCGATTTTGCTTTCGATAGATGGCGAGAGCACAGAGGACCCAAATGCAACCATACGGTTTGAAATCTACCCAAGGCGCTTCGGATTCCGTGCGCGCCATACAAATCTGTCCAGAAATCAAACAGTTTGAACGCCGATTTGATTAGGACGCGCGGGCGCGCGTGCCTTAGATTGCGGCACGGACCGAGGTGGGGCTCGGCGGGAGAGCGCGAATGCGGGTTGGCGCGTTACCATTGCAATCGCTCGGGATACTGTGCGTTTCGATCGCAGCAGTTCTCACTTCATATGCTTACGAGGCGCCCGCGCAGTCGAACGACGCGTGTGGGACGTTCTACCGAGTTCAAGCGGGGGACACCCTGCGCGGGATCACGCTCAAAACCTACCGGCACGACCGTTACCGAGAGCTTTTCCGCGCCAACGATGACATCATTTCGAACCCGGCGCGGATCGAAGTTGGGCAACTGATCTTCTTGCCATGTGCCGGATCAGAGATCCAAAATCGAACTGATGCACTCGCCGCTGCGGGTCGGACGCCGACTGACCAGGATCAACTTGGAACGCGCCGGGCGGAGCGGGCAGCTAGGGAAAAAGCCCGAGCGCCGCAAGCGCCGAGTGAGGCACAATCGTCGGAAGCCTCTGATCAGACTGCCTCATTGCCGAAGCCATCTACCAGCCGCGGCCTTCCTCGTAATCAGAGTTTGCCTGAAGCCGACGCCTTGCGGTCAGATGCTCCAGATCCATCAGCTTCTGAGCCGACGACCCGAGGCTCTGCCATCGACACGCCACCGGGTTTGCCGGAGAGGTTGGTCGTTCTGAGTGCCAAGGGACTTGAACCTTTGGCTGGACCGGACTTGCCGGACGGTGGGCTCATCGGGGCGTTGGTCCGCGCGTCCGTCTCCGAAAAAGACCGCGCGATCGGAGTTAATCTGGCTTTCGTGAACGACCGGCGCGCGCATTTGGATGTCCTCCTTCCGATGGGACAGTTCGCGATGTCATATCCTTGGCTGGCGCCGGACTGCACAGAAGAGTTTCCGCCGGGCAGCATGTCTGAAGAAGTCTGCGGGGCTTTTCTGTTCTCCGTACCGATCTTCCAGATCGAGATGCGTATCTTCGTCCGGGCCGAAGGTCCGTTGCGTGACAGCAAGAAGGCGGCTGATTGGAAAGGTAAGATCCTATGTCGACCGGGAGGGTTCGTGGCTGTGGACCTGGAACGACGTTTTGACCTGAGAAGGATCGTTTCCGAAGCGGACGCTGATGCGTGTTGGATTCAAGTGCGCGAGGGGCGCGCCGATGGCGTCTCGATACCTGCGCCGCTTGTGTATTCCGCGCCGGTACCGGACGGGTTTGTCGAGATAGAAGATCTACGCAGCTATGAGCCCATTCATGCTGTTCTACACAAGGCATACCCCGGGTCAGAGAGCGTTCTGGAACTGCTGAACAGCGGAGTGCGCGAGCTTCAACAGTCAGGTGCCTGGTTCGAACTCGTGTCGGCGTATCTAAGTGAATTCAACTTGGACAAGTCTGCTCGAACTACGGGCGATTATCCAAAACGCTCGCAATAGTCCGCAACGGCAGGACCAGCTTCAGGGAATCACGCTGCTCAACGTGCTCCGAAGCCGGTCATCATCACTCTGATTGTGCGCCAGAAGATCCACGCATCCGTCCGGAATCCGGCCGTGTCGATGTACTTCAGATCCTGTCGGGTCTTGATCGTCGTCGCATCGAGCCCCTCGGCATATCCGTTCGCAACCTGCGCCAGCCCGGTTATTCCTGGACGCATCGCATGGCGACGGCGATATCCTGGAATTGTCTCTGAGTAATGAATTGCATGGTTCCAGTAGTCAGGTCGCGGACCAATCACGCTCATCTCGCCAAGCAAAACGTTGATGAACTGAGGGAACTCATCCAGCCGCGACCGGCGCAGGAACAGCCCAAGCTTCGTGATCCTCTCGGTCTCGAGTGGATCATTGGGCCCGCGCGCAATTTCCGGAGCCATCTTCATCGTCCGGAACTTGAAGGCGCGAAACGGCTTGCAGCGGCGTCCCATCCTGATCTGTGCAAAAATCAATGGTCCGCGGTTCCAGAATGGATTGAGCGCCAGGAGAATAAGCCCGATCAATGCAATTGCGGGAAGCGCGGCTATTGCGACTACAATGTCGAAAACGCGCTTCGCGCCAAGGTAGCCTTTCGGCATTGCCTTACGCCGCCGCGTCGCTTCATCGTGAAGCTCTTCCGGCAGAAGATGTACATTGCCGTCCATACCGACCTGGTCCGCCATATAAAGGCACTATGCCTAGCAAAAATCGTCTACGTTAAAGAACGATGAACCTGACGTTCACCACACCGCAATGCATACTATGCTGCACCGCATCCCAATCACCCGCATCTCCCGTATCGCCCGAGCGACAATACGTCAAGTTTTCCAGAGATTTGAGTAAAATCTTGCCATTAATCCAGTTAGAAAACCAAAGGTTGAGCTGCGCTGCAGCAGTAGGGGCTTAGAGTGTAATCGTTCACATGAGATTGTCATCTTAAGACCACGTATATGACAAGCTTGCAAATTCCGTTGCTGACATGCATCAGGTCGCCCATCATGTCGCGTGCGCGCGATTCGTGCACGGCATCGGCGCGTGCACCAGGGCCGGTTTTGCAACGGCCTGGATGTAAGACTATATCCCCGGCACATCTGGCGGGAGAGGCCCATTGCTTGGTGAATTTCTGAACAGTCGGCTCTTTCGAAGAAGTGCGCCGGAGCTGCCACCGATTGAAGCGGAAAGCCCGATCTACGTGATCGGCGACGTGCATGGCCGCGACGATGTCCTTGTTCCTCTTGTAGACCAGATTATGCAGGACGCCGCTTCTCAGCCATCAACCGGAGCGCCTCCGCAGTTGGTTTTCGTTGGCGACATGGTCGATCGTGGTCCGGGAACTCGGGGCGTGATCGAGTTTCTCATGGCTGTGCAGGATTGGCCGGAACTGGAAACACATTTCCTTGTCGGCAACCACGAACTGATGATGCTGCAGTTTATCAATGACCCGGTCATGGGGCGACGCTGGCTTAGGTACGGCGGGTACGAGACTGTGCAGAGCTATGACATCGGTCGCGTCGGCGACCTGAGCGATGAGCACGAACTGCGCCGTGTTGCAGAGGCATTCCAACTGGCACTCGGGCCGCATCTTGCCTTCGTCGAGGACTTGAAGCCGTGGCACCTGAACGGCAATTTACTGATCACACACGCCGGAGCGGATCCGGGCCTTTCGCCAGCGCAGCAGACGATTGATGCGCTCGTTTGGGGTGTTCCGTCGTTCTATCAACGTGCGCGCACAGACGGGTTGTGGGTCGTCCATGGGCACACGATTGTCGAACAGCCGCTGGTCCGCGATGGTCGGATCTCAGTTGACACTGGCGCATATCAGAGCGGCACGCTGACAGCACTCAAGGTCTATGGCACCGAAGTGAGCTTCCTGTCCGAGACCGGGCCCGCCGTGCCTGAATTCGACGATTACCTAGACTAAGTCTGAGTATGTCGCTGGGGTTGCCCCCCAGCGACCGCGCTTTGGTAATAGGAAACTAGCGCCAACTCACACTAGAAGCCGGACGCAGCATTCGCGAGGCTTGTGAAGAGCGTTGGCAAGGTTTGGCTCAGCGCGCGGTTCCAGGCCGTGATCGGTTGCTCCGCAACGAACACAATGTCGCCGGCATGGATCTCGAAGACGTCGGCCAACGCCAGATTTGCCGCGTTCTCGGCGTCCAGATGATAGGCTGAAACCGATCCGAATTCGGCAGGGTTCTTTGCGCGCCGCAGGACGTAGATTTCGCTGTAATCCGCAAAATTTATGTTCAACCCTCGCTCGCTGAAGAGAACGTCAGCAAGGTTGGACTTGGTCTCGAAGGGAAGCTCAACGCGTTTTGGCAGAACCACCTCGCCAGCCAAATACGCATAGTCGCGCTTTACGGCACCAAGCTCGAGGCGGTCCTTGAACAATGAGCGCTCGCTCGCGATTCTGGCATCTGCCAGGGACTGCCGCTCGGTCTCGAGTTGCGCACGCGCGGTTGCCGTTTGAATCCTGAGGTTGACCTGCGACTGCTGCTGCTGTCGCAGTTGCAATTGCTCCAGGAAGCTGTTTCGCGCGCGCTCTTCGTTGAAGTCCGAGCCGACATAGATGCTGTCACCGTCCCGCAGAACGATCTGACGCACGGCTGGATCATTCACGAAACGGCGAGAGCTGATCTGGAAGGTACGGCCCGACCGGAACAATTGGATCTTTGCAACATCGGTATCAATGACCGCAAGACCGCCGGCCGCGTTAACGGCTTCATGCAGATACAGGGGCTTTAACGTGATCGGCACCAGGGTTGGCTGGCGAACCTGTCCACCCACCGACACCCGCTGAGAGTTGAACTCGGCGATCTCAAGAGAGAACGACGGATCAATGCCAGAGCTTACAAGTGTCTGAAAGATTTCGGCTTCGGCGTCTTGCAAGGTCAATCCGGCGACACGGACGCGGCCGGCATCCGGTATTGCAATCGCGCCGTCATCCTGAACGACGAAGCCCTGACGCTTCGATTGTGCGGAAATCAGACCAGGTAATGCGTCCAGTGTGGCCGTTGTTCCGTTGACCGAAAGCAGCAGGACATCTGCGATACCGATCATGTAGGGTCGCGGTGGCTCGATCGGCGGCAGATTGTCCGGCACAAAACCGGGTCGTGCGCCCGCCTGGGTGGGGACCGTCGGCAATGGCCCGAAATCCGGGATACTGATCCCCTTACTCGCCACGATGCGTTGCGCGGCATCGGGCTGAAAGCCGAGCGGTAGCCTTGCTGGAACATAAGGGGTGAGGTTTGCCGCCACGGCACTCTCGTAGGTCAGCGGAATGATCTCGACATTCAAATCGGACCCGTTGTCGCCAAATGCCGATCCGTCCGACACGCTCGGTGACGTGTAGCCGCTACCGCACGCTGAAAGCCCCGATCACGCGAGCGCTCCGCCCCCCAGCGCCTTTGCAAGCCGTCCTAGCTTCATCTCTGCT
>JBHJIZ010000092.1:0-10989 GCA_050043005.1 Paracoccaceae bacterium
CCCATCGAACCTGATCCGGGCAGTGACGGCGTAGGGAACGGGCTTCATTTGTAAGACCAGACCGCGCGGCTGCCTATTGTGGAGGGCGGCGTGACTGCGATCGCATTGACCATTGCGGGCTCTGACAGCGGAGGTGGGGCTGGAATCCAGGCAGACCTCAAGGCGTTCTCGGCGCTCGGTGTCTATGGCGCGTCGGTCATCACGGCGATCACCGCTCAGAACACGCAAGGCGTCACGGCAGTGCACGAGGTTCCGGCCGAGATCGTGCGCGCACAGATCGATGCCGTGCTGAGCGATATCGAGGTTGGTGCCATCAAGATCGGCATGCTGTTCTCGCCGGCGATCATCGTCCAGGTGGCACAGGCACTGACCAAGTGCGATATCCCGGTTGTTCTGGACCCTGTGATGATCGCGAAGTCGGGCGACGCGCTCTTGCAGGACGAGGCTGTCAGTGCGCTGATCTCGGATCTAGGGCCACAGGCTGATTTGCTGACACCCAACCTGCCAGAAGCCGCGCGAATGTTAGGCGAAGATGCAGCCGCGACGACGGTTGAAGCCGAACGGCAGGGCAGGGCGCTGATCGGACGGGGCGCGCGGGCCGTTTTGATGAAAGGCGGGCACGGGACCGGCGAGACCTGTGTCGATCTGCTCGTCACGCAGCACGGATGCGTGGAGCTGACCGCACCGCGGCGTCAGACCAGGAACACCCACGGCACGGGCTGCACGCTATCTTCGGCCATCGCGGCTGGCCTCGCCAAGGGTGAAGATCTGGAAAAGGCGGTTCGCTCGGCACACGCCTATTTGCAACGGGCCATCAGCGCTGCGGATGGCCTGAAGATCGGCCATGGTCACGGTCCTGTGCATCACTTCACCGGGGTCTGGGTCTGATGGACAGTGTCTCGGTCATAGGGGCGGGCGTCGTCGGGCTGTGCGTAGCGGCGGAACTGACCCGGCGCGGGGTGCCGGTGCGCCTTCATGACCGTTACGCGGCGCCCGGCGTACACGCCTGTTCGTGGTGGGCTGGTGGAATGCTTGCGCCGTTCTGCGAAGGCGAGAGCGCCGAGGAACCAGTCGTGCGACTGGGGCAGAGCGCGGCGGATTGGTGGGTGAGCCACGGAGTTCAAGTCACGCGCGCAGGTTCGCTGGTTGTGGCTCTGGGACGGGACATGCGTGAACTCGACCGATTTGCGCGCCGGACGTCGGATCACGAGATGATCGGACCTGACGAACTCGCTGAATTGGAGCCGGACCTTGCCGGACAGACCAGAAGAGCACTGTTTTTCGCCGATGAGGCGCATCTGAATCCGCGGACCGCGTTGATCACCTTGCGGGATGATTTGGCGGATCGGCATGTGCGTATCGAGATGCAAACGCCTTCTGCATCCGGTGTGGCTGTGGACTGCCGCGGTCTGGCGGCACGAGACGCGCTCGCGGATTTGCGCGGCGTCAAGGGTGAGATGCTCGTCATCCGCTGCCCGGATGTCGAACTGTCCCGTCCGGTCCGGTTGCTGCATCCGCGCATTCCGCTCTACATCGTGCCGCGCGGCGAGGGGGTCTACATGCTGGGCGCCACCGTTATCGAGGCGACCGAGCGTACGAGGATCACGGCGCGTTCGATGCTCGAGATGCTGTCTGCAGCTTATGCTCTGCACCCGGCATTTGGCGAAGCCGAGATCTTGGAAATCGGCGTCGATGCCCGACCGGCCTTTCCAGACAATCTGCCCCGAATACGGCGTCACGGTCAGACGATATACGCCAACGGTCTTTACCGGCACGGGTTTCTCATGGGCCCAGCCGTCGCAACCCAGGTTGCCGATCTGATCACAGGTGGCATCCGACCGGAGTTTATGGATGAGGATCACCCTGAACGGGGAGCCGCGTGACGTGACCGCCGCGCGCCTGACCGACTTGTTAGACGAACTTGGTTTTGGCGATGCCCGCGTGGCGACGGCAGTGAACGAGCAGTTCGTCGCTGTCGCTGACCGGGCGGGTGTGATCGTTGCCGAGGACGACCGGTTGGAAATCGTTGCACCGATGCAGGGGGGCTGACCGGTGCGGGCTTTCTACGAAACCGAACTGACAAGCTCTTTGATGCTGGGCACAGCAGGCTATCCGTCGCCCGCAATCCTGGCCAAGGCATTCAAGGCCTCTGGCGCTGGGGTGTGCACCGTGTCGCTGCGTCGTGAATCCGCCGGTGGTGCCGGTCAGGATTTCTGGGCGTTGATCCGTGAACTGGGCATCCCGATTCTGCCAAACACTGCTGGCTGTCATACGGTCAAAGAAGCCGTCACCACGGCGCATATGGCGCGCGAGGTGTTTGATACGCCGTGGATCAAACTCGAGGTCATCGGGCATACCGATACGTTGCAACCGGATGTCTTCGCATTGGTCGAGGCTGCGCGCGTGCTCTTAGAGGACGGCTTCCAGGTTTTCCCATACACCACGGACGATCTGGTCGTTGGCGAGAAACTGCTCGCGGCCGGATGCGAGGTTCTGATGCCGTGGGGTGCGCCGGTCGGCTCGGGGCTCGGGCTGAACAACGAATACGCGCTGCGAGCGATGCGTTCCGAGTTTCCCGAGGTGCCTTTAGTGGTCGACGCGGGCATCGGTGTGCCAAGCCATGCGGCACGCGCCATGGAATTGGGCTTTGATGCCGTGCTGCTCAACACGGCCGTCTCGCAGGCGGGCGATCCGGCTCAGATGGCGCGCGCCATGGCGCTGGCGGTCGAGGCAGGGCGCGCTGCGTTCCAAGCCGCCCCGATGGAGCCGCGCGACATGGCCGAGCCTTCAACACCCGTGATTGGAAAGGCCTTTTTGTCATGACCCAGCCGCTGGACCGGTTTTATCCGATCTTTGATTCTACGGAGTGGTTGGAGCTTTCCCTGCCGCTGGGCGTGCAACTCGTGCAGCTCCGCATCAAGTCTCAGGACGAGGATCTGCTGTCCGAGGAGATCGCGACGGCCAAGGCCATGTGCTCTGAACACGGGGCACAACTGATCGTCAATGATCATTGGGAAATCGCGATCGAGGAAGGCTGCGACTACATCCACCTGGGCCAGGAGGATCTGGACGATGCCGATCTCGAGGCGATCCGCGCTGCGGGCTTGCGCCTTGGCGTCTCGACCCACGATCACGCGGAACTGGAGCGCGCGCTGTCGATCGACCCCGATTACATCGCACTGGGTCCGGTCTGGCCAACGATCCTGAAGAAGATGGCATGGACCGAGCAGGGACTCGAGCGTGTCACCGAATGGAAGGAGATGATCGGCAACGTCCCGCTTTGCGCAATCGGTGGCTTGACGCCGCAGCGCGCGTTGATGGCGTTCGATGCGGGTGCTGATTTTGCCGCCGTTGTGACCGACATCACGCTGAGTACCGATCCCGAAGCGCGCGTGCGCGAGTGGGTTGAGACCACCCGATAGCCCGAGACACGAAGAACCAAGACAGACGGAGACACCATGCGCCTTCTCGCCTTCTGCGCGGCCCTGCTGCTGGCCGCCCCTGCTCATGCTGCGGACAAGATGACCTTGCTGCTGGACTGGTTCGTCAATCCTGACCATGGACCGATCCTGATCGCCGAGGAGAAGGGCTATTTCGCCGAGCAGGATCTGGAGGTCGAGGTGATCGCGCCCGCCGATCCCGCGGAACCCCCGAAACAGGTCGCCGCCGGGAACGCCGATCTCGCGATCTCATACCAGCCGCAACTTCATCTGCAGGTGCATGAGGGTCTGCCACTGATCCGTGTCGGCACGCTTGTCGCGACGCCACTCAACTGTCTTCTGGTACTTGCGGACGGTCCGGTCCAGACGATCGCAGATCTGAAGGGCCGCAAGGTCGGCTTCTCCGTAGCTGGTGTCGAGGAAGCCTTGCTGGTCGCGATTCTCGGCCGTGCAGGTCTGACGGTCGACGACATCGAGCTTATTAACGTGAACTGGTCGCTCTCGCCCTCGTTGATGTCGGGTCAAGTCGATGCGGTGATCGGCGCATTCCGGAACTTCGAGCTGAACCAGATGGAGATCGAGGACGTCCCCGGCCGTTGCTTCTATCTGGAGGAGGAAGGGCTGCCGTCCTACGATGAGCTGATCTATGTTGCCAACAAGGACAGTATGAACGCCGATATGATCCGGCGTTTTCTAGCCGCCACCGAGAAGGCCACCCAGTACATCATCAACCATCCGCAGGAGAGCTGGGAGATCTTCGCCGGGACATCTGCCGATCTGCGTGATGAGTTGAACGAGAAAGCCTGGGTCGACACGCTGCCGCGTTTCGCACTCCGTCCGGCGGCGGTCGAAGCCGGTCGCTACGCCCGGTTCGAGGCGTTCCTGAAGGACGCCGGCTTGATCCCATCGATAAACCCGGTTTCTGAGCTTGTCATCGACGTGACCGCTCAATGAGTGCCCAGGACTACGGTGCGGCCTTCAAAGCGTGGCGGACAGCATCGCCCGATTGGGATGCCTATACACACCATGCGTTTGTGCAGGGGTTGGGTGACGGCACGCTGCCACGCTCGGCCTTCCTGCGCTACCTTGTTCAAGACTATGTCTTTCTGGTCCACTTCTCTCGGGCATGGGCGCTGGGCGTCGTCAAGGCCGAGACCCTGGACGAGATGAAGACCTGCGCCGCGACGGTTGACGGTCTGGTCAATCACGAAATGCAATTGCACGTGCGCACCTGTGCCGAGGCCGGGATCGACGAGGCGGCTTTGTTCAATGCGACTGAAGAGCAGGCTAACCTCGCCTATACGCGCTATGTGCTCGACGCCGGGTTTTCCGGCGATTTCCTCGACCTGCTGGCGGCTTTGGCACCCTGCGTTATGGGCTATGGCGAGATCGGAGCTCGCCTGAAGATCGAGGCGACATCTGATGCCTATCGTCCGTGGATCGAAACCTATGCGGGTGATGATTACCAGCAGGTGTGCCGGAACGTCGGTCAGATGATTGATGATGCCCTGCGCCGGCGCGTTGCCGACGACTTCCAGGCGTCGCCACGATGGCATGCGCTGACGGAGCGGTTCGCTACTGCGACACGGCTCGAGGTCGGTTTCTGGAGCATGGGACTCGCTGGGACGTGACGCCGCCGGCGCTCAGCGTCGACGGTGCAGCGTCGTTCCAAGGGCGCCAAGTGTTCGCGCCGCTGCATCTGGAAATTGAAGCAGCACGTTGGACCTGTCTCCTCGGACCGTCCGGTGTCGGCAAGACGACCATACTGCGCTTGATCGCTGGGCTCGAGGACGGATGTGACTTCGATGGCGCGATCACAGCGACGGACGGTGAGCTGGTGTTCAACCGGGTTGCTTACATGGCGCAAACCGATCTGTTGTTTCCGTGGTTGGATGTGCTGGGCAACACTCTGTTGGGGGCGCGGCTGCGCGGCGAACGATCGGATACGGACCGGGCGGAAGCCTTGATTGATCGTGTCGGATTGTCGGACGACATTTCAAAACGTCCGCACCAGCTATCGGGCGGGATGCGCCAGCGGGCAGCACTTGCCCGGACGTTGATGGAGGACCGCCCGATCATTCTGCTGGATGAGCCGTTTTCGGCTCTCGACGCGCGCACGCGGGTCGAGATGCAGGATCTGGCTGCCGAACTGCTGTCAGAGCGCACAGTGCTGCTTGTAACCCACGATCCGGCAGAGGCGGCGCGCCTGGGGCACCGGATTCATCTGATGCAGAGCTACGGTCTTGTCGAGGTTCCCCCGCCTTCAACAGTGCCTATCCGCGCGTATGACGATCCGGATGTCTTCGCTTGTCAGTCCGAGTTGATGAGGATGTTGCGGTCACGCGATCCCCTCTTGGCTCGTGAGGGAAAGGACTAGGATGATGTGGCGTCCCGTCCTCTCGGTCGGCCTCTCGATCTCGATCTTTTTGTGCGCCTGGCAGGTGCTCGTCTGGGCGACCGGCCTCAAACCCTTCTTGTTGCCCGGGCCACTGCGCGTGGCGAATGCCTTGTGGTCGAATCTCGATAGCATTGGCTGGCACGCGTTGATCACGTCGACCGAGATTCTCGCCGGGCTCGTCTTTGGTCTTGGCCTAGGCGTCGTGACGGCTATCCAGCTTGCGATGTCTCCTGCGGCGCGGATTCACGTCCGACCGGTTCTCGTGTTTTTGCAGGCTGTTCCGTTCTTTGCGCTCGCGCCGATCCTGACGTTCTGGATGGGTTACGGGATGGCTCCGAAAATCGTCATGGCCATGCTGATCATCTATTTTCCGGTGACGTCATCTTTCTTCGATGGTCTGATGCGCACGCCACCTGGATACCTGGATCTCGCCCGCACGATGGGCGCGCCAGCGTGGTCGGTTCTGTGGCGGGTGCGTATTCCGTCAGCGGTCCCTGCGCTTGCCTCTGGTTTGAAGCTGGGGGCCGTGTTTACCCCAATCGGTGCGGTAATCGGCGAATGGGTCGGCGGCAGCGGTGCGGGACTGGGTTACCTGATGTTGCTGGCCAATGGCCGGGCAAAGATCGATCTGATGTTTGCCTGTGTGGTGATCCTCGCGGTGATAACCGTACTGCTTTACTGGATCGCCGACCGGTTGGGAGAGTGGATGACCCGTCGCTTCAGTTGAACCTGACATGCGAAGAGGTGTTTTCGATCTGGCGACGGCGTGCGGAAATAATGGCGATGCAGGCGAACGCCGAGATCAGGTAGAAGGCCAGCGGCGGGATCGGCAAAGCGGCTTCGAACTGCTGCAGGTAATCCGGTTCATCTATCTCCGCGCCATCATCCAACTTCGTCAGATCCAGATTGTCATCCGGTGCAGCTCTTACGACTACGACGTTCGTATTTTCAGTGCTGGCAGTGGTTTCGAACGAGGTCGTATGCGGAATGCTGCGAACGAAGGGAGCGCCAGCGGTCGGATGCTGGGATCTCATGGCATTCCTGACTTCATCATTGGGTGCCGAGGTGGCACTCGCAGGCATGGCAATCGCAAGGCAAACTGCACTTATGACGTAGCAGGCTCGTACAAACGGACGCATCACTGGCTCCCAACAACTGGTTCGAAAGCCGGTATTCCAGTCCATGGTTACCAGAGGATTTATGGCCGGGGCCGCGCGGCCCCGACGTCATCAGAGGCAAGATGAAAATCAATTGTCGAAGCCAGTTTCTTCGACAAGCTTAACCGATGCGGCTCGATTGGCGGCGATCTCTGTGAGGCCAATCTCATCGCGATCGAACGCACCCCAGCTTTCAACCAGATCGGATGATTTGACTGTGGCCAGCACCGGGTATTCGGCGTTGATCTCCGCGTAGATCTTCTGGCCCTCAGCCGAGGCGAGGAATTCCATCAACTTGATGGCGTTTTCCTTGTTTGGCGCCGACTTCGTCATCGCCATTCCAGAGATGTTCATGTGCGTGCCGCCGTTCTCGAACTTCGGGAAAACGATACGCACGCTCTCGGCCCAGGGCTTTTGCTCGTCCTTACCCAGCATGGCAGCCATGTAATACGTGTTGCCGATCGAGATGTCGCATTCCCCGGCCCAGATCGCCTTGACCTGTGCGCGGTCGTTGCCCTGCGGCTTGCGGGCGAGGTTGTCTTTTATGCCGGTCAACCAGGCCTTGGCCGTCTCCTCGCCGTGATGGGCAATAACGGCAGAGGTCAGTGCAAGATTGTAGGCGTTGAGGCCTGAGCGTATGCAGATCCGCCCTTTCCACTTGGGATCTGCAAGGTCCTCGTAGGTCGTGATTTCGCCGTCCTGAACGCGCTCCTTCGAGGCGTAGACGATACGGGCACGGGCCGTCAGGCCGAACCAGTGATTGTCAGCGTCGCGCATCTCGGCGGGTATGTTTGCATCGAGTATTTCGGAGTCGACCGGTTGGGTAACCTCGGCGTTTACGACACCCGCAAGACGAGAGATGTCGACCGTGAAGATCAGGTCCGCAGGTGAGCGCGCGCCTTCGGCCTTGAGGCGTTCGATCATACCCTTCTTTAGGAAAACTGAGTTGACCGTGATCCCAGTCTTCTCCGTGAAAGCATCCGTCAGCGGTTTGATTAGTTCCGGCTGACGATACGAATAGACGTTAACCTCGTCTGCCAAGGCGGGTAGGGCGACCAGAGTTGCCATCGCCGCGAGCGTGAGTCTGAAAGGCATCCTATCCTCCGAGTAAGTTAGTCAGGTATATGCGCTGCATACCTGACAGTTTTACTATGTCAAGCGCTGTTCCATCAGCGATCCGCTTCGTGGACCCGCGACAGAAAGCTGAGGATAGGCGAAGTGAAGGCAGCCGGATCCTCGATCAAACCCAGATGTTGCAGGTCTGGAATGATCAGTAATTCCGCTCCGGAGATCTCGGTGCAGATGGCCCGTGACATTGACGGCGTCGATCCAGAGTCGTTTGCACAGGTCATCACCAGGGCGAGTGCATCTATGTGAGGGTCGGGCGCTATAAGCTCCCGGACGCCGTTCGCAAGAACCCAGGCGGCTTGGGCGTAGCTCTCTGGATCGGCCTTCAGTCGCCAGTCGCGGACGAGTTGAAGCGCTTGGGGGTGAGAGTCACGAAACGCAGGCGTGAACCAGCGCGCAAGCGCGGCGTCCATGGTGGACAACGCGCCTTGCGCGCGGACGGTCCGGGCGCGGTCTTCGACTTGTTCTTGTGCGTCCTCTCCACGATCGTGTGGGGAGTTCAGGATCAACAATGCCGCCAAGCGGTCCTTATGGTCCAACGCAAACCGTCGGTTGATCATACCACCGATCGAGAAGCCTACGACGGACGCGCGGGCAATTCCGGCGTGGTCCAGCAATCCCGCCAACTGGTCGGAGAAGACGGTAAGCGATGCTTCTCTTGGCGGCGGAGCACTGTCGCCATGTCCGTACAAGTCATACCAGAGCACACGGTGGCTCTTCGCAAGAGCCGCGATGTGTGGCAGCCAAAGGTGCCGGCAGAGGCCAAGCCCATGGATCAGGACGACGACCGGCGCGTCTTCCGGCCCGCGCAACTCGAAGGCCGTTCCGTCGGGTGCGCGCATCGTGGCTCCGTACCGCACAATCGTCAGGCGAACTCAGGCATCACGCGGTCAATGAACAGCTTTAGCGAACGCCGCTGCCGCTCGAGGTCCAATCCCATCGATGCGTAATAGATGAAAGCATCGACGCCGAGAGCCTCGTACGCTTTCAGCTTCTCGATCACCGTATCGGGGGATCCGAACATCAGGTTTTCCTCGAGCATTTGCGGTTCGACGCGGACGTTGCCGTCCAATTCCTCCAGCGGCACCTGATCGGGGAAACCGTTCCGAACCTCACCCCGCTTCATCATCAGGTTACCGAATTGCCCCAGGACGTGCCGGATGGACGATATGGCTGCAGTCCGGTCTTCCTCGGTGTCGTAGACGGCTGCATGGCGCATCATCACAAAGCGACCAGACCAGTCTGCTTCTGCTTTGGCAATCGCATCGTCGAGTTGCCCACGGTATTTTTCGGCTTCGGTGAACGGTAGGGTCAGCGGCCATGACATCACGTTGCAGTCGTTTGCGACCGCATAGTCAAAGGTAATGGGCGAGCGTGCCGCAACCCACATTGGAACGGGGCTTTGGACCGGTTTTGGACAGGAGGTCGAGGCGGGGAACTGCCAGAACGTGCCGTCATGTTCCACATCGCCCTGCCAAAGGCTGCGGACGAGCGGCAACATCTCTTGCATGTATTGCCAGCTATCCTTTTGGTCCAAACCCGGTTTCATGCGGTCGAATTCTCGCTGGTAAGCGCCCGAGCCAAGGCCAAGCTCCAGCCGCCCGCCGGAGATCACGTCCAGCAACGCCGCCTCGCCCGCGAGGTTGATCGGGTGCCAATAGGCAGCATTTGCGACGCCTACGCCCAGGCGGATGTTTGTCGTCTCTCCTGCCCACCAGGTCAGGATCTGGAACGGATTGGGCGCGATCGTCATCTCGAGCGCGTGGTGCTCGGCGGCCCAGGCGATCTCGAACCCCGCACGATCAGCCATCTGCACCATCTCGATCGTGTGGTCGCGTATGGCCAGAATGTCTTCAGCCGGCGACATCCGCTCGAGATTTATGGCGAGGTGGAATTTCATGGCTTGGTCCTCAGGCTGTCGGCATTAAGCGTTCATGTGAACGGTCAATGGAAGCTCTGAAACCTGATGCCCGCTGTCCCGTTCGATGGCGACGGTATGCGTCGCTTTCACAATCGACAATCGATTTATCTGACACGGTCGTTGCCCGTTCAGACTGGATCTTTGGATACGTAGTCCAAGAAGAAGTTCGCTGTCAGGCGTCCCTTTCCAGGATCGTTGGAAAGAAGGCCAGGATTGTCGATGATGCCGCTGTGCAGCGTGAAGCTGCGATAAGCGATGACACGATTGAAGCGAGCTTCTACAAATCCCGTCCTTGAATATCCGGGCGTGTCCTGACCGGGATAGCGATGCGCTGCTCCAAGCGTTTTCAGACCGCGTGCCCGTTCTGCGAGATAGTCTTCCCGTTCTTCTGGGCCGATTTGTTCGAAGCCCGTGACGTCCTGGCGAAAGAATGCCGTGCCGCCAAAGGTCGGGCCGCACAGATAATGCAACACAGCGATCCTCTTGTCGCTGGCGATGTCGATGTGCGGTACGCGTTGTAGGGCTGTGAGATCGCCCGGCGGGCGCGTGACCATCGAAAACGAGCAGTCGAACCGATCCAGCTTCATCGCATTCGACAAAAGCTGCCGCCGGATCGGGCCATTCAGACGGCGCAGCAGTGCCTGAACGTAAGCGCGGGGCAGAGCTGCACGGCGTCCAGGATATCCGCCCGGCGGCAGCTCTTTCCAATCGGGAGCTTTCGTTGCAGCGGCTACAATCCCAGCCGGATCGGCTAGAAAGTTGTCGATAACGAGTACGGGCTCGCCGGAGCGCCCAACGCTTTGCACCTCGATCGTAAGTTCCGGATTCGCGGCTACCTGTCCCATGCGGGCATTCTGACCTACTTGCGCGAGGGATGCGAGCGCGGCACGTTTGCGCGGACACTGTAAGACTTGGCCAACTGCATGACCTCATCCGAGAAAGACC
>JBHJIZ010000093.1:0-25102 GCA_050043005.1 Paracoccaceae bacterium
GCCGCGGCGCGCCTACGCCACATCGCGGGCACCCAATGGTCAACGCGGAAGTACATGAACATGACCCCGCTCTACGCGGAGCAAACCCAAAACGGAGCCGTCGTCGCGTGATCGAAAGTGCGAAACATTCTGGACACTACCGACGCTTTTCACCGTGGTTCGGGCAGGAGACATGCCACCTGCCCGATATTGCGGCCAGGTCATGCAGCTGCAGACCAGGCACCTGCGGTCATCGCGGTCTGGGCAACCGCTGCGAAGTCACGGGGCTTGCGGCCCAATGCCCGCTCGACGCCATCGGTTACGTATGCATTCCGACCGTCCAGCGTTTCGCGGGCGATTGCGGTGAAGACATCGGCCACAAACGTATCGCCCGAGGCGGCAACATTGGCGTAAAAGTCTTCAAACGTGATCGGCACGTGTCGGATCGGACGGCCTAGGATGTCGGACAGCACCTCTGCCATTTCGGCGAAGGTCATCAGACGCGGGCCTGTGACCTCATAACGCTCGCCCAGATGCCTGTCCTCGGTCAGCGCCGCGACGACCACATCTGCGATGTCATCGATGTCGATGATCGGCTCGGCGATATCTCCGCCGGGCATCGGCAGCACACCGCCGAGGATCGGATCGCGCAGATACCCTTCCGAGAAGTTTTGCGCGAACCAGGCCGAACGCACGATGGTGAACCCCAGGCCCGAACTGCGGACGACTTCTTCTCCCAGGCTGGCGAAGTGCTCGCCTCGTCCCGACAGCAGGACCATGTGCTTCAGCCCGCATTCCACGGCGACCTTGACGAAGGCCTCCAGTTTTTCGATCGCGCCCGGAAAGGCGAGGTCGGGGAAGTAGGTGACATAGGCCTTTGAGACGCCGCTCAGAACCGCAGGCCATGTGGTGGGGTCCTCCCAATCGAACAGTGTCGGGAACCGGCGTGCGCCGCGCCGGACGGGCAGGCCCTTGGCTTCAAGTTTCTTGGCGACGCGCGATCTGGTCTTGCCGGTGGCGCCGATGACGAGGATGGGTTGGTCAGTCATGTTCTTTCCTCCAGAGTTCAGGCCGCGCTGCTGCGCACCTGGCCGACCAGGACCGACCAGTCCATGCCAAGCGCCGTGTAGACCTCGGCGGCGTCGGCACTCGCATTGTCCGCGACGATTTCGATCATCAGGCTTGCGCCATCGGCGACCACGACACCGGCCTGTGCCAGGCGGACCAGAGCGGTCTCGCGCTTGGTCATGTTGAAGGTCCCGCTTGCGTCTACTGCGACATAGGCTTCGAACCCTTCGCGGGCCGCACGCATTGCCGGAAACGCGGCACACACCTCCAGCGAAAGCCCGGCAAAGATCAACTTGCTC
The DNA here is from genome assembly GCA_050043005.1 of Paracoccaceae bacterium. GTDB lineage: Bacteria > Pseudomonadota > Alphaproteobacteria > Rhodobacterales > Rhodobacteraceae > Thermohalobaculum. The sequence goes on from JBHJIZ010000093.1 coordinate 1,347, forward strand.
CGCCCAGTCGCCCGGATAGCCTCTTCGACCCTTGGATCGTCCCAGGCATTCACGGTCGTCCGGTCAATGAACATCTGGTTCGGCAATGTATCGCGAAGCTCCGGAATGGCCGGCCCCCAAAGCGTCTCGGACGACGTCGTCGTCGTGACAATCGGCAGATCTAGCACCTTGGCGACCTTGGCCAGACCGACAATGTTGTGTTTCAGATCCGCGATGGAGTAGTCGCGGACACCGGTCATCAGGCCGACCTGATTGTCGACAAGCACCAAGGCTGCGTTGTCGCGGGTCAATGGTTCCGGATTGTGCATGATCGTCATGGTCGTCTCCTTTCAAGGATGGTGGTTGGGTGATTGGTCGTCAGTCGATGGATCCCAGCCGTCCGGCGCGATAGGCGGCCTCGGCGGCATCAAGTTCGGCTTCACTGCCCATCGCGAAAGGACCCCGGTGGATGAAACCTTCGCGCAGGGGAGGGGCCCGGAACAGAACGGCATGTGCGCCGAGTTCCGAAGAAACGGAGATGTCCGTGGCACCTGCCATGGCGATGGCCGTGCCGGGTTGCAGGTCGGTAGATCCGGCATTCCAGGCAACCGTCGTCGTCCCGGCAATGCCGAGCAGCCATGCATGTTGGTCGCTTTCGCCCTGATGCGAAAACCGACCCCCGGCCTGAAGGGCGATATCGAGCAGCGTCAGCCCGACATCCGGCGCCGATGCGCCGCGGACGCCGTTGCTCTCGCCTAGGACAAGCCGCGCGCTGGACCGGTCGCCAGAGATACGCGGAATGTCCCCGGCAGGCAGGTGGAACGCGGCGGGCGCAGCGTGGCGCTTTGTCTCGGGCAGGTTAACGAAGACCTGCAACGCATGGGTTCTGGCACTGGGGCGGGGTTCTTCGTTGTGCAGCGCCCCGTGCGCGGCCTTGAACCAATAGAGATCGCCGGGCGCCAGATCGATATCGTTGCCCAGCGAATCGCGGTTGTGGAAGGCGCCCTCGCTATCCTCGAACATGACCGTAACCGCGGACAATCCGGCATGGGCATGTGTTCCGAAAGTGGGCTTCGTCTTGACGAAGTGGTCCACCATGATCAGCGGATCCATCAACCCGGCAAAGTCGGTGTGGCGATAGCTGGTGGCCGAGAAACCATCGCCGATCGCGATCTTCCTGCCGTTGCTTTGCGCGCGGTCCCGTCGGTGCGCGCTTGGCGGTCTGTCGATGACTTGCGTGTTCATGTTGTCGTCTCCTTTTTGCTCCATTGAAAATATCGGCGAGACAATTGATCGAAAATCCGCCAATTTCGGAACTTATCGTTCTGCCAGTGGAACGAATTGGAGCTGCGGCATGGATCTAAACGACGCGTTCTACTTCGTTCAGGTGGTCGAGAAGGGGGGCTTCTCGGCAGCGTCCCGGGCGCTGGGCATCCCGAAATCCAAGCTGAGCCGCCGGGTGAAGCAGCTTGAAGACGATCTGGGCGTGCGTCTGTTGCAGCGTACATCGCGGGTCGTCACCCCGACCGAGATCGGGAGGGAGTATTTTCAGCTCGCGCAAGAGGCTCTGACCCGTTTCCAGATCGCCGAAACCGCCATCCGCCGCAAAACCAACAACATCGAGGGGACGGTGACGGTTTCCTGCTCTGTCGGCATGGCGCAGTTCGCGCTGGATCAAATCCTGCCGTGTTTCCTGCAGGACAATCCCCGGGTGACGGTGGTGCAACAGGCGTCAAACCGGATCGAGGACCTGGTGAAGGGCGGGATCGACGTGGCGATCCGCGGCCACATGGAAACGCTGCCGGATTCCAGTCTGATCCAGATGCGGCTGGCGCATGTTGAATGGCAATTGTTCTGTTCCCCCGACTATCGCGCCAGCCTGGGGCAAACGGATGATCCGGCGACGCTGGCCTACCACCCGGCCCTGGTGCTGGGGCGTCCCGGAAACACCCATCAATGGCAGCTCACCGATCGCGATGGGCAGAGCGCTTCGGTGCCAGGTCAGGTCAGATTGGCCAGCGATGACATGACGACGCTCAAGCGCGCGGCCGCGCTGTCCCTCGGGATTTTGGCCCTGCCATCGTATGTGTGTCGGTCCGAGGTAGACGCCGGGTCCCTGGTGCGGATCCTGCCCGGCTGGACGGCAGGCCGCCCGCAGATCAGCCTGTTGATGCCCAGTCGACGGGGCGTCTTGCCCGCGTTCGAAGCGTTCCTGGATTTTATCAAGCGGGAACTGCCTGCCGTACTGGTCGGTAAAGAAAGAGGCGATTGATCAATCGAAACCGCAAAAGGGTTCTTGTCCCAAGATGCAGATGAAGTACCTGACGGCGTCGAACGTTCGGCTTCGCGTAAACCTGAAAATAGCCAATCGAGGCTAGCGCCGACAGGTCGAGCTCCGGTTCCGGCTGTTGAATGTCTGCAATGCGAATACTGCGCCGCAGCAAGCGCTTAGCAATCGAATGTCAGGAGTGGGCCGATCCAATCATCGACCTTCATCGGACATAGATCCAGCCGAGTTGGCTGACCAGCTTGCGCCGGAATAGGATCTAGGCCTGGAGGGGTGGCGTGCAGAGCCACCCCTGGCAGAACTTGCGGCTAGGCTGCTCGTGCTGCCGGAACTTCCCAGGCGTTCGGAACAAAAGCTATATCGAGGTCTGTACGGGCGACATGGTTGGTGTAGTTGGACAGAACCTTCAGCGCCGTGCCCAGAATGACTTCCAGAACCGTTTGCCGCGAGTAGCCCGCCTCCAGAAATGCACCGATCTGTGCGTCGGAGGGCCAGCCACGCGACTCGTTCACGACGACAGCGAACTGACGCAGCGCTTCGAGCCTGGGATCAGCGATCGGGCTGCCAGAGCGCAAGGCCTCGATCACGTCGGCCGGCACACCGGCCATCTTCGAAAGCGTCGTATGTGCCGCCATGCAATAATTGCACCCGTTAAGCCGATTGTTCGTCATCAGGATGATCTGGCGCTCGGTTTCCGACAATTCGGCTTTTCCGAAGATGTTAGAGAGGGTCGTGTAGCCTTCGAGGATGGCGGGAGCCTCGGCCATGTTGGCATAGAGGTTTGGCACAAACCCGTATTCCTTGAGAGCGGCTTGCAGAATAGGTTTGGCCGTGTTCGGGGCAGTTTCGAGTGTGTGTTTGGCAAAGTCTGTCATGGTTTCTCACCAAATTTGATGTTTACGCGGCGACCCATTCTGTGGTGATAGCCGCCGCGTTTCAGAGATGCGCGGTCAGAGCGCGCTGATCGGGGTGTTCACGATGGCGGGCCACTGCTCTGCAGCCTGAGCCAGTACGGCTTCCTTGTTTTCAAGATATTTAGCGTAGATTGCGTCGTTCACGAAAAGGTAGAGCTTGCCATCCACGATGTCGGCATAGCGAACATCGCCGTCCAGCTTCTTTCCCAGCGACACGCCAAGGGCACAGAACCCGCCGTATTGCGGCAGGAAGGCAGCGGGATCTGCCTCGAACGCTTTCTGCGCCGCTGCGGACGCGAAGTAATAGTCCACGCCGTCAACCATCGAGGTGTAAACCGCGTCTCCGATTTTCGGGGCATCGGCTTTGAACATCGAGACCGGGTCGACACCGTGCAGACCGAGCGGGTTGCCTGTCAGCGTGATGCCGTTCGAGACATTGTACTCGTCGGCGGCGAAGGCGCCCGAGGCCATCGTGATGGCGGCTGCGGAGAGCATGGCGGTCAGGGTGGATTTCATAAACATGGGTCAGTTCCTTTTCGATTGAGAGTTGGGAGAGGTGTGGGGGCGTCAGGCCCCCTGAGCGATCCGCTGGACGGCATCATCCGTCCACCAGACTCCGTTGGCGACCATGCGGAAGTTGATGATCGCGGCCTGATAGCCGTCGCCCTCCGGCACCTTGGCACCAGCCGTGGCATCGCGGACGACGGCAACTTCGTATCCAAGCTCCAAGAGCTCGTAGAGATGCGCCTGCGTGCAGAGATTTGCCGACATGCCGGCCAGGATCACTTTGTCGATGCCGCGTTTGCGCATCTGCAGGTTCAGGTCGTTCTGGGCGGGCGAGTAGACCTTGTGCGGTGAGCAGACGACCGTTTCGCCGTCCTCGATGTACTTCTTGTATTGCGGCATCCAGTCGGCGCCGGAGCCCTCGAAGCCGTCGAGGTTCAATGCATCTTTCCTGTCGAACATGCCGATGCTGTGCATGGTCTTCTCGAGTGTGCCCTCGAAGTGCCACTTGTGGTCATGCGGGTAGTAGTAATGCGGGGAGATGAAGACCGGCATGTCCGCCGCCTTGGCTGCGATGAAGAGGCGTTCGATATTGTCGACAGTGCCCTGTTCGGTCACGCTTTCGCCAACGACCCCCCAGGTGACGCCCTGCTCGGACAGGAAGTCGATCTGTGGGTCGGTGACGACCAGCGCCGTGCGGCCTGGAACGATCTGCATATCGATCTGCGGCAGACCGGGGTTGTCGGGGTCTCCATATTCCGCCTTGGCAGCATCTGTGGCCGCCATCGTGTCGCCGCTCACAACGGCGGTTGCGCCTGCGGCGGCGGTTCCGGCGATGCCAGTCAGCACACGGCGCCGTGCCTGATCGATCGTTTCCTGCGTGGTGCCGCATCCGCAATCGTCAGAGTGGTGATGATCGTTGTTCGTGGTCATGGTGCTTTCCTTTCCTTCGTCAGATCTGGCGCGAGGTATTCGCGCCGCAGGGCGGCGGAGGTGATCTAGCGGGCCGCAAGGCAAACCTTCCTTGTTCGCGGCCTTGCAGCGCCGCGTTGCGCTTGTGATCGTGTCCGCTTTCCTCTCGGGATGGCGCCGCGTATGCGGGCCAGAAGTCGGGCCTTGGGGCTGGCTATGGCGGGCGCAGCGAACAGGCCATATGCCTTGGAATGTTCACAGCCCCAGCTCCGACAATCCTGCGTGGCCTTCGGGCCGGGGGCCGCTGTCCCATCGGAACAGGCGATCCGCTTCTTCGATCGGCAGATCGTTGATCGATGCGATCCGGCGACACATCAGGCCGTCCTGATCGAATTCCCAGTTTTCGTTGCCATACGAGCGGAACCAGTTGCCGCTGTCATCGTGCCACTCATAGGCGAACCGGACAGCGATCCGGTTGGCCTGATAGGCCCAGATTTCCTTGATCAGCCGATAGTCCAGCTCTCGGTGCCACTTCCTGGTTAGGAACAGGATTATCTCGGCGCGTCCCTGGATGAGCTCTGATCGATTCCGCCATACGCTGTTCACCGAGTAGGCCAAGGCGACCTTTTCTGGGTTGGTTCCGTTCCAGGCATCCTCAGCCATACGAACCTTTTGCACGGCTGCATCTTGATCGAATGGAGGCAATGGTGGGCGGGGCATTTTGGTATCTCCTCGGTGTGGCATGTGGGTTGACCGATCTGTTACTCATAAAGTGAACTGATCTGTAAACCCTGTCAACCTAAATTGGACACCTCCGATGCACCGCGGACGCGAGATCACAAAAAGGAGAGAAGACATAGGGGTTTAGCCCTGCAATCTTGATCCTGATGCAAGCCTCTTATATGAACCGATCGGTACATCTAAGGAGCGAATCATGCGGCAGACAAAGCGCGACGAGCTTGTTCGCAAGGCGTTGGAGATCTTCTACCGGAATGGCTTTCATGCCACCGGCATGGACATGCTCGCGGCGGAGAGCGGCGTGTCAAAGACGTCCATCTACAAGCATTTCCGCACCAAGGAGGATCTGATCCTCGCGGTCCTGCGCCTGCGGGACGAGAACTTCCGCAATTGGTTGTTCCGGCGTATGGATGAGCTGGGAACGACCCCACGGGAGAAGCTTCTGGCGATCTTCGATGCCCTGGACGAATGGTTCGGCGAGCGGGGCTTCAAGGGCTGCATGTTCATCAAGGCAAGCGCCGAGTATCAGGATCCCGAAGACGCCATTCACGCGCAATCCTCTGAGCACAAGCGCTTGCTTTATGACCACGTGGTCGAGTCGACGAAGCAATTGGACGTTGCGTCTCCCGAAGGTCTCGCGCAACAGCTTTTGCTGCTGAAAGAAGGTGCAATTGTCATGGCCGTCCTCGGTCGGGGTAGAGACGCTGCACGCGATGCCAAGGCTGCCGCCAAGGGCTTGATTGATAGTCAAGCGTCAAGCGATCAGTTAGATTCAGTCTGATCGCACTGGCCTGTGTCCACACAGAAATTTGCCCCTTGTCTATCTAGTCTCAGCTCGGGGTTGCGCGAGCATCGGCGAAGAAGAACTGTCGTCTGAACGCCCTCGAACTCTGATCAATTCTAATACGGCCAATGATCGTCCAAACAAAACGCGAATGTTCTCAATCGCACAGACCAGTGAATAGCGCATCGAGCCTCGCTCGCCCGATCTCGCTTCGAACCCTGCCGTTGAATGTCCGCAAACGAGAACGCAATTGCAACATTAGGCGCTCACGGCAACGTCTCGATTGGGCCGATTTTGTTGAAAAAGGCGGGTTGAAGGCGGGTTTTGGAGCTGATTCAAGCTTCCTGTGAGAGCAGGAGACCGTGGTTATGATGGGTGAGCGCCAGACGCTTCAGCGAAGCTTTTTCTACGAGTTCAGTCTCGAAGATCATGTGCCGGCGGATCATCTGCTGCGGAGCAGCGATCGGTTCGTCGATCTCTCCAATATCCGGCGACGCCTTGAGCCGTGCTACAGCCGGATCGGTCGAGCTTCGATCGATCCGGAGCTGATCCTGCGGATGCTGATCATCGGCTACAGCCATGGGATCCGGTCGGAGCGGCGGTTGTGCGAGGAAGTGCATCTGAACCTTGCCTACCGCTGGTTCTGCGGACTGGATCTGAACGATCCAGTTCCTGATCACTCTACCTTCTCAAAGAACAGACTCGGGCGTTTCCGCGACTGCGACCTGTTCCGCCTTCTTTTCGAGGACGTCCTGTCGCGCTGCATCCGGGAGGGTCTGGTCGGTGGCGAAGCCTTCGGCGTGGACGCGTCGCTGATCAAAGCGGACGCCAACCGGGAGGACGGGATCGCGCCAGCCGATTGGTCGCCGAAAGAGCACGCCAGTCGCGCGACTTCGGAATACCTGGCGACGCTTGACGACGCCGCCTTCGGCGCGGCGACGCCCGTCCAGCCCAATTACTTGTCGCCGGTCGATCCTGCCGCGCGCTGGTCCGCCGCCGACCGTGGAAAGGCGCACTTCATCTACTCAACGAACTATCTGGTCGACCTCGATAACGCGATCATTGTAGACGCCGAGCCGACCGCGCCAATCAGGCAGGCGGAGCGCAAAGCCGCGCGCGATATGATCGAGCAGACCCGGGACAGGTTCGATCTCTATCCCGAGCGCCTCGTCGGCGACACGGCTACGGCGACGCCAAGATGCTGGCCTGGCTCGTCTATGAGCAAGGGATTGAACCGCATGTCCCTGTCTTCGACAAAACCAGACGACGGGATCAAACGTTCTCACGCGGTGATTTCACGTACGATCATCGCGCCGATGTCTATCATTGCCCGGCCGGCAGGGAACTCCGCCAGTACCGCCCCGCGATGCCGTCGACGAGGACGGCATGCGTCGCTACCGCGCCAGCAAGCTCGACTGCGAGGCCTGCGCTCTGAAGCATCGCTGCACGCCGCGCGAGCCAGCCCGAAAGATCATGCTCTCGATCCACGAGGGTGCGCGGGACCTGGCGCGGGACATCTCAAAGACCGACGCCTTCGTCACATCGCTACGCCAGAGGAAGAAGGTTGAGATGCTTTTCGCACACCTCAAACGCATCCTGAAGCTCGATCGCCTGCGCCTGCGAGGACCTAACGGGGCCAGAGACGAGTTCCACCTCGCCGCAACCGCCCAGAACCTCCGAAAGCTCGCGAAACTGGTTCCAATGCCACTGTGAAGTGCATAGAGAACAATGCTCGGCTCAACTCATCCGCCTCGTAGCAAATGACTTTTTCAACAAAATCCGGACAGAGCTGCCTTCCCCTTTGTCCTGTTGAATGACCGCTTCAGACAGTTGGGGAAGAGTTCCTTATTAGTCGTCAGCGGTTGTGATTTGCATGCGTTCATCCTATCTGCACGTCATCCGAAATGGAGATTTCATGTCCCGGTAAGGAGGGGAGGCAGCGCGCCTCCCGGTGCACATCCATCGTCGGAAACAGGTCCGTTACTTTGCAGCTGACGGACAGAATGATGTGCACTCTCGTTTCTGGCCATCAGCGCCCAAGCCTTGCTTGTGCTACAGACATGAAAATGGACACCCAATGACACGGGATTACTCAGATTTCCTTCCGCGGCGCACGCGGGACGCCGGATCATACGCCGATCTCGACCCTCTTCAGGCACTAGGATGGCAACCCTACTTCGCCCAGCAAATCAGTACGGACGATTTTACTGCGACACCTCCCGCTCGCGTTGTCGAAGTGCATCGCAATGGGCTGCACGTCCTCGGTGACAACGTCGATAGACTACTCCCTCCCAGACCGGATGTGACCGTCGGGGATTGGCTGATGTTGGATCCATCGCACCCGCGATCCAGTCGGGTTCTCGAGCGTACAAGCCTCATCAAGCGGCGCGCGCCCTGCACAGACCGGCAGGAACAACTTATCGCGGCGAATATTGATACGGCCTTCATCGTCACATCCTGCAATCAGGACTTCAACGTGGCACGGCTCGAACGCTATGCCGCACTGGCGTTCGAGGCACGGATCACACCCGTCATCGTCCTCACAAAGACTGACCTCGTGACAGACCCGGAAAGCTACATCGACGCGGCCCGCTCTGTGTCGGAGATGATCGAAGTGGTCGCACTCGACGCCCGTGGAAACGCGCCCCGGACCGAGCTGGCCTTGTGGTGCAGGCCCGGCAAGACGGTCGTGTTCCTCGGTTCCTCCGGCGTTGGGAAATCGACGCTGACCAATGCGTTGCTCGAAAGCCAGTTCGTCGAGACCCAGGCCATTCGCGAGGACGACGCAAAGGGTCGGCATACGACGACGAGGCGCGAGCTTCATGCGATGCCCAATGGCTGTTTGATCCTGGATACCCCCGGCATGCGGGAGTTGCAGCTCACCGATGCAGCGGAGGGGATCAATGAGCTTTTTACCGATATCCAGGAGTTGGCCGCGCGTTGTCGATTCAACGACTGTCAGCACGAGACCGAGCCGGGATGCGCTGTTCTGAACGCCATCGAAGACGGCTTGCTCGACGTCATTCGCCTCGGCCGATGGCGCAAGCTTATGGCCGAAGACGCTCATAACTCCGCCAATCTTGCTGAGCGCAGGTCGCGTGACAAAGCGTTCGGTAAGATGGTTCGCGACATCAAGAAGCTGAAAGATGTCAGGAGTTAAAGCGATGACGCATTCGAAAGATGGTCAGATAATTTGGCATGACCTTTTCACATCGAACAGAGGCTGTTCGATGGAGTTCTACGGGCATGTTGCCAACTGGACATATCAAGTCGAGCGGGCAACGGATTTTGTCTGGGGTGGCGGCGAGAAGGATTTCGTCCTTGCGCTATCCGGTGACGAAGCGGGCGCCGGATTGGCCGAAACACCTCCAGGCCAGGAAAATGGCTGGATTGCTTACGTCGAGGTCCCTGACGTGGATGCGGCGGTCAAGCGTGTCGACATGCTCAAAGGCAAAATCATTCGAGAACCATTCGAGGTGACGGGGGTAGGTCGCAATGCGCTCGTCCGCGATCCGTTCGGTGCGCTTTTCGGTCTTTCCTTATCGCGGCACGGCTTCCCCGTGCCGCGCCGGCAATTCGGCCCTGAAGTGTACGTCAGCAACGGGAACGACTTGCCGCAGGCGTTCTATAACGAACTTTTCGGATGGCAGGTCTCTCCCGAGAGAGACATGGACTCCGTCGTTCTCCTCGAGCCTTCCGGCGAACCTGTCGCTGTTGAACATGTCACGAAATGGCCCGCCGGCTCGAACGCAGCTTGGGTGCCGAGCGTCAAGGTCGCTTCAGTCTTCGATGCCTGCCGTGCTGCCGAAATCAACGGCGCGCGTCCGGCCTTTGTGTATGCCAATGAAACTGTGCAGTCCCATAGTCGCATCCTTTTTGATCCAGACGGCGCGCCGTTTGCTCTCGACGTAGAGTGGACAAACACTTTCTAGAAGCTCGTTCAGTTTTCATCGGAATTTCAGAGCGGACGAACGTCCGCTCCGAAAGATACGTCACGTTGAGCTCACAGCAATACTCACGGATCAATCTGCGGGGTGCATCAATAGCCGTCGCCCGACGGCGTTCACTGAGTTCCGGGCACTCTGCTGATAACGTTCATCTGGCCGAGAAGCGGCTAGCTTCCCGCGTCGCCTTCAGGCCGGAAATGGCCCTGTTCCTTCAGCGCGTCGGCGACCTCCTTGGGCATGTAGTTCTCGTCGTGCTTCGCCAATACCTCGGACGCGGTGAACTGGCCGTTGCGCCAGTACCCCTCGGCCACGATGCCCTGCCCTTCGCGGAACAGATCCGGCAACACGCCGTTGAAGGCGACTTTGACCGTTCCGTTGCCGTCGGTGATCTCGAACAGGTTCACCGTGCCGTCCTTGCCGACAGTGCCTTCAACGACGAGGCCCCCGACACGCAGAAGCTGGGCCGGGGCGAACTGCTGCTCGACCAGTTCTGTCGGAGATTTGAAGAAGGCGATCGCGTCCTGCGCCAGGAACCCGAACAGCCCGGCCGCACCGGCCAAGGCCGCGCCACCGATCACCAGCATCTGGATCCGGCGCGTCTTGCGCGAGGTTTTCATGACGTGTCCTCCTGCGTGGCGCCGTCCGATGGGACACCAAAATTCACCACCGCGTTTACCTGTGCGCCCAAGATAATCGCTGTTCCCGTGAGATAAAAGAACAGCAGCGTCACTATGACCCCCGCGAGCGCGCCATAGGTCACCGCATAGGTTGGCGAGTAGGCCAGATAGATCGACAGGGCCGTCGCCGCCAGAACCCAGATAACCATGCTGACCAGCACGCCGGGCCAGAGTACCATGCCCTTCATCGACCGGTCCGGCAGCACGCGGTGCATCAGCCAGATCGTGCCATAGAGCAGTCCGGCACCGACCAGATAGCGCGCGATGTCTGCCTCGGCCGGGATGTCCACGGGGGTCCATGCCTCGATCAGCGTGAAGGCCAGCGGTGCGAAGATGATCAGCACCGCGAGACAGCCGAACGCGGCAAACCCGATGAACACGAACGCGATCGAGATCAGACGATTGATAACGAAACCTCGCCGCATCTCGACGTCATATGCCCGGTCGAGCCCGATGCGTATCGCCTCGACCCCGTTCGATGCGCCATAGATCGTCCCAAGTGCAGCGATGGTCAGCACGCCGCCACGGTGCTGGCCGATCACCTCGCGCAGCACGGGTTCCAGGGTCAGCGCGACGTGCTCCGGCACCGCTTCGAAGAGCGTGTCGAAGGCTTCGGTCGAGTAGCTTTCTCCGATGATCGATCCTGCCAGTGTCATGCAGAAGATCAGGAACGGGAACGCCGCCAGCATCGACGCATAGGAGATGTAGCCTGCCAGGACGGCACTCTGGTCATCGTTGAAGCGGCGCAGCGTCTCGACGATGAACCGGATCCAGAGAAGTTGCCTGATCTTCTGCAACATCACGTGGACCCGGCCTTTCGTTGCTCAGGGGAAAACCGGGGACAGGGTCAGCCCGGCGGTTTCCTCCAGACCCAGCATCAGGTTCGCATTCTGGATTGCCTGGCTCGATGCACCCTTCGAGAGGTTGTCGAGCGCAGAGAACAGCATCACGCGGTCGCCGGCGCGGTCCGGTACAACGCCGATATGGCAGTAGTTCGACCCGCGCACATGCTGGGTCGCGGGAACTTCACCCGGCGGCAGGACAAAGATAAACGGCTCGCCCGAGTAGCGCCCTGTCAGCGCGTTGTAGATCTGATCGACGTCACCGCGCACATAGACCGTCGCCAGAATGCCCCGGTTCTGCGGCAGCAGGTGCGGCACGAACGTCACGCGGACATCGCGCCCCGCCATCTTCGAGAATTCCTGGTCGAACTCGGCGAGGTGGCGGTGCTTGGCGACGTTGTAGGCGCGGACGCCTTCCGAAACCTCGGCGTGCAGCATTGCTTCCTTCGGTGAGCGCCCTGCCCCGGAGACGCCGGTTGCGAGGTTGATGATGATGTCCTCTGGGTCGATCACCCCGGCTTCGAGCAGCGGGAGCAACGGGTACATCCCCGTGGCCGCGTTGCAGCCCGTGCCCGCCGTGACGCGCGTTGCCTTGATGTCGTCTCGATAGAACTCGGTCAGACCGTAGACCGCCTCGTCCTGGATATCGAGCGCGCGGTGCTCGTGCCCGTACCACTGGGCATAGATCGCCGGGTCGCGGAGCCGGAAATCAGCCGAGAGATCGACGATCTTCAGGTCACGCGGCAGATCGCGAATGACTTCCTGGCTGGTGGCGTGCGGCAGCGCGCAGAAACACAGATCGATCTGCGAGAAGTCGATCTCGTGGATCTTGCAGAGTATCGGCAGGTCGAGGTGGCGCAGCTGCGGAAATACCTCGGCCATCGCCATGCCAGCCTTACGGTCGGCCGCGAGTGCCTGGATGTGCATGTCGGGGTGGGTGGCGATGAAGCGGATAAGCTCGGCGCCCGTGTATCCGCTGGCGCCCAGGATCGCGATTGATTTGGTCATTTTCGGTTCCGGTCAACTTGCGCGCGGCGTAGCCGATCTGATCGACAACGGCAATCGCACGCGGTTCGAATGGTTAAATCGCGTTCATCTTCGTCACGCGCGCGTGACGCAAAACGCAGTTTTTTTCGCGGTTTCGGAGTCAGCCGAGGAAGAGGCCGTACGAATGGTCGCGTCGCTCAGGCGGCGCCAGATCGTAGGTTTTTCGTCGGAGATAATCCATCAAACCCCGGCTATCGCGGGACAGGGCCTTGATCTCGTCTGGCGGCAGGGGTTTGCCAATCGTCACCTTCAGCGGTGCGCCGACACTGCGCTTGAACTCGCTGATGTAGAGCGACGTGCGCAGGGGCTGGTTGATGTGGCTGGCCACCTGGAACAGCCGTGAGTTTGAGCCGTCGAAGTAGACCGGTACAACCTGAGCCACGGACTTTGCCACCATCTTGGCGGTGAACGTCTTCCAGTGCGGATCGCGCGGCAGGCCAAACGGCTTTGCTGCCGTCGACACGGTGCCGCCCGGGAAGATCCCGATCGCACCGCCATCGGCCAGATATTTCAAAGCGACCTTCCGCGTCTGGAGGTTCTGGACCATTGCCTCTTTCGTCTCACCGAAGTCGATCGGCAGGATGATCCTTTGAAGATCCTTCGCTTTGCGGAAAACGACGTGGGCGATGATGCGGAAGTCACCACGCGCTTCGGACAGGATCCGGCCCACAGCCATGCCATCCATGATGCCGTAGGGATGGTTCGCAACGAGGACCAGAGGGCCTTCGCGTGGAATGTTTTCGAGCCCGCCGTTCACGAAATCCATGGTGACCCGGTAGCGTTCCTGCATCACCTCCCAGAAGTTGCGCCCGGCTTCGACCTCGTCTTCGTACCCAAGCGCCATCTTCAACAGCTTCGGGCGCCCGGTCAGGTTCTCGATGCTGCGAATGACCGTGCGCTCCGCGAGGTTCTTCGCAGACCAGGAATAGCTTATTTCACGGGGCGCTGCGCCCTTGAACATATGCTTCGCAGGTAACGACATCGCAGGTTTCTTCTTCAACGCCATAGGCGGAAAATAATCCGCTTAAGCCAAATGCACAATCTCCAGCACGATTACGGAGTGGAAAATGTGACATTCCGACAAAAAAAAGCGGGGCCCGCAGACCCCGCTTCGATAGGTTGTGCCTGCCCTGCGGCAGGCAACCGGTGCGAGATCAGCGCTTCGAGAACTGGAAGCTGCGGCGGGCCTTGCGGCGCCCGTACTTCTTACGTTCGACGACACGCGCATCGCGGGTCAGGAAGCCTGCAGCTTTCAGCGCCGGGCGCAGTTCCGGATCGTAATGATCAAGAGCTTTCGAGATGCCGTGCTTGACCGCGCCAGCCTGGCCCGAGAGCCCGCCGCCTTTGACCGTGGCGACGACATCGAACTGGTCCGCGACGTTGGCGACCGTGAACGGCTGACCGATGACCATCTGGAGTACCGGACGGGCGAAATAAGCGGCCATGTCCTTGCCATTGACGGTGACCTTACCAGAACCCGGCTTGATCCAGACGCGTGCGACGGCGTCCTTACGCTTGCCTGTGGCATAAGCGCGGCCATGCTCGTCGCGCTTGGGTTCCCGCGGGGCGGCGACTTCCATGGTCTCTGCATCGTCGGACATGCCGACGGCTTCTTTCAGGTCTTCGAGCGACGTGATTTCTTCCGACATCTCAGGCGCTCCGCGTGTTCTTGGGGTTCATCGATTTCAGGTCCAGCGCCTCGGGCGCCTGCGCTGCGTGCGGGTGGTCGCCGCCTGCATAGACGCGCAGGTGGGTCAGCTGCTGGCGGGTCAGCGGGCCACCAGGCATCATGCGTTGCACGGCCTTGGTGATCACGCGGTCCGGGAAACGGCCTTCCAGGATCTGACCTGCCGTGCGGCTCTTGATGCCGCCAGGGTGGCCGGTGTGCCAGTGGTACTGCTTGTCACTGCGTTTGTTACCGGTCATCTGCACCTTCTCGGCGTTGATGACGATGACATGGTCACCCATGTCGAGATGCGGCGAGAAGGTCGCCTTGTGCTTGCCGCGCAGGCGGTTGGCGACGATCGAAGCGAGGCGGCCCAGAACGATGCCCTCGGCGTCGATCAGGATCCACTTCTTGTCGATCTCGCCAGCTTTCATGGCGTAAGTTTTCATCATACGATCCGTTATCAGGAATTTCGGCCCGACTCAGATCGGGCGTGTGGCGCGCTTTCTACCTTTCGCAACACTCAAGTCAATCGGAAAACGCGAGAAATACGCTTTGTTCCAATGCGTTTAACGATGGGGTTTTTAATTACCCCATAATTCAGGGCTTTATGGTAGCTTCACGAAAAAGGCTCAAGAGCTGTGATTCCAAAGGGTAAACTCCTCGGTCGTCGATCATCGCCCATGCGATCCGCACGCCAAGACATCGCGCTTCGCGGGCTGAAGAATTACAACCTTCGCGGGAGACTGCCCATAGGGTCGATCCTGTCAACGCTCCCGGTCGTCGTCATCCTGATTATCTTCCACGACGCGCAAATCGGGCGATCCACGGCTGGCGCCCCGTTCGTCTTGTAACAGATTTCTAAGCGCGTCGGCGACAGCTATCTCTCCCGTCCGATCAAGCAATTGCGCGTGAACGAGCACTTCCGTTCGGAATTTCCGGTATATTTTCGGAGACAGTTCTTTCAGCACACGCTGTAATGCAAGATTAAAAGCGATCTGGGCTGCAGCAAATTTTACCACATCTCCGTCTCCAGATACGCTCATTACTTTGCTCCTACCAGATAATTGAAAACTCGACAGAAGAACCAACGCGTACCTGAGCAGCTAATGTGAGGAAAATGGTAGTGTCAACAGAACCTTTCGAGTTTTCCACACACTGCAAACGATGGACTGAAGCAAAGGGTTCGCGCAGGTGCGCGATCCGAACGCACACAGACCTTTTGGTCAGATCCACCACCCATTGGTTGTATTGGGCTGCAGATCGACCTCCGGCATTACAGTCGCCATCGAAGCTCTTGCATCAGCGACGCGCTAAACGTCCCCAACACGGGGCTGGACGGAACGCCTGCGGCGCGCAGGAGGGTTGAAATCCAATGATTGCACGTCCGGAACAAATGATAGTCGAATGCCGCGGCATAGAACGATCCGGCGCCGTAAAGGCTGGGGCCGATCGGTCTTGGGAGGCGCGCGGGAATGGTTCCGGCAAGTTTCTGTGCCAGCCGTACAAACCCAACGTCCGTCAAACGGAGTGAGACTAGCTGATCCTCTCCGAAAGCATCGTCGGGCCGTGCATAGATCGGAACGACTTGGAGCACCGAGTCCGTGGGCCAAAGGAGTGCTCGCAGACCGAGCCAGAGATCGAGATCTCCAATCGTCGGTGTGACTTGATAGAATGCCGCGTCGCCCCAACCGATCTCGATCCATGGGGCATCGGGGAAACGGCTCGCGAGCCAGCGCAGACGGTCGCCCATCGCGCCATCGGCGCGTTCCAGGTCAAGAGCCGCTCGTCGCAGATCTGATTGCCGGATCAAGATGCCGCTGTGATAGCCGTGGTCCACGACGTGGATGACCGGTCCATCGCCAGGATAAAGGTCTGGATCGGCGGTCGTGAATGCGATCGAGATAGCGCAGGCGGTGGCAATCGCCGATGCGAGAGCAATAAGGACATGTGCAATCCGACGCACGGTTACCGCTTTGGTGGGATTGCATAGGTCACCGTGGCGTGGGCGACAGGCTCGTCCTGCCCTTCCGCCCACACCGTCGCATCGCCCGTTGCGAGCAGCTTGACCAGCTTGAGAATGCGTGCCTCGCAAAGCAAGTCCGTCTCTGCCGCTGGCTTGCGCAGGAAGTTGATGTTCAGGTTTGTTGTGACCGTCAACGCCTGGCGCCCAATCGTGCCGAGCACGGCCATGTAGAAGGCGCAGTCAGCGACCGTGAACATGGACGGACCGCTGACAGTACCACCGGGCCTGAGATGCGAGTCGTCAATGCGCATCCGTGCCGTCGCCGTCATCGCGCCCATCGCCTCGACGCCCAATATGCCGCGCTGCTGCGGAAACACCTCGTCGAGGAAAGCCTGGACCTCCTCGGCGCTCAGTACCGGATGGCGTTCTATCACGAGACCCTCTTTTCGCGGCGACGGATTGGCCATAGCGTCTAGGCGAGGCCTGCGCGTAGGCACAAGACCGGAGACGCCCCGATGACCGATATCCTGCTGCGAGACGACGCCGAAAAGGTCGCGACGCTGACGCTGAACCGGCCCGAGGCGCTGAACGCGCTGTCCGAAGAGATGATGATGGCGGTGCAGGACGAGTTGGAACGGATCGCGGTGGATTCGTCGGTGAAAGCAGTGGTGCTGAAGGGCGCGGGGCGGGCGTTTTGCGCCGGGCACGACATCAAGCAGATGCAGGGCAAGCGACAGGCGCCGGATGGCGGGAAGGCATATTACTCGGCCCTGCTCGCGCAATGCACGCGATTGATGACGACGATCCCGCACCTGCCGCAGCCGGTGATCGCCCAGGTGCACGGGATTGCCACGGCGGCGGGCTGCCAGCTGGTCGCGACCTGCGATATGGCGGTGTGCACCGACACCACGCGTTTCGGAGTGAACGGCGTGAATATCGGCCTGTTCTGTTCCACGCCAATGGTGGCGCTATCGCGGAATATCCCGCGCAAGCACGCGTTCGAGATGCTGACCACCGGCGAGTTCTTGACGCCCGATCGCGCGCGCGATCTGGGGCTTGTGAACCGGGTTGTTGTCGAGGACGATCTGGAGAGCGAGACGCGTACACTGGCAGAGACTGTCGCGTCCAAGCTCGGCTCGGCGGTCAAGGTCGGCAAGCGCGCCTATTACGAGCAACTCGAGATGCCGCTCGATGCCGCTTACCTGCACACGAGCCGCGTGATCGTCGACAATCTGTTGCATCCCGACACGGTCGAGGGGATGCAGGCGTTCCTGGACAAACGCCCGCCCGATTGGCCGGACTAGTGGTTCGATCGAGACGTTTGTATCCTGCGGCCGCATCCTCGCAAGCAAAAGTCTCGATCAATAGAGCCACTAGCAACTATATGTTTTCTAGTGGATTTTCCGACTCAGGCATTTGGATAAGAGAATGTGGCGAGTGGATACCAAATGTCTGAGTCAATCCACTAGTCGCGGACGCTTTGATCCGAGGGGTATGCGGTTTCGAACCGGGTGCGGATCAGGGCTGCGAACAAGATCAGCGCCAGCGCCTGGTGGATCAACGCAAGATGCAACGGCGCCGCGTTGATGACGGTGACGATGCCCATCACGACCTGCGCCAAGACGACGGCACCGGTGATCCACACCCAGCGCCGGACCACGGCGTGAGCCGAGCGGGCGCCGACAGCCACGAAGACCAGAGCGACGAGGACGATCAAATAGGCCAACATGCGGTGGTCGAACTGTGCCAGCGCCGGGTTCTCGATGATGTGCAGCCATACCTGCTGTAGATCGAAGCTCTCGGGCTGCAGGAAGTTACCCTCCTTCAGCGGCCAGTCGACATAGCCACGTCCGGCATCCAACCCCGCCACCAGTGCACCTGAGAGGATCTGGAGGAACACGAGGCCGACCATCACCCAGGTCCAGCCCATCATCCCATCAAGCCGCTGGCGCCGGGCTTTGAGCGTTGCGACTTCATCCAGCCGGATACGCAACGCGTACCAGGTGATCAGTCCGAAGATGAAGAACGCCAAACCCAAATGAGTCGCCAGGCGGTAGGGTGCTACGTCCAGCCGCCCGGTCAGGCCCGAGGCGACCATCCACCAACCGACTGCTCCTTGCAGCCCGCCCAGCGCACCCAGCAACAGAAGCCGTCCGGTCCAACCGTTCGGGATCCGGTTGCGTGCCAGGAACCAAAGTAAGCCCAGGAACCAGACAAGCCCGATGAAACGGCCGAGGAAGCGGTGCCCCCACTCCCACCAGTAGATCGGCTTGAAGTCGGCCAATGCCATCCAGTTGTTCTGTTCCTGGAACTCGGTCGTTGTCTTGTAGGCCGCGAAGGCCGCATCCCAATCGGCTTGGCTCAGCGGCGGAATGCTGCCCATCACGGGTGCCCATTCAGTGATCGAGAGGCCGGAATCGGTCAGCCGCGTCGCGCCACCGACCAACACCATGATCGCCACCAGCGCCGCCAGCATCCACAGCCACGCCGCGATACCACCGCGGGAAACGGTGCGTTCGACCGGCTTTGCCGCCTGTGCCACCGCGGCGGCACTGCCTTGTTCCGAGACTTCCTCGAAGATCGACCGCTTGCTCATCGCGCACTCCGCTGACTTCGCGGCGAGACTTAGCGGCGCCCTGGCATGCCGACAAGCGGCAGGGTGGCGCGGGTGATGCAGCGACCTGTGTTGAAATCGCCAGTAGTCCGTTTCCAGCTCTCCGGACCCGACCGGTTCGTCGCGATCAGGCCCGTCACCTCCGGGCGGGTGGGTGGGGGAGGTGGCGGGCCTGATACACCAAGCCTGATAGATGCGATTTAATCAGCCTTTTCGACGCGGTCCGTCCACCAGCGACCGGATCACGCCCCAGAGTGTGCGGACGTCCTGATCGGGCAGCGCGGCACGGCGCAGCAAATTCTCCAACGAAGCTGTCATGGCGGGTTTCTTGTTGTCTGGGAAGAAGAACCCTGCACGGTCCAGTTCGGTCTCTAAGTATTCGAAGAGCTTGCCGACCGCCTGGGCGTTGGCCGGCTCGATCTGCTCGCCTTCAAGGCGTTCGGGCGGAGTATCATCGCCCTGGCGGCGCCATTCATAGGCCATCAGCAGCACGGTTTGCGCAAGGTTCAAGGACGCGAAGGCAGGGTTCACAGGCACCGAGATGATCGCATCAGCCAGCACGACATCGGCATTCTCGAGCCCTGCGCGTTCCGGCCCGAACAAGACGGCGACCTTGCGCCCAGCATTTATGTGGCTGCGGGCATCTGCCATCGCGGCTTCTGGCGTCAGCACACGCTTGGTCATCTCGCGGGTGCGCGCCGTTGTGGCGTAGATCACCTGAGCGTCGGCAACGGCCTCGGCAGTCGTCGGGAAGATCTGCGCGTCGTCGAGAAGTGCGCCGGCCCCCGAGGCCAGCGCCACGGCGGCAGGGTTCGGCCAGCCGTCACGGGGATCGACAATGCGCATCCGGCGCAGGCCGAAATTCCACATCCCGCGCGCGGCAGCACCGATGTTCTCGCCCATCTGTGGGCGGACGAGCACGACATACGGCCCGTCCGGCGTCCAGTCGGCTGGATTGGAGTGATCCGTTCCGGACATTGATTGCCCGGGTGCGCCACGCACACCCGGCACGGATCACATCTGTTCGAGAAGTTTCTCGGCCGCGGTCGCATCCATCTCGCCTGGTGACCCTTCCACGTTGATGGCCTTGACGACACCATCATCGACATAGGCCGAGAACCGCAGCAGACGCGACACCAGACCGATGGCGGAACCGTCCAGTTCCAGATCCATGCCCTTGGCCAGTTCCGAACGCGAGTCGCCCAGTACGCGAATGCCGGCCTTGTCGGCGCCGGTGTGCGCGGCCCATTCTCTCATTACGAACGGGTCGTTGACCGACACGCAGATCACCTCGTCCACACCCTTTGCCTTCAGAGCGTCCATCTGTCCAATGTAGCTTGGCATGTGCTTGTTCTGGCAGGTCGGCGTATAGGCGCCCGGCACGCCGAACAGGGCGATCTTCTTGCCACCGAACACGTCATCCGACGCAACGGCTCCAGGCCCTTCGGCCCCAAGTTCAAACAGGGTGACGGAGGGGATCTTCTCTCCAACGGCGATGGGCATGGCTTGTTCCTTCTGTCGCGATTTAGTCGTTGTTCTTAGCACCGGTTCCCTGCCGCCTCCGACCGCTGGGCGGGTGGGTGGAGGGAGGAGGCGGCATCGATCCGAAGGATCGAATTACTTCGGACCCATCCGGATCGACCCATCCAGACGGATCACCTCGCCGATCATATAGCCGGTTTCCGCGATGAAACAGACCAGTTAGGCAAAATCATAGGGATCGCCCAGGCGGACCGGGAACGGCACCTGCTTTGCGAGGCTCTCCTGTGCTTCGTCCGGGAGCCCACGCAGCATGGGCGTTCCAAAAATCCCTGGCGCGATGGTCGCGACGCGAATGCCATTCCGCGCCAGATCGCGCGCGGCAGGAAGGGTCATCGCCGCAACGCCGCCTTTCGACGAAGCATAGGCCGTTTGTCCGATCTGCCCGTCAAACGCCGCGACCGAGGCTGTGTTCACGACAACCCCCCTGCACTGATCGTCGTCGACCGGATCAGCCTGTGACATGATCCAGGCCGCTTTCGACATCACCCGCATTGTGCCGATCAAGTTGATCTGAATGACCTGCTCGAAGTGCGCCATGTCAATCGCGCCGTCGCGCCCGATCGTTTTCTGAGGCGTGCCAACCCCTGCGCAGTTCACGACGATACGCGGCGTTCCGTGGGCCTCGGCAGCTTTTGCAAGTGCTGCATCCACACTCTCATCGGACGTAACGTTGCATTCGGCGAAGGCTCCGCCGAGTTCGGCCGCGACCGCCTCACCACGCTCCGCGTTCATGTCGAGCAGCGTCACTTTCGCGCCGCGTGCCGTCAATGCGCGCGCGGTTGCTTCACCAAGCCCACTGGCGCCGCCAGTGATGACGGCCGGCGTGTTTTCTCCGATTTGCATGGTGCCTCCCTGGATCTGCGGCGATGCTTAATCCGCATCCGCGCTCGATCCAAGACCGGCATTGCTGTTGTCTTGGAAAATCATGATCCGGGTGTCGCCATAGGTGCGTTCGTCCTCGAGCGTCAGATCTTGCGGAATATCGATCCCGGCCTCGATTGTTTCCTCCAGAATGATCAGTGCGCCGGGTGCGATCCAGCCACCTGCGCGCGCCGAGGCAATGGCGGCAAGCCCGAGACCCTTGCCATAGGGTGGGTCGGCAAAAACCAGATCGAAGGGATCGCCCCGGCATGGCCCCAGACGTGGTGCATCGCGACGCCAGAGCTTGGTCTGACCGATCACCCCCAACGCTTCGATGTTCTGCCGGATCAAACCGCGCGCCGCCGCACCGTCATCGATAAACACGGCGCGTGCCGCACCCCGCGATAACGCCTCGAACCCAAGCGCTCCAGTCCCTGCGAACAGGTCCAACACGCGCATCCCAGCGATGTCGCGGTAACCTCCATGCGCTAGAAGGTTGAAAAGGCTCTCTCGCACCCGGTCCGATGTCGGACGCAGATGTGCACTGCCACCACCGTGCACCCCGGGCGCCACCAGGCGTATGCCCTTGAACCGTCCACCGATGATCCGCATCAGGCGAGCCGTTTCTCAAACTGTACACGATCATAACCCTCTTCCTCGCCACGCATCGTCTCGACATAGCCAAGACGGGAGTACATGCGCTGGTTCTCGACCATGGTCGAATGCGTGTAGAGGCGGATCAAGGCGTGCCCTCGCCGCCGGGCCTCGGCCTCGGCATGATCGATGAGCCGGCGCCCGACACCCCTGCCCTGGGCTTCAGGCGCGACCGCAACGTTCTCGAGCATCAGGCCGTCCGGCTGATCGACCAGAATGATCATCCCGAGCACGCGATCGCCGTCAACGAGGACATCGGCGACACCTTCGGAGACCCGCGCTGGATAATCATCGAGCATCGGCATCGGAGGTTTGTCCATGCGCTCGGCCAAAGGGGCGTACGCCGCCGCCACGATCCGCTGGATCGCATCGGCATCAATTACCTTGGCTTTGCGGATGATGATGTCCGAACTAATGGGCAGGATGGATTGCCTTTCGCCTAGAGGACCTGATCGAGCGCTTCGATCAGTCGGGTGATCTCGTCTTCCGACGTGTAGTGCAGGAACGAGACCCGCAGCACACCGTGATCGACCGAGACACCTTGCGCGGCGCAGCAGCGGGCCGAAGAGAAGCACCCACCGCCCGCGCCGATTTTGTGTGCGACCAGTGCGTTCGCCAAGTCCTCGCCTTGCTTTTCGTGGACCAATGAGACTGTCGGGGCGCGTTTCGCCGGATCCGCCGGTCCCAGAAGACGTACGTCGTTGCGCCCGCGCACCCAGTCCAGCAAGGGCGTCAGGCGGTCGATCTCGGCCTGGCGCATGATCTCATGGGCGGATGCACCTCCATGATGGGCAGACAGCGCATCCGCGTAATGAACCATGCCTGCAAGCGCCCCGATCTGGGCATGGTCCGGCCCTGCGGGCGTGAACCAAGCCTTCAGATTGCCGCGATTGAAGTCATGGCATTGCGGCACCAGACGTTCAGCCGCCGCCCGACGCACGGTCATGACGCCCTGATGCGGACCATGTGTCTTGTACGCTGAAAACATGTAGATGTCGGCGCCAAGCTCTGCGATATCCGGAATACCATGCGGCGCATACGACACGCCGTCGACGACAGAGATCGCGCCCGCAGCAGCGACCTTCGCGCAGATGTCAGAGACCGGATTGATCTCGGCCACGATGTTCGAGGCATGGGGGAAGCAAACCACGCGCGTTTTCTCGGACAGAAGGTCATCCAGATCCGCGGGGTCCAGGTGCCCGGTCTCTGTATCGATGGACCACTCACGAATCGCGAAGCCTTCTTGCGCCAGCCGCCGCCAGACGCCGGAGTTCGCCTCGTGATCCTGGTCGGTCACGACGATCTCGTCACCGGGACGGAAGGCCTGCCTTGCCGCTTGCGCAAGGACATAAGTGTTTTGCGACGTGGACGTCCCGAAGTGAATCTCGTCCTCTGCAACACCCAACAGGCCAGCAAGGCGGGTGCGGCTTTCATCCATTGCCTCGCCCGCTTTTTTTGATGCGGGAAAACCCCAATAGGGTTGGCACTTCGCGGTGGTATAAAGATCGTGCAGGCGATCCACTACTTGGCGGCAGGGATAGGATCCGCCTGCATTCTCGAAGAACGCCCAACCGTCCAGGGACGGTTCGGAAAAAGCCGGGAACTGCGCCCGCACCCAGTCGATATCCAGTTCAGTCACGTATCACCTCGCACGAAGCACCCTCCCGCAGCGCGGTCTCCGAGCGATGCGCCGGGGTGGGCGGGTGGGCGGCGCAGCGCGGGGACCGCGCTGGGGGAGGGGAATAAGGGGCGCAGATAGACAACGACACGGGCCATGACCAACCCCAGAAAGAAAGCCGGGCCCCAAACAGGGAGATCAAGC
>JBHJIZ010000094.1:0-18587 GCA_050043005.1 Paracoccaceae bacterium
GGTTTTGAACTTTCGCCGGTCCAACAGCTCGCACTCCAAGGTGGCGAAGAAGCTCTCACACATCGCGTTGTCGTACGCGTCCCCGACCGATCCCATGGATGGCCGCACACCGGTTTCTTTGCATCGAAGCCCAAACGCCACCGATGTATATTGCGATCCCTGATCCGAGTGATGGATCACATCTTGGGGCCTGGGCTGTGCGATTGCCATGTTCACAGCGTCCAGCACGAGTTGAATTCTTTGGGTCGTTCCCATTGCCCAACCGACCACACGTCTGGAAAAGGCGTCAAGAACGACAGCCAGGAACAAGAAGCCCACCCAAGTCGGAATGTAGGTGATGTCAGCGACCCACAGATCGTTCGGCTTCTCAGCATAGAAGTTACGGTCCACCAGGTCCGCCGACGGTCGCAACCGATCATCGCGGATCGTAGTGCGGACGCTTCGGCGGCGACTTGCACCAACCAATCCGGCCCGCTTCATCAGCCTTTCCACACGTTTGCGGCCCACATGGACGCCTCGTGCAGCCAGCTCCGCATGGACCCTTGGCGCGCCATAGGTCTGCCGAGATAGGTCGTGGATCTGTTGCATCAGCTCGGTCAGTTCCCGGTCTGCAACATCGCGGGCAGACGGCTCCCGAGATTGCCATGCATAGAAGCCGCTGCGCGACACTTGCATCGTCCGAGACATCACTTCCACAGGGTATTCGGCCTGGTTCGCGATCATGAATTCGAAGACCTCGACGGCATCCCGTCGTTCTGAGCGAACCAGGCCGCCGCCTTTGAGAGTATGTCGCGCTCCTGGCGCAGCTGCTTGTTCTCCTTGCGAAGGCGGCGCAATTCATCGCGTTCTTCACTGCTCAGAATATCAGCTCGCCGACCGCCATCCCGATCCGCCTGTTCAATCCACGCATAGATCGTCTCAGCGCAAGGCTCGAACTCAGCGGCAAGCTCTTTGATACTCCGTCCAGCACGCTGCAACGCAATGATCTGACGCCGAAATTCCGTCGGGTACGGGTTACTCGTTCTCGGCATTCGAACACCGTTCCATACAAGTCAAAAAGTGTCCATCAAACCGCGGGAACTCTAACTCCAACTCCAAACAGTGCCTTCAAAGCGGTGCGCTTCAGATCCGAGGCCGATGTGATGATCACAGCACAGTTTCGCCACCCCGTAGCGCATAGCTGATACTGCGCCGGAAGGCGACAGGCCGCACGCTGCTGTCTACGTAAGTGCCTTGCAAGTGGACGAATACCGGTCATCATCCGCGTCCAAAACAAATCATGATTCAAAACGGGAGCGAGACATGCAGACACTGATGCGAACGGTCATCGCGGGGCTCTTCGGCGCGGCACTGACTGTCGGTCCGACCAACGCTGAAACCAGGGTCACCTATAAATCGGCGAAGTCGACATCGTCCTATTACCAGATGGCTGTACAGATCTCAGAGGCCATGAAGACCGGTACGAACGGCGACATCATTGTGACGGTCGAGGAAAGCCAAGGCTCGGTCCAGAACGTGATGGAGGCACGGGTTCGCGGCGGCGACTATGTCTTCACCACACCGCCCGTGCTGGTCAGACTGGCCCAAGGTGGCAAGGCCATGTTTGAGGGAAAGGGGGATCCGAAGTTCGACGAAATCCGCGCATTGTTTCCCATCCCGTCACTGACCATGCATTTTGTGCTCTCTGCGGACAGCGGTGTCGCCGACTTCGCGGACCTCGAAGGCAAGAAGATCCTTATCGGCAAAGGGTCTTTCGGGGCCCGTGAGGGCGAGAAGTACCTCAAGCTATTCGGGTTGGAGGACAAGGTAGACTTGGCGGATGTCGAGCTGTCAAACGCGGTCCCCGCGCTCAAGAACGGCCAGATTGACGGGTTTGTCACTGCGGGATCGTTTCCGGCACCCAATGTGATTGAAGCAGCGGCATCGACCGGTGTGACAGTTCTTTCGCTAACCGATGACCAGATCGCACAGACCAAGCGCACGAAGCTCGTCATCCCTGCCGGGACATATGCCGGGCAGGATGCACCGATCACGACGACTTCACTGCCCGTCGTGGCCTACACGACCACGGCGATGGACGACGACACCGCCTATGCGCTGACGAAAACCTACTGGGAGCAGAAGGCCGCCATGGGCGACGATGCGGCTTGGTGGAACGGCGTGAATGCCGGGCTGATGGCGAACATCGCTGGCAAGATTCATCCCGGAGCCGTTCGCTACTACCAGGAAGCCGGCATCGCTATGACCGACGCACAGAAGTGAGTTGCGGGGCCGGGTGCGCAATCCGGCCCCAAAATCCATGACAAGGTACATATGGGCGGGCCTCGGGCTTGCCGCGATCGTCTTTCACATCGGGCTGATCTTCTCTGGGCTCGTGCCCAATCTGATTGCGCGCCCGGTGCACCTGGCCCTGGCGTTACCCTGGGTTCTGATCTACGCGGCCAGGGGACGGATCGCGTTGGTCAGCGGGTGGATCCTGGCCATGGCAGGGATCAGCGCATGCCTGTGGATCGCCTGGCATCAGGATGCGCTCAGCGATCAGTACGGGTTTCTTGAAGGCGACTTCCAGACCGGGATCGCGATTGTCTTGATCCTCGTTGTCCTGGAAGCCGCGCGCCGAGCGATCGGATGGCCACTGCCGGTGATCGCCGCGCTGACCCTGGCCTATGGGCTATTGGGCCAGCACATTCCTGGCGAGTTCGGGCATTCCGGCACGCCGCTCGCCTCGTTCCTGGGGACGCTGACAATTGCCGAAGGCGGACTCTGGGGCAGCCTGACCGGGGTCTCGGTCAATGTGGTTGCGGTGTTCGTGATCTTTGGCGCGGTGCTGAATGCCGGTGAAGCCGGACAGGGATTCATGAACATCGCCATGGCCGCGGCGGGGCGCCTTACCGGCGGAGCCGCCAAGGTCTCGGTCCTGTCCTCGGCGCTGTTCGGGTCGATCTCGGGCTCTGCCTCCGCGAATGTGGCGTCGACCGGGGCAATCACGTTGCCGGCAATGACACGGCTGGGCTATCCCAAGCGCATGGCCGGCGCGGTCGAGGCGGTGGCATCTTCCGGCGGGCAGATAATGCCGCCTCTCATGGGTGCAGGCGCATTCGTGATGGTCGAGCTGACCGGCGTGCCTTATGTCGAGATCATGGCAGCCGCGCTACTGCCCGCGGTTCTCTACTTTTTTGCGGTCTGGATCGGCATCAACGCTTTCGCAGCACGCCACGATCTGCCGCCAGTCGCACCCGACGACCAGCCGAGCGGGCGCGACGTCGCAATCACGGCGGTATTCTTCTTTGTGCCATTCACCGTGCTGATGTGGAGCATGTTCGGAGCCCGCCTGACGCCGCAGTACGCAGCGGCACTCGCCATTCTGACGGGCTTCGCATTGCTGCCGGTCGACGCTCGTCTCAACATTGACTGGCGCCGTTCTCTGGATCGGGTCGAGCAAGCCTGCCTGACTGGCGGGCGCCAGATTGCGATGATCGCCTCGATCATCCTTTGCGCGTCAATCGTCATAGGAGTGCTGTCGATCACGGGTCTGGGGGTAAAGATTACCTCGTTGATCCTGTCGGGTTCGGGGGGGCTCTTGTGGCCCTCGCTGTTGCTGACAGCCTTGGCATGCCTGATCCTCGGGATGGAGGTCCCGACAACGGCCGCCTACGTAATCTGCATCTCGGTGGCGGGACCGGCTCTGATCAAGCTGGGACTTGACCCGCTGCAAGCGCATCTCTTCGTCTTCTGGTTCGCACTGCTCAGCACCATCACGCCGCCGGTCTGCGGAGCGGTGTTTATTGCAGCGGGTATGGTCGGCGAGAACTGGTTGCGGGTTGCCCTCTATGCCATGGCGCTGGGTGTCGGCCTTTACATCATCCCGCTGGGCATGATCGCGAACCCCGATCTGATCGCCTTGCAGGATCGAACGGCGTTTGCCCTGTTCGCAGCGGTAAAGGTGGGTCTCGGGCTTGCAGCGATATCCTATGGAGTCATCGGTCAGTTCAATCCACCCGCGAGGTTGGCGCTTTTGAGCGTTGGCGCGGCTTTGATCTTCATCGTTGTCGAACTCGACTGACTGCTCTCAATCCCAAAGGCGGAGCAAAGCCTTCACAAGGTACCGTTCGCGCAGGCTTGCCCATCTCTTCGTGAACCCAAGCCGGTGGTGTTCGGATCCAGTCCCCAGATCGAATGTTTGAATACAGAATAACCAGGCGCTGCAGGGTCGCAGTCGCCCTTGTCAGCCAATGGGATGTACCGGCTACTTCACTTAGCCAGTCAGCTAGGGCCTGTTTCACCTGCAGTTACGAGAAGAAACATGGCGTAGAATGGTTTTGATGGACCAACCTCCATCGGCATCGATATCGGCAAAGGTACACTCGATCTGGTTAGCGTCGATACCGATTGAGGTTGGTTCTGAGGAAGACATCAAGCGGTTTGCGTTGGTGATAACGTTTGAGAAGCCGCCTTCCCCCCAAAAAAACCTGCCGATCGTTCCGGCGAAGATCCGGGATCAACTATCTACTCCGGGATTGCATCGGGCGCGTTCACGCCTGGAATCGTGCCGCACAGCGGCAATCAATCAAAGCCAAGCACTCTCGATTGAGCAGGGTTTTGTTCTGCGCAGTGGGTTCCGGGCACTGAACAACTCATTCGAGATTAACGTCGAAGTCCGGCTCGATGAGATGTCGTTGCGGATCGGCGAGAAATTGAGACGGATCAAATCGTGTCATAGCGATTCGCAGTATGGTTCGCAGCATGAATGTCCATTCCGACACCAAGATCCCCGGCAACGCACCGGTGGAGATCCCGACAGGGACCAGCGCGCACCCTCCCGGTCCGGCGCATCCCTACGAGAAGCTCGATCGCGCCACACGTGCCGCGCTCGCGCAGATGACGGCTGGCGTCTCACCACATTCGATGCTCGCAACCTGGATGGACTGGACCCTTCATCTGAGCCGCTCGCCCGGCCGGCAGTTGGAACTGGCCGAACGCGCTGCGCGAAACGCAGCACTGCTCGTCGAGCATATGTCGACTTTCTCGTCCAATCACGGGACCTCAGCCCCGTTCGGCCCACGGCCTCACGATCACCGCTTTACGGATTCGAGCTGGAACGCTGGACCTTTTGCCGCTTGGAAGCAGGCCTTTCTCGCGGCCGAAGACTGGTGGAACGCCGCGACCGAGGAGATGCCCGGTCTCGCCAAGAGAGATGCAGATCGGGCGCGTTTTCAGGTCCGCCAGGCGTTGGATTTGGTGTCGCCCTCGAATTTTCCCTGGTTGAACCCAGAGATCCTTCAAAAGACGCTGTCAAGCAGTGGAGAGAATCTTGTCGAGGGAAGCCAGCACTTCTGGTCGGACGTGGTGCGAACCGCCACGCAGGCGCGGCAACCAGCACCAGAGGGCTTTCGGGTCGGAGAGGACCTGGCCTGCACGCCCGGCAAGGTCGTTTTCCGAAACGAGTTGTTCGAACTGATCCAATACGCACCCACGACCGAACAGGTGCATGCCGAGCCCATCCTGTTCGTGCCAGCCTGGATCATGAAGTACTACATACTCGACCTTTCACCGCACAACTCGATGGTGAAATACCTCGTCGATCAGGGCTTCACGGTGTTCATGATTTCCTGGTTTAATCCATCCGCGGAGCAGGCAGAGACGTCATTCGACGACTACCGGGTGAAAGGCGTTCTGGCGGCGCTCAACAGGATCGAGAGCATCGTTCCCGGACACAAGGTCCATTTGAACGGATACTGCCTGGGTGGCACGCTTCTGGCGATCGCGGCAGCGGCGATGGCGCGCGATGGCGACGATCGCATGGCCACTGTGACGTTGATGGCAGCGCAGGTCGACTTCGCGGAGGCCGGTGAACTTCTGCTCTTTGTCGATGATAGCCAAGTCGCGTTCGTCGAGGATCTGATGTGGCTGCAGGGATATCTCGACCGGCCGCAGATGACACGGACATTCGCCTCGATCCGGGCCGAGGATCTGATCTATCATCGCGCCGTTCGGCGCTATTTCCTCGGAGAGGAAGATCTACCCTCGGATCTGACGGTCTGGAACAACGACACCACACGGATGCCGGCGCGCATGCACTCGGAGTACCTGCGCGGACTGTTTCTCGAAAACCGGCTAAGCGCAGGTCGCTTCTCTGTCGAAGGGCGGGTCGTGGCGCTGAAGGACATCCAAGCGCCGTTGTTTGCCGTCGGGACAGAGACCGACCACATTGCCCCTTGGAGATCAGCCTACAAGCTTAGGCTGTTCACAGATTGCGACCTGACTTTTGTCCTGACGAATGGCGGTCATAACGGTGGTATCCTCAGCGAACCCGGACATCGAAATCGCCATTACCGGATCGGACACCGGCCGCCGAACTCACTCTACCAGGCTCCGGATGTCTGGCTCGAGCAGCACGAACCAATCGCGGGGTCATGGTGGCCGGAAATGGCGGCATGGTTGGCGGAGCATTCCAGCGCGCGCGTGGCGGCGCGGTTGTTGGATGAGGAAACACAGTCGGTCGGCGAGCATGTGCCCGCTCCCGGCACATATGTTCACATGATCTGACCGAGCTTTGCGGATTAGAAAATCCTGTCGGTGAAAGACGCTTCAGAAGGATTGACCACCTCGTTGGTCAAAGCTCTGCGGCTCTGCAGTCGTTCGAATGGCTTCGTCGTGACACGCGAACCCGCAGGTCGCACGAGGTTCCGATATCGGCGAGTTGGGCGATGGCTAAGCTGAAATGCCCAAACGCTGTCGAAAGTGACCTGGGGCCTGATTGCGAGATCCTGCGATACAGATGACTCAGACGTTCTGAGGGCTCGGCGCGTCACGTGCGCGATCCAGTCTCCGCGCCTCAGATCCGTTAGTAACAAATGCAACTTTCTAGCGTCGGGAGTCCTGGTATGATGTTTCATCTTTCTGAAGGGGAACCCGAGCATGAGCAACGACACAAAGACCGGTCAATCGGACGCCAATCTGGCGGATGCTGAAGAGATACAAGACGAGGCGCTGGACCAAGCCGAGGGTGGGTTCGCGCTTTCCGGCATGTTTACGAAGACCGTAACGACTCCCGTCCACAGCTTCTCGAATTTGAACACAAATTGGACCGGCACGATCAACGCTCCGGATCAAAGCTTGGAAGATGTGGCAACCACCTTCGTGCGGAAGCGTCCGGGTCGTAAGTCGTTCTGAGCGGCGGCGTCCACGGCGCAGGTTGCATCTGCCGATGAACAACACGCGGTGACCGAGACAATACGATCGGCTGATGAAGATCACGAAAGTTCCGGGCTTGGTTAAAGCGAGCCGCAACGACCGCTTGGCTGGCGACGGTGAAACGGCAGATCAGCCTGCGTGAAAAAACTCGGTCTATGGAATTCGTGGCGCGACAACTCCCATGGGGGTTTTCGCGCCATACCCAAGTTGCGCGACCAGATATTGTAGAACCACGCATGCATCACCCACTTGTCGAACCCGTACCACTGGATCCCGAAGGCACCGATTTCCCGCCCGGTATCCGCGACGAGGCCATGCGCCTGCTCGCTGCCCCCGATGGATACGACGCTGTGGCGGAGCTGTTGAAGCAGTCCATGTGCGACTACCCGCTTGCCGATCTGGCGCAGGCGGCCATCGCCCTGCGCGCGGCGGCACCAACTCGCCGCAATGTCTGGGCAGTTACTGACGACCTCGTCTACTCGCAGGTTCCGGACTGGCATTGGAAGATGCTGCGGGACCGCATGCGGACGCGGGCCTACCACGATGCGATCCGGGCCAACGTGATGCCAGGCATGCAGGTGCTTGAAATCGGTGCGGGCACGTGCGTGCTGGCCATGATGGCAGCCGAGGCCGGAGCGGAGCATGTCTGGACGGTCGAGGTGAACCCGCTGCTGGCCAGGATCGCCGAGCAGTGCATTGCCCGGAACGGTTTCACAGACCGGATCACAGTGCTGAACATGCATTCTTCCCAGGTCATCCCGGGGCGCGATCTGCCGTGCCGGGCGGAGCTTCTGGTGCACGAAATCCTGTGTCGTTCCGCGCTCACGGAAGGGCTGGCGCCGACACTGCACCATGCGCAGGAAGAGTTGCTCGTGCCCGGGGCGGCGCTGCTGCCTGAGTTCATTGGGTTAGAGGCTGTCCTCTGTGGCGATGTGATCGCGGGCGACGCGCCATGGTGGCAGGTTGAGGAGTTTGATCTGTCGCCACTGGCCCTGCTGGATGCAGCGGCGCATCAGGTTCCCGAGGCGTCGCCGCACCATCGGCTGTCTTTGCCCGTAGGGGTCGCCGAGATCGATCTAAGGGGCGAAGACCTTATGACGCCGCGTAGGTGCTCGGGCCCATTGGAGGCTCACCGCCCGGGGACAGTAGCCGGGGTCGAGCAATGGATGAAGATCTGTTTTCCTGGCGGCACGGTGCTGTCGAGCGACGATCGAACCTCGAGTTGGGGAACGTGCTACCACCCGTTTGGCGCAATCCGGGAGGTTGAGCCGGGCGACCGGGTCGATGTCGAGGTGTCGTTGGGCATCGATGTGATCTCGATCGGTCTTGCCGCCAAAGCCTGAGTTGCGCCCTAGGGCTGGGCCGGAAAGCGGCGTGGCGCTTGGAACTCATCGCATGCCAAAGCAACCCAGTTGCGGTCGATCCGTGAATGGCGAAGAACCGTGCTGTCGACGGTTTGCATCCAGTACCGCATGCCACGTTTGCTGAACGCGAGGAAACGTTGAGTTCGTCGACTCAGTTGTGTATGAATACGTATACAGAACACAAAGGATCGTGAGTTTCGCCATCCGATCCTGACTGCAAGCGGGGCGTGAACAAGATCATGAGCTCGAAAGCGCGACGGACCAGCAGCACCGAGATCGCAAGGCTCGCTGGTGTTTCCCAAGCGACGGTCTCGCGGGTTCTCTCCGGTGCCCCTTATGTCAGCGAAGCCACACGCACCAAGGTCATGCAGGTTGTCGAGGCAAACAGCTATCGGCCGAATTCGGTCGCCCAAGCCATGCGGACTCGCCGTAGCGATACCAGCGGAGTTGCTGTTTCGCGCGTCACGAAGCCGGTTGTTCCAGAAATACTGGAGGCGCTCGGCCCCAAGCTTACGGCGCGCGGACGGCGTATGATCGTCTGGAACACCGAAACCGAAGGCGCTGACGGCGTGATCAACGCCATCTTGCAAGGCACTGTCGATGGCGTCGTCTTTACAGCCGCCGACGATCAGACGTCTGCGATCGCAACAGCAATTGAACGCGATCTCGCCGTGGTCGCGCTGAACCGACCTGTGCCGGGCCGCTCCTGCGCACAGGTCGTCTCGACGAACTACGACGGGTCGGCCGAACTTGCACGATACCTGCTGGCTGGGCGGCGGCAGCGAATTGCCTACATAAGCGGACCTCGTGAACGGACCACGATGGCAGAGCGCGAGCGTGGATTTCGGGAAGCGCTCGCGTCCAACGACGTCTTGATCCCATCCGGAATCCCGTCCGAACCCGACTTCAGTCATGCGCGTTTCCGGCAGATCGCCATCGACCTGATGAAACGCTCGGTCCCACCGGACGCGATTGCTTGTGGAAACGATCTCATTGCCTTCGCAGTGATAAACGGACTGAAGTCGATCGGCATCCAGGTGCCCGAGGATGTCTGGGTCGTTGGCTTCGACGGCGTAGAAATGAGCGGCTGGGATGTCTTTGATCTGACGACCATGCGCCAACCGTTGGACCAAATGGTCGCGGAAGCCGTGTCCCTGCTGATCGAGGGCATCGAGGACAGGGACCGTGAGCCGCGTGAGATCCAGTGCCCCACCGACCTCATCGTGCGGGGAAGCACGGCGCACATGCTGCCTCCGGGCATCTAGCGGACCAAACCAGAAACCAAAAAACGGACATCAAAGGGAGAAGACGATGACCACCAAGACAACCCGCCGGGCTCTGATTACGACCGCCGCTGCCAGCGCCGCCGCGGCTCCGCTCGCCGCACCTGCCTATGCGCAGGGAAAACGCGAGCTGAAAATGGCGACGGGCTGGCCAAAGAAGTTTCCGGGCCTCGGCGTCGCCTCTCAGCGGATCGGCGACGCGATCACCCAGGCCACAGACGGCCGCCTGACCGTAAAGGTCTTTGGCGCCGGAGAACTGGTGCCGCCGTTCGAAGCCTTCGATGCCGTCGCCAGCGGCGCTGCTGACCTCTATCATGCCGCCGAGTACTACTGGCAGGGTAAATCCACCGCGTTCAACTTCTTCGCGGGCGTCCCGTTCGGCATGACGACCGCCGAGCACAACGCCTGGGTTTACCATCGCGGCGGTCAGGAACTCTGGGAAGAAGTCTCGGCCGGTTTTGGCATCAAGGCCTTCATGGCCGGGAACTCGTCGGCCCAGGCCGGTGGCTGGTTCAACAAGGAGATCAACTCGGTCGACGATCTCAAGGGCCTTAAGATGCGGATCCCGGGTTTCGGCGGCAAGGTGATCGACGCCGTTGGCGGCACTGCAGTGACCTTGCCGGGCGGCGAGATCTTCCAGGCGTTGCAATCAGGCGCAATCGATGCTGGCGAGATGGCCGGGCCTTGGATCGATCTGGGCTTCGGCTTTTACAAAGCCGCCAAGTATTTCTACAATCCTGGCTTCCAGGAACCGACATCGGCAGAAAGCCTGGGGATCAACCTCGCGCTGTGGGAAGAGCTTTCCCCCGCGGACCAGACCGTCATTCGCATGGCAGCGGCGCAGGAAAACGTCATGAACCCGGCTGATTTTATCGCCAATCATTCCCGTTCACTGGATGTGCTACTGACCGAGCACGGGGTCGAACTGCGCTCGTATCCCGATGACGTCATGATGGAGCTTGGCGCGGCCGCCGAACAGGTCCTTGCCGACGCCGCGGCAGCGGATCCACTGACTAAAAAGGTCTACGATAGCTACATGGCGTTCCTGGCCGAGGCGGCATCCTGGACCGAGCAGTCCGAGCAAGCTTATCTGCGCGCCCGCTCGATGGTGCGGGCCGGCTAACGGACGGGCCGGCGCGGGGCTTACGCCCGGCGCTGGCGTTCCGGATCAGAGAATGGACAGCATCATCGACCTTATCGAGCGATGCAATCGCGCGCTGGGGCGCGCGGCGGCCTGGTGTGCGCTGGTCATGATGTTGGCGCAGGCGTTTTCGGTGATCGCGCGCTACGTCTTCAGCTTCGGCGTCATCTCGGTGCAGGAAGCGGCAATCTACGGCCACGCGCTGATCTTTCTGGCTGGTTCAGCCTTCGTCCTGCAGGTGAACGAGCACGTTCGGGGCGACGTGTTCTATGCACGATATCGTTCGGAAACGCGGCGCCGGGTCGACCTGATCGCGCTTTTGGTCTTCATCCTGCCGGTCGCGGTAACGATCCTCTGGGTCAGCTATCCTTATGTTGCCCGCGCATGGTCGGTCCTGGAGGGATCCCGCCAGGCTGGTGGCATCCCCGCCGTGTTCCTGCTGAAGACCGCAATCGTGATCTTTTCTGTGTCAGTTGGCCTTCAAGCGATCGCGACGGCGGCCCGTCTGTTTGCCCGGAAAAGCACACCCGCCTGGGACACAGACGATCTTGGTGGCAACTGACGATGGATGATCTGCAACTGCTTTTCGTCCTTGTTCTGTTCACTGCGGCCTTCGGTGCGGTCCTGTCCGGGATTCCCGTGGCCTTCGCGCTGTCCGGATCGGCGCTGATCGTTGCGACGATCGCCAGCTTCTTCGGCGTGTTCGACTTCTCGTACCTGTCGGCGATCCCGTCGCGCATCTTCGGCACGGCGATGTTCAACGAGGTGCTGACGGCGGTGCCGTTGTTCATCCTGATGGGTGTGATCCTGGAGCGCAGCCGCGTGGCCGAGGATCTTCTGCTCAACATGGCGCGTCTAAGCCGTGGTGTTCCGGCAGGCCTGGGGATTTCCGTGACGCTGGTCGGTGTTCTGTTGGCAGCGTCGACCGGGATCGTCGGCGCAACCGTTGTCGCGATGGGGCTGCTCAGCCTGCCGACAATGCTAAAACAAGGGTATAGCCCGTCCCTTGCCGCCGGATCGATCTGTGCCGCCGGAACTCTTGGACAGATCATTCCGCCGTCGATCGTACTTGTCTTCCTAGGGGACCAGTTGTCCGGGGCCTACATGGAGGCCCAGCGCGAGATCGGCAACTTCGCGCCAGACCCCGTATCGGTTGGTGACCTGTTCGCGGGGGCGCTGATCCCCGGCGTCGGTCTCGCCTTTCTCTACATGGTCTATCAATTCCGTATCGGCATCCTACGCCCATCGGACTGCCCAGCCATGGTCGAGGAGGACGGCGAGGACCTGCGCCTGATCGTCATTCTTGCCAGCCTCTTGCCGCCCGTCATGCTGATTGTCGCTGTCCTGGGGTCAATCCTCGCGGGCGCTGCGACGCCGACGGAAGCGGCGGGCGTTGGCGCGTTGGGGGCACTGCTGCTGGCCGGCGTCAGACTGGCACGCGAGACCGAGGGCACGACCTTGGCCCGCAAAGTCGTGCTGGCCGGGCTGGCCGCCGCGTTCCTGCTGATCGTCCTGCGGTCTGTCGCTGATCTTCGGCTCAGTGCCCAGGACATCTCGGCCTTCGACACCGGCGCGATCATCGTCGCTCTGATCGCCTCGGCCGTCCTACTTGCCGGTGTCGCAGCCGCGCTCTGGATCCTGCGCTGTGCCGGAACTCTGTCCGACACCATGATGGCAACCATGCGCATCTCGACGCTCGCGTTCGCGATCCTGATCGGCGCCACGATCTTCTCGTTGATCTTCCGGTCGCTGGGTGGTGACGAAATCGTTCTGGAAGCCATGCAGTCGATCCCGGGCGGAGCCAACGGCGCGCTGCTTGCCGTCCTGTTGCTGGTGTTCGTCCTGGGCTTCTTCCTCGACTTCATCGAAATCGTCTTCATCATCATGCCGATCGTCGCACCGGTCATCCTGCAATCGGACATCAACCCGATCTGGTTCGGCGTGTTGATCGCGCTGAACCTTCAGACCTCTTTCCTGACGCCGCCATTCGGATTTGCACTTTTCTACTTGCGCGGCGTGGCACCGCCCGAGGTCCGCACAACCGACATCTATCGCGGCGTCCTGCCCTACATCGCGATCCAGCTTCTGGCACTGGCCACGGTCTTTGTGTTCCCAGCGCTTGCCACGTGGCTGCCCTCTGTTCTCTTCCGGTAAGGAGACCCGCCCGATGCGCGCGCCGAACTGCACGATCCCGGCAACCGGTGGCGAGATGGACGCCTATCTCAGCCTGCCCGATGGCAGGCCCAAGGCCACGGTCCTGATGCAGGTCGAGCTTTGGGGCTTGACAGCGCATATGGGCGAGGTTGCGGACCGGCTGGCGGCACAAGGATACGCGGCCGTCGTCTGTGACCTGTTCCGGGGGGTGAAACCACCCGTCCCAAGCGACCCGGCAGAGACGTGGGGCGAGACGTTCAAGTCTTTCGACGACGTGCGGGCGACATGCGATTGCCGTCATGCATTGGATTGGGCGCTCTCCGGACCGGACGGGCACGATTTCGGGCGCGTCTTTGCATGGGGTTTTTGTATGGGCGGACGCTTCGCGCACAATCTGGCAGCCTTCGACACGCGGCTTGCAGGGGCGATCAATTTCTATGGCCGGATCAACTTCCCGCGCATGTCCAACAAACCATTCCTGCCAATCGAGATCACGCGCATGATCGCGTCGCCCTATCTCGGCGTGTTCGCGGAAACGGACGGCCTTATCCCGACTGAAGATGTCGAACGCCTTCGCGCGGACCTGGAAGACAACCCGGGAACGGAGATAACGGTCTACCCAGGCACCGAGCACGCGTTCTTCAACGATCATCGGGACGCGTATCATGCTGACGCGGCAAGTCAGGCATGGGCAAAGGTCCTTGCCTTCCTAGAACGGCATTGCTGATCTGAGAGCTTTTGCCTGGATTCAGGCCCGCTCAACGCGGGCGGATGCCTGCGATCCTTTGGCGGATCTTAAAGCTCAACGAATACGCCCCGTGCGTCTCAACTGGCGGGCGATATCAGAGAGCCGAGTGACCGCGACATCTGCACACTAAGATCGCGCAAGGCAGGTCGAGATCCCACGGCACAACATTGCTGATTGCGAGTATTGAGCGTAAAACTCTAGTCTTTTCAGGGCACAGACAGCCAGTGCATACGGAGTGCGGCGAAAAGACTGTAAGACTTACAAGCCCGAATTCAGCTCACCTTTCTCTGTTTTCTTACACACAACCTTAACCACACACGTCTCATCAGTATAGGGCGTGGCTTGGTCGAGGCGACAGAATGTCTGGTACGACTGGAAATGACACCTTTTTTGGTGGCTCTGGCTCGGATGACGTCCAGTTCAATGACGGCGACGACCTCGTCTATGGCGGTGGCGGCGCCGACAAGCTCGAGGGCGAAGGCGACGACGACACGATCTATGGCGGCACCGGCGTAGACGACCTAAAGGGTGGCGAGGGCGAAGACACAATCTTCGGCGGCGACGATGATGACAAGATCGACGGACAGCAGGGCAACGATACGATCTTCGGCGGCGGCGGCGACGACGAATTCAAGACGGATTCAGGCAATGATCTGGTCTACGGTGGCGCGGGCGACGACGTCGTCGATGCTAAGTCCGGTTTCAATATCGTCTATGGCGGCGCTGGAAACGATGCACTCGACCTCGGCGCAAGCGGCGGGATCGTCTATGGCGGCGACGGCGACGAGTTTATCAAGGGCGGCAGCGGTGACATGTCGGCCTATGGTGGCGTCGGCAGTGACGAGATCGAAGGAGGCAGCGGTTCAGATCGTATCGATGGTGGTATCGGCGATGACACGATCAAGACAGGAAGCGGTAGCGACGTAATTGCATTCTACGATGGCGCCGGCAGCGACGTTATCACAGACTTCGACGAAACCAGCGACTCAATCGAAATCGGCTCGAAAGGCGTCGACACCTTTGCCGACATCCAGGCACGGATGGTCAATCTGGGCGGTGACACGCAGGTCACGCTGGACGACGGATCGGTCATTGTAATTGAAGGGCAAGAGCCTGGCGATTTCTCATCATCGAACTTTATCATCGTTGCACCGCCGGTATGTTTCACCCCTGGAACGCTCATCGCGGTTCCCGGCGGCCAGGTGCCGGTCGAGGATCTGAAGGTTGGCGATCAGGTCGTGACGCGCGACGTTGGCCCGCAACCGATCCTGTGGATCGGTAAAAGGGGCATGGAGTTCAGGTCGACCGAAACTCGGCACAAGCCGATCCAGATCAAGCAAGGGGCGCTGGGCAACGGTTTACCCAGAAGAACTTTTGCGGTTTCCCCGCTTCATCGCCTGCTTTTCCAGGGACCTCTGGTACAAGATCTCTTCGGCGTGCCCGAAGCGCTTGGCCTGTCCCGCGGCTTGGTCGGGCTGCCTGGGGTGCGCCAGATGTTGGGCAAACGGAGCGTGACCTATTACACGATCCTCCTCCAGTCCCATCAGGTCATTTTCGCCGAAGGCTCTGGCGTCGAAAGCTTCTATCCCGGGCCGACCGCCCTTCAACAGTTAACATCGGCACAGCGTGGGGAGATCATGGCCGTACTCCCCGACCTCAAGGACGATCCAGAGACTGGGTTTGGGCCTCGTGCCCGCCGAATCCTCACCCGACGAGAAACCATTCGCTTGGTCGAAAAGATAATCGAAAACAAAGACACAACAAACACAACGGAACCACATATGAATGTGGTCTTCTTGAATCGGAAAGCGTACTACTTGCACGATTAAGCTGCTCGGGCTCCACTGAGTTATAAGAACTCGTCTCGGCTCCGAAATCTCTCTTTGATGAAGTCCATGAACAGGCGGATCCGGCGTGTATCGCGAAAATCAGGATGTGTCAGGATCCACAGCGGGCGGCTCCACTCGTCGTCGCAATCGCAAACATGCACCAGCTCGGGGAAGCTTTTGGCCATGTATTTGGCAAGTCGACCGACACCAAACCCAGACCTGACAAGCGGAAGCATGCTATCCAGGCCGTTGCATTCAGTGACTGTCTGCGCGAGCGGATAGTGCCTGATGAATTGCTCGCGGTCAGCCGCGGGATCGGCGGTGTTTACTTCAATGAACGGGATCGGAGTCGTCTGTGGCGCCGTGCGAATTCTGTCGTCCCACTTCGTCAGGAAGTCACGCGAAGCGTAAAACGCAAAGTGGGCCGTCGCAATCTTGAACCCCCAAAGGCCGCTTGACGGGTTGTTCTGAGCACGGATGACAACGTCCAGTTCGCGCTCCTTGAAGTCCGCCAATGTATCCGTCGCGTTCAATTGAAAGTTGATGTTCGGGTAGAGTTCCGAGAATGCGCGG
The DNA here is from genome assembly GCA_050043005.1 of Paracoccaceae bacterium. GTDB lineage: Bacteria > Pseudomonadota > Alphaproteobacteria > Rhodobacterales > Rhodobacteraceae > Thermohalobaculum. The sequence goes on from JBHJIZ010000094.1 coordinate 16,287, forward strand.
ATCTCGTCTGAAAGCCCGAAGGCCAGGACCATGTGCGGAAAAGACAGCCTGATGACGCCTGACTCAGACCGGTCCGTGCCCCTGATTTTCAGGTTTACCGCCGTGATCTCGCGTTCCATGCGCTTGGCGACGGCGATCGCGGAGTTCCCGGCGTTTGTGGCAAACAAGCCATTGCTCAACCGGTCAAACAGGCGCGCACCAAAGTCATCTTCCGCGCGCTTCAACTGACGGCCAACGGTGGTGTGACTCACGCCAAGTCGCCGGGCAGCGCCGATCAGGCTGCCTTCTCGCGCAACCGCCAGGATCACCCGGAACGAGTCCCAATCCAACGTCATTACCAAGGCGTCGAATGCGCGCCCGTGCGGTTCGGAAACACGGGACGATGCGGCGTTGGGACTGCGGGTCTCGCCTGGGGGAAGCCAGAGGCCCACCAACTGTCGCCATCGGCCTGGGTGCGGTGCCGCCGCTGACCGCAAGCGTCAGCGAGGCCGGGCGCGGGAACGTCGCAATCGTTATGGAGATCGCACATATTCATCGCACGCAGAGGTCGATCTCTTCCATCGTGGACAGAGTGGCGCCACGAAGGATCAGCGTGTCTTCGCCCAGCGTGTAGACGATGTCGTCGCCGACCTGCTCACCGGCCGCCGTCAGAGCCTCGTAGTCGAGATTCTCGAACCCCTCGAGATCGAGAACATCGTAACTGAGCTCGAAATCCAGAATATCCGTGACGCCGTCTCCCTTACGGAACACGAAGATATCGATCCCGGCGCCGCCCTCGAGCACATCGGTGCCCGTACCGCCATCCAGCAGATCCTGGCCGAGACCGCCGCGCAGCAAGTCGTCGCCCGCCCCTCCGTGCAGACCATCATCCCCGCCGCCGCCGTCAACCGTGTCGTCGCCGCCCATGGCGAAGATCCAGGAGTCCTTGGGACCATCCGCGATGATCTCGTTCTCGCTCGACCCCAGCAGATGCCCGTAACTGAAGTAAGCGAGTTCGACCAGGATATCGGGCGCGTCCTGCGTGCCGAAATCTCGCTCGTAATCCGCCGCTTGCTCATAGAATGGGTCGACCTCTTCCACGAGCCGCGCCATGCGCTGTTGCTCGACATCCGTGACCCCCGCGTCGTTGTCGGGGGTGTCCTGTCCGGCGACGACGACGATGTCCTGGATGACGGACATGAAGCCGCCGATGTCCTCGGCATCGGAGTCGATGTCGTCCGACACGTCGCCATCGACGTTCTGCGTGGTCAGGACCTTCCCGGATGCCTGCTCCGTGAACTTCACGCCGTAGCTGTCCGGCACCAGGTCGGTGAACTGGTAATTGCCGTCGGCGTCGGTCTCGGTGAAGACACCCAGGCCATCGCCGTTCGCGTCCAACAGCTCGACCAGCACGCCCTGGATGCCGTTGCCCGGCCCGTCATTGTCCAGCCCGTCCGCATCGTCGTCGCAGAAGTACCGCCCCGACAGCGAGCCAAGCTCGACGACGTCGTTGACTTTGACCTTCAGCAATTCCTCGGTGAAGCAGCCCGCGTCGCTCTTCGCCGTGGCCCGGACGACGACCTGGAAGATGCCGTTGTTCGCGAACGCACCGCCATCGGCGGGCAGGTTCTCGAAGTCGGGCGCCTCGACGAAGCTCACCGCGCCGGTGTCCGGATCGACCTGGAACAGCGCCGCGTCCGCCCCGCCCGCGATCGAGTAGACGATGTCGCCTTCGCCGAAGTCCTCGATCACCGTCGTCGTGCCGCCGAACTCGTAGACCGTGCCGGTGTCCTTGCCCTCGACCGCCGCTCCGGTCAGCGAGACCGAACCGTACTGGTCCCCGATCGCGATGGGCTGCGAGCACGAGGTGTGGAACTCGATCTTCTGCAGCAGCTCACCGCCTTCTTCGTCGAAGATGAAAATCTTGGTTTCGCCGCCGAAATCCTCGCCGACAGCAGCCGTCTCCGCGGTGAACGATCCCCCGAAGGCGACATCGCCCGCGAAGAACTGCTTGTCGACCTTGCTCGGGTCGTCCTCGCGCGAGACGACAATGAAGAACGTGCCGTCATCATCGGTGGCACCGGTCGATTCGACGGCGACCTTGTCATCATCCTGCAAGGAATTGACGACGTCACTCAGCCCGTCGCCAAGCGTGAAGGTCAACTCGTGCGGCTTCTCGGTGTCCTCGCCGAGATTGTTGTCTTCCTCTTTGCGCAGGACGCAGATGTCGAGGCCATCGTCACCGCCCGGAACCTCGACCGGGCAGGCGACCGTCAGATCCAGGTCGATGACCAGCGACGTGTTCTCGTCGACGCAGATCGG
>JBHJIZ010000095.1:0-50071 GCA_050043005.1 Paracoccaceae bacterium
AGCATGAGTGCGAGGGCGAGGCCGCCGATGCCGCCGCCTGCGATAAGTACCTTCATCGCTTAATCTGCATCCGGCGGCGGCAGGAAATCGACCTCGTGCTTGGCCGAGACCGCAACGATTTCGGCCGGATCGGCATCCGCCATGGTGTGAAGCTGCCAGAACAACTCGTAGAGCCGCCGTGCCGGAGAAACCCAGAACAGGCACTTCGCGGCGTAATCCTGCTTTGAGAAGATCCCGTGCGGGATGCCGCGCGGCAGCCGCACGAGGTCGCCTGGACGGGCGACTTTCTCTTCACCGTCGAGCAGCAGGTCCAGCACGCCTTCGAACATGTAGATGAATTCATCTTGCTCTGGGTGGATGTGCGGCGGGACAAAGGTGCCCGGCGGCAGCGTCGCGTGCCACGAGAAGCTGCTTTCCGTCAGGTGCTTTGGCACGTAGGTCTGGCCGAGGATGTTCCACGAAATGTCGTCGAACCCGTCGCCCGCCCGGGTGATGCCTGCCGTCATCGGGTCCATACGCCTGCTCCGCCAGCTTCGCTTGCCAAACGCGTAGCATCGCGATCCGTCCGGCGACAACCGTGCAAGACGGTCTACGAGGTTCTTTGCAGTTCGAGCGCTGTTTTGCGGGGGCAGATCCCGGTCTCGATCAGACTATCAAGCTGGCAAAGCTCGAAGACCTCGCGCACAGGGCCGGACATGCCTGTCACGATCAGACGCGCGCCAAGGATCGAGAGCTTGCGCTGCACGAGTGCAAGAATGCGCAACGCGCCACTGCACGCCCAGGTGAGGTTGGTGACATCGACAATGAGGCTTTCATCGGCGACACGGTCGGCGAAGTCGAAGACAGTCTCGCGAAAGCTCTGGGTATCGGCGGCCCTGAAGTCACCGCTGAGGAAGATTACTGGCACGCCGCGCACAAGTTCTTCATGAATACGGAGCACTTCAATACCCTCTATGCTGCTTCACTCACACCAGGACGCGTCAACCGAACGCTTCCATTCTACCCTAGATTGAACTCAACTGGCCGTGTTTTGCAAATGGATTGTGGTCATTCTGCGATATCAAGCGCGATCGTGATCTTATTTTGTCCATTTTTGCGAGAATAATCTACGGATCTCGAAAGTCCTTTGATCAGGCTGATTCCGTGTCCACCGATTTCAGGTTTCTTGTCTTGGCTGTGTTCGAACGGGTTGAACGGCAACCCCGGGTCCATGATGGACAGAACGACCACGTCGTCACCGCAATCCAGTTCGAGGGCGAAGGAATCAGCGGCGCCAAGCGTACCATCGTGGCGAATCATGTTTGAACAAAGCTCATCCAGAATGATCGAAAGGCGGTGGGACACGGCCTCGGGCAGGCCGAATTCAGCGCCGGATTGCGCCAAAAACGCGAAGGCCTGGTCAAGACCGGCCTTGGAAACCGGGAAGTCAGATGTCATCCGTGCAACTCAGGCGCGCGATCTGATCAAAATGCTGAACCGGCGGTAAAATCATAGTGAGCGAGTCTCGAGTCTGAGCTAAACTTTGTCAATCGGAGGTCTGTCATGAACATCATTCTCAGGTTCGTCCTTGTCCCGCTTTTGTTGGGCTGGGCGATGTCTGCTCAAGCCGCGGATCGTATCGGTTTGGTGAAAGTTGCGTCCGGCGATGTGAAGATCGTCCGCGATGGTGTCGAAATCGCGGCTGAAAAAGGGGCGGAACTGTTCGAGGACGATGTCATCAAGACCGGAGAGAACAGCGCAGTCGGCATGACCTTCTCTGACAACTCACGCGTGAGTCTGGGTCCCGACACGTCGCTGGGTCTTGAGAAATACGCCCATGCGAAACCCGGCAAGCAGGACGAATTCGATCTGCGGCTGACGCAAGGCAGTCTGACGGCAACCTCGGGCGACATCGCGAAAAGCCGTCCGTTGGCGATGCGCGTGCTGATGCCGACAACCGTTCTTGGCGTCAAAGGAACTCAGTTCGCTGTGCGGGTCGGCGGAGCTTGATGAACCTCAGACTCTCGACCGCGGTGCTGGCGGCACTGGGCCTGTCCGCCTGTGCCGAACAGAGTACCAACGTTCCTGACTGGGCTGACGGTTCGGCGTGGGATGCCAGCCGGATCGCGGCATTGCCGGTCAACGAGGATCCCTATTTGGCGGCGTTGCAGGTCGGATATCTTCGGTTCGCGAAGGCCGAGATCGAGACGCATTTCGACTGGGTCGACGGCGCGCGGTTCCTGAAGCGGGCTGAGGCCGCAGCAGCAGGAACAGCGGTTGCTCCGCTTCGGCTTGCCGAGCGCGGCATCGAGCGTCCGGACGATGACCCCATGGTCATCGCAGCCGAGACGCTGCGCGCCTACATATCAGCGCCGGGCCCAATGCTGCGCGCCGGTCAACAGATCGGAGAGGCTCAGGTTCACTACGACTGCTGGGTCGAGCAGCTCGAGGAAGGCCATCAGACCACACAGATCGCGGCCTGCCGCGAGGATTTTGAATCCGCCCTGCAACTGGTCGTGGATCTGGCAGATTTGCCGGACAACATGGCCGTGGTGCTCCCCAAGGACGGTGAGACCGGCGGGATCGAACTGACGCATCAGGGTGGAAACTCGCTTACGCTGGATCAGGCCTTCGCCGCAGCAGGCGTCGGCGATGATGTCGGCGACCTACCGGTAGACGAAGGCGAGATCCGAGATGCGTTTGCGCCGGCGCTGGGTGCCGCCCCGCCGCCGCCGGAAATCTTCGAGATCTATTTCGACTTCGACAACACGCAGATCTCTGACGAAGCTCATGAGCAGATCATGGCGGTCGCCCGAGCAGCCGCGGGCCGGGATGCCGGAGAGGTTCTGATCGCCGGGCATGCCGCCGCCGTTGGCGACACAGCGTCGAACCGGGCCATCGCACGCTCGCGGGCGGCCGGTGTTGCGAGGGCCGTGGATCGCGAGCTTCCGGGCGGGCATGCCGTCGAGATCTCGTTCCGGGGGTTCGGCGAGGCCAAACTCAAGATCCCGACGGTCCTGAAGGAAGAGAAGAACCGGCGTGTCGTGATCCTCGTGCGCTAGCTGCGCAAACTCACTTCAAAAGCGCTTTCATGTCGGTAGCAGGATCTTCGATAACCGTGCGCGCGGGCGACTTTCCGCCTTCGATCAGTCGCTTCCCGATCATGTAGTTCCGGGCGTCATTCATGGCATCGACAGCGAGCAGCTCCTCACCTTTGTAATACCAGTGCGAGGTGGTCCCCGGTTTGTCGCCGGGACGAACGGCAACCCGGTCGTATCCGGTGTTCAATCCGGCAATCTGCAATTTCACGTCGTACTGATCCGACCAGAACCACGGTTTCGGGATATAGGCCTGATCGGCGCCCAACATGTTGGCCGCCACCGCTTCAGCCTGGTCGATGGCGTTCTGCACGCTTTCCAACCTGATGCGTTGTCCTCGATAGGGGAGCGAGGCGCAATCTCCCGCCGCCCAGATTGACGGGTCTGACGTTCGGCCGCGATCATCGGTGCGAATACCGTTATCGATCGTCAGTCCCGCAGCCTCGGCGAGCGATGACCCTGGCGCGATGCCAACCCCGGCGATTGCAGAGTCGATCGCCAAGTCGGTGCCGTCGTTCAGCTTTGCACCGGTGACGTGACTGTCGCCAAGCAGCCGTTCGAGCCCAACGCCCTCGCGCAGATCGACCCCATGGCTGGCATGCAATAACCGAAAGTAGTCCGAGGTTTGCGGGGCCGCGACGCGCTGAAGAATGCGCTCCGCCATCTCGACCAACGTGACCTTCAAGCCCAGTTTGGATGCAACAGCAGCCGCTTCCAAGCCGATGTAGCCGCCTCCGATTACAAGAACATGGCGGCCAGCCTGAAACGACGGCGACATTTCATCTACATCCGTCAGGGTGCGGACCTCGAAGACGCCGTCGAGATCACCGCCAATTGCCGCGGGCAGGCGTCGCGGAACCGAACCGGTGCAGAGCGCGAGATGGTCGTACGAAATCTTCGCGCCGCCCATATGAACGGTCTTCGCCGCAGGGTCGATCCGATCAACGCGCGCACTAAGGCGCAGATCGATGTTCTGGTCGGCATAGAACGCTTCAGGCTTCAGGAACAAGCGCTCGGCAGTCATGTCGCCCATGAGATACGCCTTGGACAACGGCGGACGCTGATAGGGCGGAACCGGCTCTTCAGAGATCAGCGTCAACGCGCCATCATACCCAAGACTGCGCAGCTTCGCGACCAGAGACGCCCCCGCCTGTCCGCCGCCGACCACGACAATTCCGCCCATCGCGCGTTCTCCGCTTTATCCCGTCACTCAGTTCGGTATCTAGAACGCGCGTGATCCGTCAGGCAATCCCGGGCTGCTTGCCCTGTTGCGGCGCGGAATGGAGCGGGAGCGGCCTGATGCGGGCAGTCGTTGTCGGAGGAGGGATCGGTGGCCTGACGGTTGCTCTATGCCTGATCCAGATCGGCTGGGAGGTCACCGTGCTGGAGCAAGCGCCGGAACTGACCGAGGTTGGCGCCGGGATCCAGATCAGCCCGAACGGTACGAAGATCCTGGACCGGCTTGGCGTGATCGACCGGTTGGGCGGGCTGGTCTATGAACCCGAAACTGTCGAGATGCGGTTGGGGATCTCGGGCACGCAGATCTTTTCCATCCCGATGCGCCGGATCGCGCGGCAACGATGGGGCGCGGCGTATTACCAGGTGCATCGGGCCGATCTTGTCGGCGCGCTCTACAACCTGCTGCAACAGCGCGCACCGGGAAGCGTGCAGACGGCATCTCGGGTACTCGGCTACCGCCAATGCCCTGGCGGCATTCGTGCCGTCATCGAAGATGGTGAAACCGAGCCCTTCGATCTGCTCATCGGCGCTGATGGCATACACTCGGCAATCCGCACGCAGATGCTGGGCCCGGAGACTCCGGTGTTCACGGGCAACACGGCCTGGCGTGCCGTTGTTCCGGTCGAGGTCTTGGGCGAAGACCGGCCTCCACAAGCGGGGTGCGTCTGGGTCGGAAAGGGCCAGCACGCGGTCACCACCTATCTGCGGGGCGGGACGCTGGTGAACTTCGTCGGGATCGTTCATCAGCCGGGTTGGCGCGAGGAAGGCTGGGACATTGCAGGCGAAACAGCCGCAGCCGCGCGTGACTTCGCACGCTGGCATCCCGTGATCGAGGCCATCCTGGCGAAGGCCGAGAGCATGCATCGCTGGTCGCTGTTCACGCGCCCGCCGCTGCCACGCTGGTCCGATGGACGCGCAATCCTGCTGGGGGACGCATGTCATCCTATGTTGCCCTCGATGGCGCAGGGTGCGGTGCAGGCGATCGAAGATGCGTGCGCCCTGGCATTTCGACTGCAGCACAGCGCGGATGTGGTTCAGGTTTGTGAAGATCATTATGCCGACCGGATCGACCGTGTGACGGCGATTCAGAAGCGCTCCGCCCGAAATTCCGACATCTTCCACCTGAGTGATCCGTTGCTTCGCCTGGGCGCTTATGGCGCCCTGTGGTTGGGTGACCGCCTGATGCCGCGCCTGATCTGGCGGATGCAGGATTCCATCTACGGACACGAAATCCGATGATGATCAGGGTCTGGGCTGCGCTGGCTGCGATCCTGTGCGTGAGCCTGATGGTCCTGCGGCCCGAGGATGTGCCGCGTCCGTGGCAACCCTGGTCTCCGCTGGTGCTGAGCGATGAACCGAACCCTGTTATGCGCTGGAAGCTTCGAACGATCAGCTTTCGCGATGACACTTGCCGGGCCGTTCTGGCGCGCAGCGTCGCACGTGCCGCGTTTCGGGAGGATCTGGTCGACTCCGACACCTGCCACATCCGCAACCGGGTGGAACTGAGCGGCCTGGACCTGACGCGGCTTGCACCCGTCGAGACACGTTGCGAGATCGCGGTCCGTTTGTATTTGTGGGAGCGCAACGATCTGCAACCGGCAGCGCGGGATCTTCTGCGGAGCGGCCTCAGCCAGATACACCATTTCTCGAGCTATTCCTGCCGCGCGATGCGCACCGGTCGTGGAGACAGCACACGGATGAGCGAACATGCGACGGCGAACGCGATCGACATCTCGGGCTTCACGCTGGATGACGGCAGGCGGATCGATCTGGTCAGCGGGTGGGATGGCGATGGCCCAGAGGCGCGTTTTCTCCGCGCTGCACGCGATGGGCTATGCCGGTGGATCAACATAGTCCTGAGCCCGGATTACAACGCACTCCACCGCGATCACTTCCACGCCGATATGGGCCGGTTCCTGACCTGCCGCTAGGATTGCCGATGCCCACAGCGCCCATATCTTGTGGATAACACTGATCCGCCCACCAGATCGGCCTGTCACAGCATTGACAAGAATCGTAGACGCCCTTCTGATTGGCGGCCAAGTGCGGTTATCGGGATTCGCTCGTGCAGTTCACGCGGCTCAGGCTCAACGGCTTCAAGTCCTTTGTCGATCCGACAGATCTGGTGATCTCGTCGGGGCTGACGGGTGTCGTTGGGCCGAACGGCTGCGGGAAGTCCAACCTGCTGGAAGCGCTGCGCTGGATCATGGGTGAGAACCGGGCCAAGCAGATGCGCGGCGACGGGATGGAGGACGTGATCTTCGCCGGCACCGACTCGCGTCCGACCCGGTCGTCGGCCTCGGTCGAGCTTGTGATCGATAACTCTGATCGCCTGGCGCCTGCGGCTTTCAATCAGGATCCTAAACTCGAGATCAGCCGCCGGATCACCCGCGATGTCGGGTCGGCCTACAAGATCAACGGCAAGGACGTTCGGGCCCGCGACGTGCAGATGCTGTTCGCCGATGCCTCGACCGGAGCGCACTCGCCCGCGCTGGTCCGTCAGGGGCAGATCGCCGAGCTTATCAATGCGAAGCCGAAGGCGCGGCGCCGGATTCTCGAAGAAGCGGCAGGCATCTCGGGTCTCTATCAGCGGCGCCATGAAGCCGAACTCAAGCTGAAGGGAACCGAGACAAATCTTGCCCGGGTCGAGGATGTGCTGGATCAACTGGGTCAGCGCCTGTCCTCGCTCGAACGCCAGGCAGGTCAAGCCAGGCGGTACCGCAAGATCGCCGAGGAGTTGCGCCGGACCGAAGCTGTGCTGCTGTATCTGCGGTGGCGGATGGCAGAGACCGAGCGCGCGAAAGCGGATGCGGATCTTACGGCAGCGAGCCGGCAGGCAGCGGAAGCCGAGGGCCGCGTTCTTCATGCGACAAAGGCGCGCGAGACTGCCGACGCCGCCCTGCCCCCCCTGCGCGAGGAGGAGACGATCGCATCGGCGGTGGTCCAGCGCATGGCCATCGAACGCGAGCAGATCGACGAACGCGAGGACCGGGCGCGGCGCGAGATCGAACAGCTTGCAGCCAGGGCGCGCCAGATGGCGCAGGATATCGAGCGCGAGGAGACGCTGCAACGCGATGCCGGTGGCGCGTTGGAAAAGCTGACCGAGGAACAAGGCGACCTTCGATCCGCGCAGGATGCTCAACAGGACACGCAGGCCGAAGCCGTCGAGGCCGCTCGGCTTGCCGGTGAGGCCCTGACCGAGCAGGAAACCAGTCTGGACCGGCTGACCGAAGAGGCAGCCCGTCTTGCCGCGCGGGCAGCAGCCGCAGAACGCAGACTGGAAGAAGCACGCTCGGTGGTTGCGCGGCTGGATCGGGACATCGCCCAGACCGAGGCAGCTCATAACGCCATGGCCGGGCAGATCATAACGGCCGAGACAACTCTGGAACAGGCGTTCTCGGACGTTGAGCAGACGCGGGCGGCAGCGCAGGCGGCAGAACAGGCGCTGGAGGCTGCCGAGAAGGCACGAAGCGGCGCCCAGGAGACGGAGGGTGAGGCACGAGCAGCACTGTCCGACTCCGAGGGTGAGGTCAAAGCCCTCTCCGCGGAGGTCGCGGCGCTGGAGCGTCTGCTCGCCCGCGACGGAGGAAGCCAGGGCAAGTTGATCGACCAGGTCCACGTCGACCCAGGCTTCGAGGCCGCATTGGGTGCCGCTCTGGGAGAGGATCTGAACGCGTCGGATGTAACGGATCAGGACGGCTCTGGCTGGACACTGCTCGACCCGTTGCACGAGCCCGCCGCGTTGCCACCCGGAGTTCGGCCGTGCTCGGATATCGCCAAGGGGCCTTCCTTGCTGGATCGGCGCCTGTCCCAGACGGGCGTGGTGGAGCAAGCAGAAGGCGACGCGATCCAGTCGCTGCTGTTGCCGGGGCAAAGGATCGTCAGCGCCGAGGGTGACCTCTGGCGCTGGGATGGGCTGCGGGTGCGCGCTGGAGAGGCATCGAGCACCGCGGCACTACGGTTGCAGCAACGCAATCGCCTTGAGCGTCTGAAGACATCGCTCGATCGTGCGAAGGCCCTGCGCGAAAAGGCCTCGGACGCTCACCAGACGGCACGGTCGAGCCTGGTCGGTGCAAACGAAGCCGAGGCATCGGCAAGGTCTGCCCGGCGCAATGCAGATCAGGCAGTCGCCGAGGCAGCGCGGCAACACAGCAAGGCCGAAGCGGATATCGGCATGTTGCGGGCAAAGCTGACGAGCCAGACCGAAGCGCTCGCCGCCCGACAGAACGAGCGCCAGGATGCCGGGGCGGCGTTGTCGGAAGCGCAAGAAGGTTTGTCCGATCTGGGCGATGTCGACGCCGCGCGCAGAAGCGTCGAGGTTCAACGGGGCGAGGTGGACCTGGCCCGGACGGCAATGTTGTCCGCGCGTGCACAAGCGGACGAAATCCGCCGTGCCGGCACAGCGCGCGACCGTCGCCTGACTGAAATCGGACGCGAACTGGAGGTCTGGCGCGACAGGCAGAGCAATGCCCACGACCGGATCGCCGAGCTTTCACAACGGCTGCAGGAAACGACCGCACGGCAGACCGAGATCGCCACAATCCCGGAAGAGCTTGCCGAGCGGAAAGCCAAGCTGAGCAGCGAGATCGACGGAGCGGAAGACCGGCGCAAGACATCCGCGGATGCGCTTGCCGCCGGTGAAGCAGCACTGCGCAATGCCGAGGCCCAGGAACGTGACGCCGAGAAAGCTGCATCCGCGCGGCGGGAGGAACGGGCACGTCAAGAGGCCGTGCTGGAGGGTCTGGCCCAGCGGGTCGCGGAAGCGGACGCCGAAATCCGGAGTGAATTGGATCTCGAGCCAGGACACTTGCTCGAGACCTTGGGTGCCGAGCCGCAGGATCTGCCGGTCCTGGATGCAGCCGAGGCCGATGCGGCGAAGTTGCGGCGTCAGCGCGACGCCTTGGGTGCCGTGAACCTGCGCGCCGAGGAAGACGCAAACGAAGTGCGCGAGGAGCGTGACAGCCTCGCCAAGGAAAAGCAGGATCTCGACGAAGCGATTGCGCAGCTGCGCAAGGGGATTTCCGAACTGAACCGCGAAGGCCGCGAGCGCTTGATCGCCGCGTTCGAGAGCGTCAACAAACGGTTCTCGAACCTGTTCACCCATCTCTTTGGCGGCGGTGAGGCCCGGCTGGTGCTGGTTGAGTCGGACGACCCGCTGGACGCGGGCCTGGAAATCATGTGCCAGCCGCCGGGCAAGAAGCTTTCGACACTGTCGCTGCTGTCTGGGGGTGAACAAACCCTGACGGCGCTGAGCCTGATCTTTGCTGTGTTCCTGTCGAACCCCGCACCGATCTGTGTACTGGACGAGGTCGACGCACCGCTGGACGATTCGAACGTCACCCGGTTTTGCGATCTGCTGGACGAGATGCGGCGCCTGACCGAGACGCGCTTCCTGATCATCACACACCACGCTATCACGATGAGCCGGATGGACCGCCTATTTGGTGTCACGATGGTCGAGCGCGGTGTCAGCCAGCTTGTCTCGGTCGATCTCGTGCGGGCTGCTGAACTGGTCGACGCTTGACGCCGGTCGGCACTTGAAACCGCAATCTGACCTCAAACCCATCACAAACGGCCCAAATACGGCCACGGTAGTATGTTTGCTAAGTTCCGCGCAACGGCATACGGTCTTTCGCTATGGAGGGCGGCAACGTGTTACGGGTTTTTGGGTGCGCAGCGCTTTTGACAGCGTTGATGGCTTCGGTCGTGCATGCAGCGGAGTTCACCGCATCGAACGGAGCCGCTCTGCGTGCTCCGGATATCGACACACTTAACTGTGCTCAGCGCGGTACGCTGCTGATGGAATACTCCATGAGTGAGTACAGAGGGACCGATCCGCTGACGCAGGGTCACCCGGATCTGCCGATCTACGAATACGAGAACGAACTGGCGCAACGCTTCTACACGGAATGTCAGGCTGGAAGTTCACAGTTCGAGAACAGCGCACCAGCGTTTTCTCATGGCTTCAATTGACCGCTGAACACCGCCGCTTGCTGTCCTGATCCGCCAACTGTAAGAGGCGCGCATGCGCTTGTTTCTCCACCTCATCCTGCCCGTTGGCCTTGTCATTTTCGTTCTGGACCGGCTTTCGAAGGTCTGGATCGTCGATGTTCTGGACCTGCCGAACCGGCTTGCGATCGATGTAGTCCCACCGTTTCTGAATTTCCGCATGGCGTGGAACACCGGAATCAATTTCGGCCTCGGCGGTGGAGGACCGGAGGAGATGCGCTGGCTGCTGATCGGCCTGAGCGTCGTGATTTCCGCAGCACTTCTCTGGTGGGTGCTGAGACGCGATGACCGGGTCCTCGGCTGGGGCGCTGGTGCCGTGATCGGCGGTGCGCTGGGAAATGCCTGGGACCGGCTCCAATGGGGGGCCGTCGCCGACTTCCTGAACATGAGCTGTTGTGGGATCAATAACCCTTTCTCGTTCAATATCGCCGATATCGCGATCTTCATGGGCGCAATCTGGATCGCCTGGAAGGCTTGAACCGGTCTATGCCGGAAAAGTTGCAGTAAGGCGTTGGATGACACAGAATGCGCCCGGGTCAGAGCGCGCGGAGAGCAGAGATGAAACGTCGAATGACATCACGAATTGCAATCGGAAGTGTGCTCGTCGCCGTCACGATCGGTATCAGCGGATGTGAAACGATCGGCAGCCCGTTCGAAGCCCTGTCCAAAAAGCCACCTTCGCCGGATGAGTTCTCGGTTCTTGCGCGCAAACCGTTGAAGATGCCGCCGTCGATCAACCTGCCGGAACCTCGTTTGGGCGAGCGATCTGCTCTCGAACCGAACCCAAGCCAGGATGCGATTGTTGCTTTGCTTGGGAACAGTGCCACAAAGCAGGTGCAACCGGCCAGCGCCGGGGAAAGTGCATTGTTGAGTGCCGCGAACGCGCAGGCCGAACAGGTCGCCATCCGCCGGGTCCTTGAAGAGGAAACCCTGAGCGAAGACGCATCCCAACCTTATGAGCCGCCTACCATTGCGGAACTGTTTCTGGGTGACGATGACGGACCCGATCCCGAAACACTCATCAACCCGGCGGCAGAGGCTCGCAGGCTGCAAGCCGAAGGCGTGGCAGCGGCACCGATCGATCCGACGGAAGTGCCACCCGAGGCACAGGACGACGAGAACTTTGCGGCTGACGAACCTGAACGACGCGATCCTAGGCGCGGGCGGATCATCACGCCCAGCGTTTCGGCCGGAACGACCCCGGCATTCGAATAAACGCCGCGTACGTCCAACCGCAATCGACGCCTGAATTTGGCGTGATAGCCCTGCGCAAGCGCATCGCAGGACCTACATACAAGCGCGACCCGTTCATGAGGAGACCTGATATGGTTGCGCTTCGCAAACGTTCGCCCAACGCGCCTGCCCTTCATACGGTGATCTTGGCGCTCGGCGCTTTGATCCTCTCGACAGTCCTGACGTCCATGTCAGCACGTGCCGAGCCACCCGTCACGACATTCACGCTGGACAACGGCATGGATGTTGTCGTGATCGAGGACAACCGCGCGCCGGTCGTAACGCACATGGTCTGGTACCGGGGCGGCGCCGCGGACGAGCCACGCGGCGTGTCCGGGATCGCGCACTTTCTCGAGCATCTGATGTTCAAGGGCACGGACGAGATACCGGATGGTGCGTTCTCGAAAATTATTGCCGCGAACGGCGGTCAGGACAACGCGTTCACCGCACAGGACTACACCGGATACTTTCAGCGCATCGCCTCAGACAGGTTGGAGTTGGTGATGAAGATGGAAGCCGACCGCATGGTCGACGTGGTCATCACCGAGGATCATGTCCGCACCGAGCGGGAAGTCATCATCGAAGAGCGCAATTCGCGCACCGACAATTCGCCGGATGCGTTGTTCTCGGAACAGATGCGCGCGGCGCTGTTTCTGAACCACGCCTATGGGGTGCCGATCATCGGTTGGCGCCACGAGATGGAAGAACTTTCGCTGGCAGACGCGCTCGAGTTCTACGAACGGTACTACGCGCCTGACAACGCAATCCTCGTTGTTGCAGGCGACGTGACGCCGGAGCGCGTGCGGGACCTGGCCGAAACGTATTACGGGCCACTGAAACCTTCCGGCAATCCTCCGGATGCCCGACCTCAGGAGCCGCCGCAGATCGCACCGCGCCGGATCAGCATGTCTGACCCTCGGGTGCGCCAGGACTACGTGATGCGCTCGTACCTGGTTCCTGAGTACGATCCGGAGGCGCCGAAAACCTCGGCAGCCCTGATGCTGTTTTCTTCAGTGCTGGGCGACGGCGTCGCATCGCGGCTCTCGAAGAGCCTGCAGCTTGAACAGAAGATCGCGATCAGTTCCGGCGCCTGGTATTCGCCTCGCTCACGCGATTCCACGTCATTGACGGTCTACGGCGTGCCCGCACCCGGGTCGTCACTCGAGGACGTGGAAGCGGCCATCGACGCGATCATCGCGGATCTGGCTGAAACCGGGCCGACGGAAGAGGAACTGACCAGGGTGAAGCGTGTGCTGCGCGCCAACCGGGTCTTCATGCAAGACAGCCAGTCCAGTCTTGCACGGTTCTATGGCGCCGCGCTTGCAATCGGACTGAGCGTCGAAGATGTCCTAGGCTGGCCGGCCGTCGTTGAATCGGAGACGATCGAAGACATCCGTGCGGCAGCGCAAAAATATCTGGACATGGATCAATCGGTAACCGGCTATCTGATGCGTGGGGAGGCAAGCTGATGGCAATTCAGCGGACAATCAGAAGCCTCGCGGGCGCGGCCCTGTTCCTGATCGCTCTGGGCGGGCTGGCGCATGCCGAGGTCAAGATCCAGAATGTCACCAGCCCGTCCGGGCAGACGATCTGGCTGGTCGAGGAGCCGTCTATCCCGATCGTCGGAATTGAACTTGGTTTCCGCGGCGGGTCCTGGCTTGACCCGGATGGCAAGGAAGGCTTGTCGCGCTTTGCAGTCGGATTGATGAACGAAGGGTCCGGCGATCTGGATGCGGTTGCCTTCGCCAATCGTTCAGATGACATTTCGGCCCGGATTGGGTTTTCGGTGAACCGCAACGCCGCCGAGGTCAGCGGGCGGTTCCTGCTTGAGACGCTCGATGAAGGCATCGATCTGATGGCATTGGCGCTTTCATCGCCGCGGTTCGACGCCGAGCCGATCGAGCGTGTGCGCAATCAGATTCTGTCCGGTATCGCGCAAAGTGAAACCGACCCGGACTCGATCGCGGGAAAGACCTGGTACGCGAACACGTTTGCCGGACATCCTTATGCGCGCCCGTCGGAAGGCACCGCCGAAAGTATCAACGGCATCGCTTTGGACGACTTGAAGGCAAGCCATGCCCGGCTCTACCAACGTGCGGGCCTGTATGTCTCGATCGTCGGTGCAATAGACGCAGAGAAAGCCGGAGAGATCGTCGACCGTCTGATCGCCAGCCTGCCCGAGGGTGAGGTGCGCGAAGTGCCCGCGGTTGAAACTGTGCCTGAACCGGGTGTGACGGTCGTCGAACAGGATGTGCCTCAATCCGTTGCGATCTTTGGCCACAAGGGCTTGATGCGCGATGATCCGGATTTCATTCCGGCCTTCGTGATGAACTACATCCTGGGCGGGGGTGGATTTGCCTCGCGTCTGACCGAGGAGGTCCGTGAGAAGCGGGGCCTCGCGTACTCGGTCTACTCCTACATGTCGACGATGGACGGCGCGGGCCTCTACATAGGCGGTGTGCAGACGGCGAATGAGCGTATTGCCGAAAGTCTGGATGTGATCCGAGCCGAATGGGCGCGGATGGCATCGGAGGGCATGACCGAGGAAGACTTGCAGAAGGCAAAGACCTACCTGACCGGGTCCTTCCCGCTGCGCTTCGACTCGAACTCGAAGATCGCCAACTATCTGCTGTTCATGCAGATGGAGGATCTGGGAATTGACTATCTCGAGAAACGCAACGGTCTGATCGAGGCAGTAACGCTCGAGGACATCAAGCGCGTTGCGGCCCGTGTTCTGCAACCAGATGCGCTGTCGTTCGTTGTGGTCGGGAAACCGGTCGGACTTTGATCCGGGACAAGGGTGGGCGAGGCGCCCACCCTACTCAGGACTGGTCGCGTCCGAACGTTCGCGATAGATGAACCAAAGATTTCGCGCGTAGACGACGAAACCGAACGTCTGCGCGAGGATAATGACGATGTCCTGATCGAGCACACCATACAGCAACAGCATGGCCGCACCGAACAGAGACAGCCACCAGAATGGTACCGGGATAACCGATTTTCGCGCGCGTTCCGTGGCGATCCATTGCACGATCATCCGGCTCATGAAGACACCCTGTGCCGTGAGACCGAACACCGCGATCCACACGCGCATCCACCTGTCGACCAGCAGCAGATCCATCAGCCAGTGTGTTTGATCTTCCATCAATCGTCCGTGTGGGTGACTTCAGCGATCCTGCGACGCTTCAGCAGCCACCAAACGCCGAGCAGATCCTGAAAGCCGACGAGAGCACGTCCGAAGTTCGTGTACTTGGACTGTCCGGCTTCACGCGACCGGTGCGAGACATCGACCAGCATCACCTCCAGCCCTTCGCGTTTGACACGCGCGGGCAGGTATCGGTGGAGATGGTCGAAGAACGGAAGCGATAGAAACACCTCCCGCCGGAAAGCTTTCAAACCACACCCGGTGTCGCGTGTGTCATCCCGCAGCATTCGGGCACGCAGCTTGTTGGCCAGACGCGAGGCGATTTTCTTCGATGCAGTGTCCTGGCGGTCGACCCGTTGACCCGCCACAAGCCCCGGACCCGCATCGTTGCCGATCAGCGGTGCCACAAGCTTCGGGATCTCTGCCGGGGGGTTCTGACCATCCCCATCGATGGTGCAGATCACTGGCGCTTTTGCGGCGAGGACCCCGGAACGAACGGCGGCGGATTGTCCGCAGGGTCGGGCGTGACGAACCTCACGAAGCCACGGAAAGTCCGAACGAAGCGCTTCGATCCGAGCTGAGCTGTCATCGGTCGAGCCATCGTTGACGAAGATCGCTTCGAACGGACCGATGGATGCGCACGCCTCGGCGATCTCGCGTGCCATCGTTTCGATGTTTTCGGCTTCGTTCAGCATGGGTGCCACGACTGCGAAGCGCGGGTTGTCTGTCATTCTTTTCGCCCCGTCTCTCAGCGCGGCGGACCATACGCGAGGCTTGGGACAAGGCCAACCTGGCAGGTTCGTAGCGTTGTCGCAGCAGATCCAGTCGTTTCAGGCAGCTTCGACGGGGCGCAGCAAATCCATCCGCGGCATCAGATCGAGCAGGTGTTTCGAATACGCGTGTTGCGGAGTTTCGAACAACGCCTGTGTTTCAGCGATCTCGCAGATCTGGCCAGACTTCATCACCGCAATGCGATCGCACATCTGGCGGATCACCGGCAGGTCATGGCTGATGAACAGCATTGTGAGACCGAGTTCCTGCTGGAGATCTTTCAGTAGGTTCAGGATCGTCGCCTGTACCGAGACGTCCAGCGCCGACGTTGGCTCGTCACAAATCAGTATTCGGGGCCGCGATGCCAAAGCGCGCGCAATCGAGATACGCTGACGCTGACCGCCCGAGAACTCATGCGGATAGCGGATCGCTGCCTGCGCCCCAAGGCCAACATGGTCCAAAAGGTCGCCAACAATCGTCCGGGTTTCAGACTCGGATGATGTCAGCTTGTAGAACCGGATCGGTTCGGCAACGATGTCCAGCACTCTCATGCGCGCGTTCAGCGAGGAATACGGATCCTGGAAAATCATCTGCAACGCACGACGGGCCTCGATAGCCTGCGGGTCGCGCGGTGCCGTTGACACGTCCTGTCCATTGATCCGGATCACCCCTAAATCGGGCGTGTAGAGCCCGGCGATCAGCCGCGCGACGGTGGATTTACCTGATCCGGACTCGCCGACCAGCCCGAAGGTCTCGCCTTGCCGGACGTTGAACGAGACATTGTCGACCGCGCGCAGCATCTTGCGATTCTTCTTCAGGATCGCCTTTTGCAGGGTAAACGCCAGGTTCAGGTCCTGAACCTCGATAGCGTTACCCGATGCGTTTGCCGTACGCGCAGCACCCAGCCAATGGGTCTGAATATCGATCCGGCGCCGAACGTCGTCGCCGCCCTCGATGTAGTCGACCGAGTTGAAGCGGTGCAGCTTCACGTCGGCGCGCGGGACTGCGGCAATGAGCGACTTGGTGTATTCGTGCTGGGGGTTACCGAGGATCTGGGCAACAGGGCCTGTTTCGACAACCTCGCCCCGGTACATCACGCATACGCGGTCAGCGATATTGGCAATGACGCCGATGTCATGGGTGACAATGATCACGCCGACCTGACGCTCACGACAGAGCGCTTTGATGAGGTCGAGGATCTGGGCCTGAATGGAAACGTCCAGTGCCGTGGTCGGTTCGTCCGCGATGATAAGCTCGGGGTCACCTGCCAGGGCGAGCGCGATCACGACGCGCTGCCGCATCCCGCCTGAGAACTGGTGCGGATAGGCTTTCAGACGGGCCTTTGCCTCGGTGATACCGACCGACTCGATCAGATCGATTGCGCGTGCCTCGGCCTTCTGGCCACGCAGACCAGAGGTTTTCTCCAGTGTCTCGACCAACTGGTCGCCGATGGTCATCAGTGGGTTCAGCGACGTCTGCGGATCCTGGAAGATCATGCCGATCCGATCGCCGCGAATACGGCGCATCTCGTTTTCGTCCTTGCCGCGCAGTTCCTCGCCCTGGAACAGGATCGACCCCTCTGCGACGCGGCCCGGCGATTCGAGCAGGTCGATGACGGCGTTGCCTATCGTTGATTTACCCGCGCCGGATTCGCCGACGAGACCCACGACCTCGCCGGGCGAGACAGTCAGGCCGACATTGCGCACGGCTTTAACGTTGCCGCGGCGTGTGGGGAATTCGACCGAGAGGCCCGAGATCTTGAGGAGATCAGTCACTCCGCTCACCTCAGCTTCGGGTTCAGGGCGTCACGCATCCAGTCGCCCAGCAAGTTCACGGCAAAGACCAGGACGACCAGCGCGATCGCCGGGAAGAACGTGATCCACCACAGACCCGAGAAGAGGTACTCGTTCCCGACACGGATCAGCGTACCGAGGGACGGTGTGGTCGGCGGGATCCCCTGCCCCAGGAAGCTCAGCGTTGCCTCGGAGATGATTGCCAGGGCCAGCCCGATGGTCGCGATGACCAGCACCGGGCGTAAGGTGTTCGGCAGAACGTGGCGCACCATGATCAACCAACTCGGAAGGCCGATGACGCGGGCGGCCTGAACGTATTCCTTATTGGCCTCGACCAGTGTCGCACCGCGCGCGACGCGGGCGAACTGCGGCCAGTCGGTCAGGCCGATGGCGATGATGACAACGTAGATTGCAAACTCCTCGCGCATGTCCAAAGGGAGTGCCGCGCGTCCGATGCCGTTGATCAGGATGGCGAGCAGAATCCCCGGGATCGTCAATTGCACGTCGGCGATGCGCATGATTACGGCGTCCGCGGTGCCACCGACATAGCCCGAGATCACACCCAGCATGACGCCCAGCACCATGCCCAAGGCCACGGCAGCCAGACCCACGATGATCGACAGGCGTCCACCGTAGAGGATCGTCGAGAGCATGTCCCGGCCCTGGTTATCGGTGCCAAGCAGGTATTGCGGCTGACCGCCCTCGGCCCAGGCCGGCGGCAGCTTGCCGTCCCATAGTGAGATCTGAGCGGGATCGAAGGGGTCGAACGGCGCGAGCAACGGCGCGAGAAAGGCTGTCAGAATGCAGGCAACGGTAATCGCCGCTGCGATCATCGCGCCGGGTGAGGACATGAAGGAATGCGTGATGTCGCTTTCGCGAATGCGCTGCCAGCGGGTTGGGGCTTCGTTCATCCGCTCAGTCCCCCAGCCGACTGCGCGGGTCGACGAACATGTAAAGGATGTCGACCACCAAATTGATCGCCACGAACAACAGCGCCACGAACACGAGATACGCGGCCATGATCGGTACATCGACAAAGTCGACGGCCTGAATGAACATAAGGCCCGTGCCCGGCCACTGGAACACCGTCTCGGTGATGACGGAAAACGCGATCAGACCGCCGATGTTCAAGCCAATGATGGTGATGACAGGCACCAGCGTGTTCCGCAGCGCGTGGGTGAAATTAATCGCGCGCTCCGACAGGCCGCGCGCCCGTGCAAACTTGATGAAGTCGGTTCGCATGACCTCGAGCATCTCGGCGCGTACCAGACGCAGGATGAGCGTGAGCTGGAACAGCGAGAGCGTGATCGCCGGCAGGATGATGGACCGCCAACCGTCAATCGTCAGGAACGAGGTCTTCCACCAACCAAGCTCGACTGTTCCGCTGCGCCCAGAGGACGGGAGCCATCGCAGCCAGACCGCGAAGATGTAGATCAGCGAGATACCGATGATGAAAGTCGGCAGGCTAACCCCGATCAGTGAGGTCGACAGGATGGTACGGCTAACCCAGGATTTGCGCCGGATCCCGGTGTAAACGCCAAGGCCGATGCCGATGACCAGCGCGATCAGGGCAGAGACGAAGACAAGTTCCAGCGTCGCGGGCAGGCGCGCGAGGATCAATTCATCGACCGGTTGCTTGATACGATAGGAAAGCCCGAACTCGCCCTGCAGCGCATTCCCCATGAAGCGGGCGTACTGGGTGGTGATCGGGTCGTCGAGACCCAGCGCTTCGCGAATTTCCAGCCGCTGTTCCCGCGTCGCGTCCTGGCCGACCATGTTGTTGACCGGGTCGCCGACGAAATTGAACAGCGAGAAACTAATGGCGGAGACAACCGCCATGACGAGGACGGACTGCCCAAGCCGTTTCAGAATGAAGGTGAACATGCCCGCCCCAACGAAGAAGGGGCGGCCCGGAAGCCGCCCCGATCGATCTTACTTTTTCACTGCGAAGCGGGGACGCAGCGAGTCATCCGAGGAGATCGGAATGTCGAACCCCTCTGCCATTCCCCAAGCGATAACCTGGTGGTGGATCGGCACATACGGCATGTCTGCTTTGATGATCTGCCAAGCCTCATCGATCATCGCGGTCCGCTTCGGAATGTCTGTTTGCGTGGTGATCGCCTTGGTGATCTCGTTGACCTTGGCGTTGTTGTAGCCGGTCGCATTCCACGAACCCTCGCCTTCCAGCAGGTACGAGAAGACATAGTGGCTATCCAGCGTCGGCACGCCCCAGCCCAGCATGTAGAAATCCGAGGTCCGGTTCTGGATCTTCGGGAAGTGCTGTGCTTTGGGGATTGCGTCGAGCTTCACCTTGACGCCGATCTTCGCCAGCATCGCAACGGCGGCCTGGCAGATTTTCTCGTCATTGTTGTAGCGATTGTTCGGGCAATCGAGCTGGATCGAGAACCCGTCTGGATAGCCGGCTTCCACCATCAGAGCCTTGGCCTTCTCGACATCGAAGCCATAGCTCTCATCAAGTTCCGGCGTATTCCCCAGAACGCCCGGCGGTGTGATCATGGCGGTCGGAAAACTCAATCCCTCCATGACGACGCGCTGGATCGCGGCCTTGTCAATGGCCAGGTTGAACGCTTCGCGGACCTTGGCGTCCTTGAACGGGTTCTTACCCTTGACGTCCGACGATCGCAGTTCGTCGACACCCTGGTCCATCCCGAAGAAGATCGATCGGATCTGGGCCACGGTCGAAACCTTCAGGCCATCTGCACCTTCGATGCGCTTGAGATCCTGCAGCGGCGGATCGAGAACGAAGTCAACCTCACCCGACAACAGCGAGGCAACACGCGTCGCGGCGTTCGCGATTGGGCGATATTCGATCTTGTCGATATTGCCTGGGAACTTGCCCTTGCCCCACCAGTCGGGATTGGCTTCGAGAACCGTCAACTCGTCCGGTGCCCGGCTGATCAGCGTGAACGGGCCAGTGCCGTTGGTGTTGCGCGCGGCAAAGCTCTCTTCCTTGGCCTTGAAGTCCTGCGGCTTGACGACGTTGTTTGCCTCGGCCCAGCCAGAGTCCACCATCAGGATCCCGGTTAGCTGGTTCGGCAGGATCGGGTTCGGCCCATCAGTGATCAGGCGAACCGTGTGGTCATCAATAATCTCGACGGCCGCGACACTTTTGGCTTGCTCCTTGAAGTCCGACGCTTCTTCCTTGGCGCGCTGGAACGAGAACACAACGTCTTCGGCGGTGAAGTCCGCGCCATCGTGGAACTTGACGCCCTTGCGCAGGTTAAAAGTCCAGCCATCGTCCGCAGCGGTCCAGCTCTCGGCCAGTTCCGGCTGCAACGCCAGGGCCGCGTCGCGCGTGACGAGCGATTCATAGATCTGCCCATTCATCGCATTGGTCGGGCCTTCGTTCTGGCTGTGTGGGTCCAGCGTCAGCGCATCGCCCTGGCTGGTCCAACGCAGGACGTTTTCGGCCGACGCAGGCGCGGCGAGAGCGAGGGCTGCGGTCAGCGCAATGGCCGATACGCCCGAAACGCGGGAAAATTTCATGTGACACCTCCGGTCTGTCTTTGCGGATTTGTTGACCCGGCCATCCACGGACCGGATTTCCTGACCAAACAGTAAAGGCTTTTTTCAGCCCGTCCAGCGCCAAATTGGGACGTCCGGGCGGATTTCGCACCGGATTTCGTCAGTTGAAGCGATTGTCCCTGGGGAAGCCGCGCGGCGCCATGCGACCGGATCCGGCCCGTTTGCCCAGATACTCGCTCAGGTCGGTTTCCGTCCTGGTGCGTCCCGCGGGGTCCTTCCAGCTCAGACCGAATTCAAGAGCGAAGGTGATCGCATCGCTGAGACCGCCATCCTTGTACTTTTGAAGACGCACACCTTTGCCTCGGGTCATCTCGGGCAGTTCGTCGAGCGGGAAGACCAGCAGCTTCCGGTTCTGGCCCACAACGGCGACGTGATCGCCCGAGACCTGTTTGCAGAGAACCGCCTTGACACTATCCTTCACGTTCAGGTCCTGCCGCCCGGAACGGTTCTGCGCAATTACATCGTTTTCGGGAATGACAAAGCCGTCTCCGGCCGAAGAGGCCACCATCAGCCGCTCGCCCGGCCTGTGCACGAACAGCGCGATAACGTCGGAATCGTTCGGCAGGTCGACCATCCGGCGCACCGGCTCGCCCATTCCGCGCCCGCCCGGCAGTTTGTCGGCGCCGAGCGTGTAGAAACGACCGTTCGAGGCAAAGGCCAGCAGCTTGTCGGTCGTCTCTGCGTGGAAGACGAACCGACCGCTGTCGCCGTCCTTGTACTTCAACTCGCTGTCCAGCGCGACGTGGCCCTTCATGGCGCGGATCCAGCCCTGCGTCGAGCAGACCACCGTGACAGGCTCCCGTTCGATCATCGCTTCGATCGGAACCTCTTCAGCGGTCGGGGCATCGGACAGACCTGTGCGGCGTGCGCCGATCGGATAATCCTGGTCCTTGAGGCGCGCCTTGGCCTTCTCGGACGCGATGTCCTCGGCCAGACGCAGGTTGCGCAGATTACGCGGCGCACCGAACTGATCGCGGATCTCGCGGATCTGATCGCTGATCCGGCCCCATTGCAGCGTTTCGTCCTTCACCAACTCGAACAGGCCAGCCTGTTCCTCGAGCAGCTTTTCGCGTTCGGCGCGAAGCTCCATTTCTTCCAACCGCCGCAAGGACCGCAGGCGCATGTTCAGAATAGCCTCGGCCTGGACATCGTTCAGATGGACACCGCCGCCCCAATCCTCGGCGATCAGAGCGGGCTTCGGTTCGTCCTCGGTCCGGATGATTTCGATCACGCGGTCGAGGTTGAGGAACGCGATGATGTAGCCTTCCAGAACCTCCAGCCGGTGTGCAATACGATCCAACCGGTGGCCCGAGCGGCGCAGAAGCACCTCCCGCCTATGATCGAGGAATGCCTGCAAGACCTCGCGCAGCCCGCATACCTTTGGCGTGCGTCCGTCGATCAGAACGTTCATGTTCAGCGGAATGCGGGATTCCAGATCGGAATGCTTGTAGAGCGTCTCCATCAGCATCGCAGGTTCGATCGAACGCGAGCGTGGCTCGAGGATCAGGCGGATATCCTCGGCCGATTCATCGCGCACATCGGCCAGGATGGGTATCTTCTTGGTGTTGATCAGGTCGGCGATGCGTTCGACCAGCTTGGACTTCTGGACGAGATAGGGGATCTCGGTCACCACAATCTGGTACTGACCGCGGCCCATATCCTCGGTGTGCCAGACCGCGCGCAGCCGGAACCCGCCCCGCCCGGTCGCATAGGCCTCAAAGATGTTGTCGCGCGGCTCGACCAGTGTCCCGCCGGTCGGGAAATCCGGCCCAGGGATCATCTCGACCAGCGTCTCGGTCCGCGCATTCGGGGTACGGATCAGATGGAGCAACGCCTCGCAGATCTCTCCCGCATTGTGCGGCGGGATGTTCGTTGCCATCCCGACGGCAATGCCAGACGACCCGTTGGCGAGCAGATTCGGGAAGGCCGCGGGCAGCACCTCGGGCTCGTCCTCCTGCCCGTCATAGGTCGGCTTGAGGTTGACCGCATCCTCGTCGAGGCCTTCCAGAAGCGCCTGCGCAACGGCCGTCATTTTCGACTCGGTGTAACGCATGGCCGCTGCGCTATCGCCGTCGATGTTGCCAAAATTGCCCTGCCCGTTGATCAGCGGGTAGCGAAGGCTGAACTCCTGTGCCGCGCGCACCAGCGCATCATAGATCGCCTGATCGCCGTGCGGGTGGAATTTACCCATGACGTCGCCGACGATGCGTGCGGATTTTTTGAACCCCTGATCCGGGTTCAGACGAAGCTGCCGCATGCCCCAGAGTATACGCCGGTGCACCGGCTTCAGCCCGTCCCGCGCATCCGGGAGTGCGCGGTGCATGATGGTGCTTAGCGCATAGGTGAGGTAGCGATCCCCTAAGGCGCGGGCCAAAGGTTCGGCCACAACACCCTTCATATCGTCGTCGTCGGTGATATCGGTCATAGATGTTGTGTAGCAGAGCGCTTTCTACTGATCCACTATTCTAGCCGAAAGCTCCGACATCAGCAGCGTCGCGCGCACGTTGCCAAAACTGCATGGGCAGAACTCTCCACTTGGAGCCTTCTATATCGTTTGACCGCAAAAAACCCAAGTACTAAGAATGTCGAGGCGCAAATAGATGGCATAATTTCCCCCAAATTTGCAGAAAAAGCTCCGTAAATTAAAACAATAACTGAAATAATAAAGAAAGATATACAGTAATCAAGAAGTACAAGAGAAAAATCCATTTGATCGTCAAGTGACTTCATTACCTCGTAAAATATTGGATTGTTTTTCGCCGCATCAGACTCATATTTTGCTTGTATAATATCATTAAAGACTGATTCCTCATTGGTATCAAACTCGTAGCGCTTTTCCGGCAATGTTAATCTGATCCTATTGAGCAAGACTTTGCCACTTAAGTCGATAAATTCCTGCGATAGATAGCGCGGTGCCCTACCGATCATCCGGATTGATTGGTCCATAACGAACACCATAACTCCTAAAGCGAACAGCACAGCGATCGAAACATTTGAGAATATCTGGACCAGTGTTTCGGCGTGTGGATTTCCAAAGCTCTCAACGGTCGACTGATACAAGCTCCAAACTTTTCCTACATTGCTGGCGGACAATGCATCGGACTCTAATAATTCAGCAAAAAGCTTCGATAGCGGACCGACAAATATCACTGATAAAACTGAGACGCTTATTATGGGTACTCCAAATATCCGCCAAACATCGGAAATAAATTTGTCAAAACCTGCCGTATGTAGATGCATCGAATACTCCAAGGCAAAGCGCAAAGATCTGCTACAACATAATCCGTCTTGTTTGGGCTTAGTCAAGAGAGAACAGTAGCTATGATGCCGTGCTTGCCCCACTCGGTCCGATCCGCTAAGCCCCGGCGCGACACGGGACCGACCCCGACGACAGGGCACATCCATGGCCAAGAAACAGAAAAAAGCGCCGAAACCCAAGGCGGTGACACCGCGCGGCTTCCGCGACTACTTCGGCGCCGAAGTCGTGCGCCGCGACAAGATGCTGGCGGATATCACGCAGGTCTACCATGCGTACGGCTTCGACCCGCTGGAGTCGTCCGCCGTCGAGACTGTCGAAGCGTTGGGCAAGTTCCTGCCCGATATAGACCGTCCGAACGAAGGCGTCTTCGCCTGGCAGGACGAGGACGAGACCTGGATGGCGCTGCGCTATGACCTGACTGCTCCGCTGGCGCGGGTGTTTGCGCAGCACCGGCGCGACCTGCCCTCGCCCTATCGCCGCTATGCCGTCGGGCCGGTCTGGCGTAACGAGAAGCCCGGACCCGGGCGCTACCGCCAGTTCTATCAATGCGATGCCGACACCGTTGGTGCACCTTACGTCGCTGCGGATGCCGAGATTTGCATGATGCTGGGCGACGCCCTGGAAAACGCCGGGATTAAGCGCGGCGACTACGTGGCGCGGATAAACAACCGCAAGGTTCTGATCGGCGTGATGGAGGCCATCGGTGTTCTGAACCCGGACGACCCGGCGGCAATGACGAGCGAGCGTGGCATCGTGCTGCGCGCAATCGACAAGCTCGACCGGCTTGGTGAGGATGGTGTGCGAGCGTTGCTCGGCGAAGGCCGCAAGGACGAGTCCGGCGACTTCACCAAGGGTGCGGGTCTTTCGCCGGAACAGGCCGACATTGTGATGGGGTTCGTCTCGGCGCGTCGCGACACATCCGCCGCCACATGTGGACGCCTGCGTGAACTGGTTGGAGCCTCTTCAACAGGCATGGACGGTGTCACGGAACTGGAGACCATCGGTGATTTGGTCGACGCGCAGGGCTACTCAGATCGCATGCTGATCGATCCCTCGGTCGTGCGTGGACTCGGATACTACACCGGTCCAGTCTACGAGGCGGAACTGACCTTCGACATCGTCGATGAGGACGGACAGACGCGCCAGTTCGGCTCTGTCGCAGGCGGCGGACGCTACGACGATCTGGTCAAACGCTTCACCGGAGAAACCGTTGCAGCCACCGGCATCTCGATCGGTGTCGACCGGTTGCTGGCGGCCCTGTCGGTCGGCCAGGCAGAAGAACGCGCGCATGGGCCTGTCGTCATCCTGGCCATGGATCGCGCCGAGATGGCCGCGTACCAGTCCATGTGTGCCGAACTGCGCAATGCAGGCGTCCGCGCCGAGGTCTTCATGGGCGGCGGCAACATGGCCCGCCAGGTCAAGTATGCGGACGCTCGGAATTCGCCGGTCGCGGTTATCGAAGGCAGCGACGAACGCGCTGCGGGACAGGTGACGCTCAAGGACCTTGCCCTCGGGGCCCGTCTCGCCGCCGAGATCGAGACGAACGAGGAATGGAAGGCGCAGCCCGCCCAGACGGCCGTGGCGCGCGCGGACCTCGTCGCCGAGGTTCGCAAGATGATTGCCCGCGCGGACTGAACCATGCTGGCCATGCCACGATCAGGGACTGCGCAGGCCGCGCTCGACCGTGCTGTTTCGATTCTTGCGGAACACCTTGCGGACACGGGTGCGACACGCCTGGACCTGCCGCACATCTACGAAGCCGATACGCTGCTGGATCTATATGGCGAGGATTTGCGCGCCCGCGCGTTCGTATATCCGGACCCGGACCAAGGCCGCGAGCTTTGCCTGCGCCCGGATTTCACAGTGCCGGTCGCACTGGTGCATCGGGCTTCGGGGTGGGACAAGGTTGCATCCTACACGTATCAGGGTCCGGTTTTCCGGCGCCAGCCACCGGGCTTGCAACGTCCTGTTGAATTTGTGCAGGCCGGCATCGAGCGCTTTGGCGAAGACGATCCGGTGGCAGCCGATGTAGGCGTCTTCAAGACGCTGTACCGGGGGCTGGCTGAGCTGGGCCTGGACGAACCAGAAGTGACGATCGGAGACCTTTCGATACCCTTCGCGCTGTTGAATGCCCTGGAGATGCCGGAACATCGCCGCGACAGCCTGCGCCGCCACTTCTGGCGACCCACCCGATTTCGCGATCTGTTGATGCGCGCGCAAGCACCGTCCGATGCACGTGAAGTGCCCGGTGATGATCTGGACCGGCGCGCCACTGATGCGGGCGAACCTGTCGGCTTGCGCTCGATCGCAGACGTAACCAAACGGCTGGTCCGGCTTTCAGCGGCGCGACGTGATGCGGCGATGACGGTCGAACAAGCGAAGCTGATTGACGGAGTTCTTCAAATACGAGCACCGGCGCGGCAGGCGCTGGCGCAATTGGAACGCGTCACCACAGAAGCGGGAGTTGACCTTTCGGTCGCAATCCGGCGCTTTGCCGACCGCGTTGAGGCTCTGGATGTCGCTGGGGTCGACATGGACCGGATGATTTTCGACGCCTCTTTCGGGCGAAACCTCGAATACTATGACGGCTTCGTATTCGAGTTGCGCGCACCGGGGAAACCCGACGGGCATCCACCCCTTGCCGGTGGAGGGCGTTATGACGCCATGACGACGCATCTCGGAGCATCGTCTCCGATATCAGCGGTTGGTGGCATCATCCGGCCTGAAGCCGTGCTGGAGGCACTCGCATGAGCGCGCTCACAATCGGCGTGCCGTCGAAGGGCCGCCTGCAGGACGATACGATCGAGTGGTTTTCCGATCGTGGAATGCAGATTGTCCGTGATGGCGCAGAACGCGAGTACGCTGTCTCGGTCAAAGGCATTCGCGATGTCACCGTGCAGCTTCTTTCGGCCGGAGAGATCCCCCGCGAATTGGCTGCGGGCCGGATCCACATGGGCGTCACCGGGCGTGACCTGGTTCATGAACGCATCGCCAATCACGAACAGGTGGTCGACATGCGGTTCGCCATGGGGTTCGGGTACGCCGATCTGATCGTTGCGGTGCCCGCATTCTGGATTGATGTCGAAACAATGCACGATCTGGACGAGGTCGCGTACGACTTCCGCCGCTCTCATGGTCACCCACTTCGGATCGCAACGAAGTATCACAACCTCGCGCGCCAATTTCTGCACGAGAACGGTGTTGCTGAGTATCGGCTTGTAGACAGCCAGGGCGCGACAGAGGCAGCCCCGAAGAATCTGACCGCAGAGGCAATCATCGACATCACGTCATCGGGCGAAACCCTGCGCGCCAATCATCTGAAGGTTCTGGATGATGGTCTGATCCTGCCGAGCGAAGCAATGTTGTGCGTCAGCCGCACGGCGAATTGGGGCGCTGTTTCGAAGGATGCGCGCGCCCAGATCGAGGCACATCTGGGGATAGCCTTTTAGTCTTCTGACGCGAGGCGACGATTATCTTCGCGGTAACCATTTCGTTGCATCGATCAATCAATTTTTAATCAACATGGCTGTATATATGGGCTCGCGAAAGTTGTGATTTCAGTAGAAGATCACTATAAGCAACCCCGGCAGGCTGCCACCTGCCGGGGTCTCTCATATCTCGATTAGCCTCCGAGAATGAGACGTGCGAGCGTGCCAATCGTGCCGACGGCACCGATCACCACCATCGCGATGCGATAGTTGCGGATGCTCAGTGATATCACCTCCCTTCGCCGCGAGGCTTCGCGGAAAGGATAGGTTTAGTTTAAATTCGTTTAAAATGCGTTCGCATGGCCAGCCAATGCGAGCGCTACCAAGTCTCAAATCTTGGGAGGATCGCTTCTGTCAGTCCGTATCGGACGAAGCGGGATGTGGCCCGTGGAAGCGCTCAGGTTTGCGTCAGTGCCATGAAGGCAAGCGCGATGAAGATGATGATCAAAGCGTAAACAGTCCAACGCATGAACCCAGCGAACACCTTCTCTTGTTCGGTAACATCCATTGATCCGTGTTCGTGCTCAGCCATGATCCAGCTCCCATCAAATCCTCCTCCGCTTTTAACCTCGCGAACCGATAACTTTCAATTGATGCCGGGACGGCGTGTTGCCGCATTCTCTGTGTCGCGAGGGCATCTTGCAGCCGGATGCCCACACGGCTACACCGCCGCGCGACAGGAACGGAGAACACAATGTCCAAGCCCAAGAAAGTCGTGCTGGCCTATTCCGGCGGGCTCGACACCTCGATCATCCTGAAGTGGCTCAAAGTCGAGTACGGATGCGAGGTCGTGACCTTCACAGCCGATCTCGGCCAGGGTGAAGAACTTGGGCCCGCCCGCAAGAAGGCCGAAGACATGGGCGCTGCTGCAATCTATTTCGAGGATCTGCGCGAGGAGTTTGTCCGCGATTTCGTGATGCCGATGTTCCGTGCCAATGCGGTTTATGAGGGTCAATATCTGCTTGGGACGTCGATCGCACGACCATTGATCTCGAAACGGTTGGTGGAAATCGCGCGGGCCGAGGGCGCAGACGCGATCGCCCACGGCGCGACCGGCAAAGGCAATGACCAGGTCAGGTTCGAATTGGCCGCCTACGCCCTGGAACCGGACATCACCGTCGTAGCCCCCTGGCGCGAATGGGATCTGACCTCGCGGACCAAGCTGATCGAATGGGCCGAGGAGCATCAAGTGCCCGTGCACAAGGATAAGCTGGGAGATGCTCCCTTCAGCGTCGATGCGAACCTCTTGCACACCTCGTCAGAAGGCAAGGTTCTTGAGTATCCAGCCGTTTCGGCACCGGACTATGTGTACCAACGGACCGTCGCTCCCGAGGCTGCACCCGACACGCCGGAATTCATCGAGATTACCTTCGGCAAGGGCGACCCGGGCGCCATCGACGGCAAAGCCCTGTCACCCGCCGAGATGCTGACCCAATTGAACGAACTGGGCGGCAAGCACGGGATCGGGCGGCTCGATCTGGTCGAGGGTCGCTATGTCGGCATGAAATCGCGCGGGATCTATGAGACGCCAGGCGGGACGATCTGGCTGGCCGCCCACCGCGGGATCGAATCGATCACGCTCGACAGGGGGGCCGCGCACCTGAAAGACGAACTGATGCCGCGCTATGCCGAGCTGATTTACTACGGATACTGGTTCAGCCCGGAACGCGAGATGCTGCAAGCTGCAATCGACCGCAGTCAGGAGCACGTAGAAGGCACGGTGCGGATGAAGCTCTACAAGGGCAGTGCAGAGGTCGTCGGCCGCTGGTCCGACAAGTCGCTGTACTCGGAGCAGCACGTCACGTTCGAAGACGATGCCGGTGCCTATGACCAGGCCGACGCACAGGGCTTCATCAAGCTCAACGCACTGCGCTTGCGCTTGCTGGCGACGAGGGACAAGCGTTGACCCGTCTCATAGTTAGTATTCGACGATGAACGTTGTCTTGCCCCAGCGAATGCGTGGCTTTGTTCGTTCAAAGCGCGCTTCCCAAGGACGATCTGTCAACACGCAATTTGCTTGAGCGGCAGGCAAAGAGTCTTTGCTGTGGCCACCTCTCCCGAAGAAATCGAGACCCCGCACCAAGGTCTCTCCCGCAAATCTAACCTGGGCGGCAGCCAACGCACGTTGATTCAAGTCTTCCGCGTATCCGGCATTTGGCGTGTACTCAGCGTAGGCCCCACAGATTCCCACACGCCCTTTGCTTTCGAATGTCTTGATGCCCACGGTCATCTGGTCACCATCTTGCCAGTTGAAGAGTTCCAACACGTAATCCGGTCCAACAGACTCAGACGGCAAGCTCTCGGTTGTCAGTTGCACACAGCCGCTCACAAGAAGCAGCGCTATTATCGAAAAGAAACGCACCCTATCACTCCCTCATCCAGCCCTGAAGGATACGTTATTGATTGTTCTTCGCTGGGCAAGTGGGATTCCCCACAAAACGCTCATCAAACGTCCAAGGCTTCGGCGAACCGTGCGTGCTCTTGGATGTACTGGAACCGCATTTCTGGCTTCTTGCCCATCAGCCGCTCGACAAGGTTGCCGGTCTCACCCTCATCATCCGCGACCGAGACCCGGATCAGGCTCCGAGTGGCAGGATCCATCGTCGTCTCCTTCAACTGCTTCGGCATCATCTCACCGAGACCCTTGAAGCGTCCAACCTCGATCTTGCCCTTGCCGCCCAACCCGGCGGTTAGCAGCCGGTCCTTTTCAGCATCATCCTGCGCATAGGCGGTCTTTGTCCCCTGCACCAACCGGTAGAGGGGCGGTGAGGCAAGATATAAATGCCCGGCATCGATCATTGGGCGCATCTGCGTGAAGAAGAACGTCATCAGCAGCGCTGCAATATGCGCGCCGTCGACATCCGCGTCGGTCATGCTGATGACCTTCTCGTAACGCAGGTCATCGTTGCGATAGGATTTGCCCGGCGCGACTCCCAGCGCCTGCATCAGATCGTTCAGTTCCTGATTCTGGCTGAGCTTGGACGAGGCCGCACCCAGCACATTCAGGATCTTCCCACGCAGCGGAAGGACGGCTTGCAGTTTCCGGTCCCGCGCTTGTTTAGCAGATCCACCGGCAGAATCGCCCTCGACCAGAAAGATCTCGGATCCTTCACGTGTTCCAGAAGAGCAGTCCGCCAGTTTGCCCGGAAGCCGCAGTTTCTTGGTCGCCGACTTTCGTTGGGTTTCCTTTTCCTGGCGTCGCCGCATCCGCTCGTCGGCGCGTTCGATCAGATAATCCAGGATCGCGCCGGAGGTCTTTGGGTCTCCCGCCAACCAGGTGTCGATCCTGTCACGGACACTGGCCTCGACCAGTTTCTGAGCCTCCACGGTTGCCAGCCGATCTTTGGTCTGGCCGACGAATTCCGGTTCACGAATGAAGGCCGAGATCATCGCGGCGCCGGTGCCCTGCACGTCGTCGCGGGTGATATTGGCGGCCTTCTTTGTGCCAACCAGTTCTCCGTGGGCACGCACACCCTTGACCACCGCCGCCCAGAATCCGGCTTCGTGCGTGCCGCCCTCGGGCGTCGGGATCGTGTTGCAATAGCTCGACGTCGCGCCGTCCCGGGCCGGAGTCCACGCCAGCGCCCATTCGACTGATCCGACCGTATCGCCGCCAAAGCGCTCCTTGAAATCGACCTTGCCGGAGAACGGAGCATCGCCGTAGAAGTCCGTCCCTTCGAGTGTGTGCGTGAGGTAATCGGCCAAACCGCCGGGAAAACGGAACGTGTCCTCGGGCGGCGTCTCGTCCTTATCGCCAAGCAGGTCCGGCGCGCACTTCCAGCGGATCTCGACACCCCGGAACAGGTATGCCTTCGACCGCGCCATCCGGTAGAGCCGCGCTGGTTTCAACGCAGCGCGCGTGCCGAAAATCTCGGCATCCGGGTGGAAGGTGACCGTCGTGCCACGCCGGTTCTGGGTCGGACCCAGTTTCTGAAGACCACCTTGCGGGATGCCGCGCGAGAACTCCTGTGCATAAAGCTGCTTGCCACGCGCAACCTCGACCCGCAGATGATCAGACAAAGCGTTCACGACCGATACGCCAACGCCATGCAGACCGCCCGACGTCTCGTATGCCTTGCCAGAGAACTTGCCGCCCGCGTGCAGTACCGTCAGGATCACCTCAAGCGCCGACTTGTCGGGGTGCTTCGGATGCGGGTCGATCGGGATCCCACGCCCATTGTCCGTGACGGTGCAGGATCCGTCGACGTTCAGCTCCACCTCGATCCGGTTGGCATGACCGGCGACGGCCTCGTCCATCGAGTTGTCCAGCACCTCGGCTGCGAGATGGTGCAGCGCACGCTCGTCCGTGCCGCCGATGTACATGCCCGGGCGCTTACGGACGGGCTCCAACCCCTCCAGCACCTCGATTGAATGGGCATCGTAATCCTGTTCCGGCTTGTCGTCCTCGAAGAGGTTGCCGTCCATGCGGTCGTTCTCCCGACTCGTCGCTGCTCGAACGTGCACTATCGCAGAGATCTAAGGGTTAACGCAATATGTGGTAGCGAGGTGCGGATATGCCGCGAGAAGTGGGGTCAGGCCACCGCCTCCCCAAGCGATCGCATCACCAGTGACTGAAAGTGATGCACTGCGTGTTCGGACAACTCGGTCCGACCACGATCCACGATGAACCGGCCCTGATTGTAGGCCATCGAATGCAAGCCGCGCTGGACGCTTTCGCACAGGCCGATGTCCTCGGGTTGCAGAACGTCCTTCTGGTAGGCCATTGCATCGGCCAGCTGCTTGGTCGGCTTGCCTCCAGGCACGAACCAGTCCTGGTACTCGATGCAGCGCTCCGGTCCCGCTGGGTTCATCTGCAACACGCTTAGGTTCGGCTCGCCCGGATAGGCCCAGATCGACAGGTTCGGCCAGACGAACCAGCCCGCGTATCCAAAATCGACCTCGCCGGGCTCGAACTCGTAGGCGTTGGCCGAAGTCGTCCTTGGCGCACCGGCAAGCTGGCTGGAATAGATCCCGTGCGTCACCGTCCGGTAAGTATCCATGTCGACAAGATCCACGAAATCCTTGTGCGCCGTGTGGCAATGGTAGCACTCGAGGAAATTGTCGATCATCGTTTTCCAGTTCGCTGGCACGTCGTAGGTGTCGCGTTGAGCGAACTCCAGCCGGTCGACCGATGGCACGAAAGCTCGGATCTCGTCCGCCAACCCCTCGGTCTGTTCGGCGAACGGCACTGCCTGCGAGTCGAGGTTGATGAAGACCATGCCGCAAAAGATCTCGACCCGCACGGCCCGCAGCGTGAACTCGGATTTGTCGAACCCGTCGACGTTCTCGGAGTTGCGCGCCGCCTTTAGTGTACCGTCCAGGTCGTAGGCCCATGCGTGGTAGGGGCAGCGGATCAGGTTGGTCTTGCCACATCCATCCAGCAGTTCGTGGCCGCGATGTGCGCACACGTTGAAGAATGCGTTCAGCGCGCCATCCCGGGCCCGGATGACGATGACGTTCTGTTGGTGGATCCGACAGGTGAGAAACTGTCCCGCCTCTGCCACCTGCGACACATGCCCCGCATAGTACCATGACTTGTAGAAGATCGATGCCTTCTCAGCCTCATAGATGCCGGGGTCCGTGTAGTATCGCGCTGGCAGGGTGTAGCTCTGCCCAGGATCCTCTGTGAAAGGGCGGTCTGTCGGTTCAATCGGTCGGTTCATGGAAGTCCCTCACGCTTTGTCCCAATGAAGACAGAGCCGAGAGGGAGCCGCAAGACCCTCAGGGCGCGCGCGGTGTCGGGATGTGGATGTCAGCGTCCAAGGCTTCCAATGCGGCGTGAACGCGACGGCGCTCTGCCAGCAGATGATTGTATTGCGCGTCGCAACCCGAGATCGGGGTCGGGTAACTTCGGATTTCCTCGTCGAGTTCGCCGCGTGCCAGCAACAAGGCGGTCCGTGCACGATCCGTCGGCCAGGCGATGTCCAGCATTGGTTCCTCCTTTGAAATCTCTGTATACAAATGTATACATATCATAGAATCAGCCTTGGAGCCAGCCTTTTGCAAGATCTCGGACCCTACGATGTGTTGGTCGCCGGCGGTGGCAACGCAGCCATGTGCGCTGCGATCGAGGCCGCCGAACGCGGCCTGTCCGTACTGGTCTGCGAGGCGGCACCTAAGGGTTTCCGCGGTGGCAACTCACGGCATGTCCGAAATCACCGCGCCGCGCACGACGCGCCGACGGATGTGCTGACCGGCGCCTATCCGGTCGACGAGTACATGGATGACCTGATGCGGGTCACAGGCGGCAAGACGAACGAGAAGCTTGCCCGCATGACAATCGCCGAA
The DNA here is from genome assembly GCA_050043005.1 of Paracoccaceae bacterium. GTDB lineage: Bacteria > Pseudomonadota > Alphaproteobacteria > Rhodobacterales > Rhodobacteraceae > Thermohalobaculum. The sequence goes on from JBHJIZ010000095.1 coordinate 33,849, forward strand.
AGCGCTCACATTGCCCGCTGGATGGGAGATCGCGGCGTGCGGTTTCAGAAGGCACTCGGCGGAACGCTGTCGCTGGACCGAACCAACCCCTTCTTCCTCGGCGGCGGAAAGGCGTTGCTGAATGCACTTTACCGCCACGCAGACGCCAAGGGCGTAACTGTCCTTTACGATACCGAGATCATTGAACTCGAGATTGAGGACGGCTTCTTCAACGCCGCCCATGTCCGCAGTCGCGGCTTCGATCAGATCGTGCGTGCACGCACGCTGGTGACAGCGTCCGGCGGGTTTCAAGCCAATCTCGACTGGCTGGAAGAGGCTTGGGGCCCCGCCGCGCGGAACTTCACTGTGCGCGGGACGCAATTCGCCAAGGGCACTCTCCTGCGATCTCTGCTGGATCACGGCATGGAGCGCGTGGCCGAGGCCGATCAGTGTCACGCAATCGCGCTGGATGCGCGAGCGCCAAAATACGATGCGGGCATCGTCAGCCGGATCGACTCGGTCCCGTTCTCGATCATGGTCAACAATCGGGCTGAGCGCTTCTACGATGAAGGCGAGGATTTCTGGCCCAAACGCTATGCCATTTGGGGGCGGCTGATCGCGCAGCAACCGGAGCAGATCGCGTATTGCGTTTTGGACTCCAAAGCGCTTGAGCTCTTCATGCCGTCGCTTTGGCCACCCTTGCAATCCGAGACAATCGCAGGTTTGGCCGAGGCAGTCGGGCTAGACCCGGCGGCGCTCAGCAAGACCGTCGCAGACTACAACGCCGCCTGCACGCCGGGTGACTTTGACACGACGGTGCACGATGGCTGCCGAACGCAAGGTCTGACGCCGGATAAGACCAACTGGGCGCGCCCGATCGACCAGCCGCCCTATTACGCTTTCCCGATGCGGACCGGCATCACCTTTACCTATATGGGCGTCACGGTCGACGAAGGCGCCAAGGTCCAGATGGCGGATGGACGCCCTACGGCGAACATCTGGGCTGCTGGGGAGATCATGGCCGGGAACGTGTTGGGCCAAGGCTATCTGGCTGGGATTGGGATCACCATCGGGTCTGTATTCGGGCGCAAGGCAGGCCAGGGCGCCGCCAGCTACGCACGCAATTGAGGAGCCGGAAATGCTCGATATCTCAAAGTCTTCCGGTGTGATGGATGAAGCCAGACGCGCGTCGGAGATCTGCAACGCCTGCCGCTACTGCGAAAGCTACTGCCCGGTTTTCCCGGACATGTTCACGCGGCGGGCGTTCTCGGACGGAGACCTCGGCCATCTCGCCAATCTCTGTCACAACTGCAAGGGCTGCTGGCACGCCTGCCAATACGCGCCACCACATGAGTTCGGGTTGAACCTGCCTGCGACGCTGGCGCGGGTTCGGGTGGAGACCTATGCCGAACATGCATGGCCGCGACCGCTGGGGCGGCTGTTCGAGCGGAACGGAGCGGTGGTATCGATGGTCACAGCCCTGGCACTTGCAGCCGTTATGATCGCTTCGATCCTGTTGATCGAGAACGACGTTCTCACCGGCGTGCATCGCGGCGAGGGAGCGTTCTATGCAGTGATCCCGCACAACACCATGGTCTGGCTCGGCGGGCTGACTTTCGGCTGGGCGATTCTGGCTATGATCCTTGGTGTCGTGTCCTATTGGCGGGTGCACGGCGGTGGGCGGGTGACTTTGGGCACCGCCACGGCAGCATTGAAGGACGCGGCCACAACGCGGCACTTGGGCAGTGGTGGCGAGGGCTGCAACGATCTGAACGATGGTCACATCCAGGCCCGGCGGTACGGGCATCTTCTTACGATGTGGGGTTTCTTACTCTGTTTCGCTGCGACTTCGGCGGGCACCGTGATGGACTATGGGCTTGGCTGGCAGGCGCCGTATAGCTGGTATTCGATGCCCGTAGTGCTCGGCACAGTCGGCGGTGTGATGCTGATGATCGGCACCGGTTGGCTGTTTGCGGTCAAGCTGCGGACCGAGCCTGGGCCGGACGCACGAGAGCTTTGGGGCATGGACACCGGCCTTCTCGCGCTGCTGTTCTTCACGGCGGGAACAGGGCTCGCGCTTCTGTTCTGGCGGCACACCTCAGCCATGGGCTGGCTGCTTGCTATTCACCTGGGCTTCGTGCTCGCGTTGTTCGTGACCCTGCCTTACGGCAAGATGGTCCACGGCGTGTACCGGTTGGCGGCACTGGTGCATTTCCACGCTGAGACGCGTGATTGAACATACGGTTTTCTCCGATGTCTTTTCGGAGTCCTTGGGACCTCCGTTTGGAGGTTGTGCCAGCGGTCAAACCTGTTTCGCATCTCCGTTGGCCAGACTTACAGGTGGTCCAGGCAAACAGCTGGGGGCACGCTCGGTCCCACGGACGTGACCTGCGTTTTGCGTCGGCTCGCTTGAACTTATCTAGGGGCCGAAGCGCGCCCGTTGGAGCTATCGAGTATTACCTTGCAGTGAAGACACGACCATGCTGCCGGGCGACCTTCTGAATGCATCAACGGATTCCTCCGCCAGCACCACACCCGCGCCGCAACAAAGATAGTTACCAGCCGGTTTGAACCATTCACTCCGCACAGCCGACCAACGGTCAACAGCAACTTGCGCGGGATTGGTACATCTCGCACCAACGGATCGGAGCGGGATCATGGCTGGTATCAGACTCTACAAGAAGGCTTTGTTTACGCACAGCGTCAAATCAACCATCGTCAAAGGCTTGAACAACGCACCCGTCCGGAACACGGCAGGGCTTGGTGGCGTCGATCACGACGTCAGAATGAAATTCGGCGGCAAGAACATGCGCTCCGGCAAGAAGGAAGTCGGATGGAGTAAGTTTCGGATGTCAGGGATCTGTTGTGGCATCAGTGCCGCCTGGATCGTCGCGTTTCTGGGCGGGAATTCCGATGCCACGGATCATGATGCGTTCAAGGAGTTCTTCGAAGGCAGTCTGCGGTTCCAGGGCTCTTACGTGAAGTTCCACATGCCGAACCAGGACTCGGTGCCGCTGATGATGAAGGCATTCGGGCTGGAGCTCGCGAGGACGGATAACGACGCAACCGAGATTACAGACACCGGACTTGCCGGATTGCTGCCTCTCGAGACGCAGAGCTGGGCTGGCTACGTGGTCGGTTGGACCCACGCCATCGCGATCGGTTACAAAGGTGAGCGGTATTACATCGTCGAACCGAATGGCGGCCTTTTTGAATATCGCAACAATCGCCAATTCGTTGCGGATCTGACCGGGTACATCATTGCCCGTCGGGATCGGAAGGCACCTGGCGCTCCCGCCAAGATGAAGGCGTACTTCTACTCGGCTTAGTGTCAGCGGCCAACGATCTAGCGGTCGCGACCTCCGGCCTAGAGGCGGATCGCCGAGACCAATCTGCCATAGTCAGGTTCGGACCGGTGACAGGTACGGCGGTATGAGTAGAACAGTTTCTCGTCAGAATAGGTGCAGTGGCCGGTCCACTCGGCACGGTCGATCCCGGCGGCGCGCAAGCGCTCGCGGCAATACCCGGGCAGGTCGAACATGGCGCGGTCGCCCTGTCCTCCGGCGAAGAAGCGGGCGTTGTCCGGGTCGTCATCCAGGAAGCGTTCTACGAACTCCGGACCCACTTCATAGGCGCGCTGCGAGATGACGGGACCGATCGCGGCCTCGATCCGTGCGCGGTCGGCTCCGAGTGCGACCATGGTATCGAGCGTGGTTTCCAGCACGCCACCGATTGCGCCCTTCCATCCGGCATGGGCCGCACCGCTCACGCCTGCCTCGCGGTCGGCGAACAGGACGGGAGTACAGTCGGCGGTGAGAACGGCGAGGGCAATGCCGGGTGTGGGCGTCACCATCGCATCGGCCCGCGGGCGCGCTTCCAGAGGGCCATCGACCACGATGCAAGCGGGCGAGTGGACCTGGTTGACCGAAGCCAAGTGCGCAGCGCCAAGATGATCGATGATACGGCGCCGGTTCTCGGCGACGGCCTCCGGCGCATCCTTCGAGCCCTGACCACCATTGAGCCCCAAATAGATCCCTTCCGAGACGCCGCCCTCGCGCGTGAAGAAGCCATGCGAAATGCCCTCAAGCATGTCAGAGCGAATGGGATTGGGCATCGGTCGTCCTCTTCAGAAGCCGGGGGGCGGTGGGGCGGTCTCCGGCACGGCGGCGAGCACCTTGAAAAGCGTCCCCATCTGGTCCGGTGCCGTCAAGCGGTGGAGAGCTGCAGCGATCGAGTCAGTTTGTCCAGAATCGCGGGCCGCCAGCGCCTGAGCACGCTGACCAATTCCGATGGCGGCGAGGAACGCCCCTTGCGTGGTTACACGGGAGGTCTTCAACTGTGCGGACAGCCGGTCGAAGTCCACCAGCCACGTCAGGTCGCAATCGCCGGGAGCGGTAAGCGGTGGCACTTTTTCATGTCGCCGAACCGCTTGAAGGGTTGGGCCATTCGGTCGGTCATCGGCGCGGTAGCCATAGTCGATCACCAGTGCGGCCCCACCGTGCTGCATGATCCGGCGCGAGATTTCTCGGGTGATGGGCTCTTGTGCTGGGGACACTTCCGTCCAGCCAATCGGGCCGTCTTCACCGCGTGCGGGCTCGAAACGACCCATAGTCAAAGCGCCGGTCGGATCGCATCCGACAAGGATCTCGGTCATCTCATCCGGACCCGTGATGAACTGCCGGATTGGCAGGGCGTCGAAGAACTCATTGGCAACGAGGAGCGTTGGTCCGTCTGGCACCTCTTCAAGCCGATCCGCCCACTGAGCCTGGGGAAGCTTGGCGATCTGCAGCGCCCGCAACCGGGGAGAAGCCTCGACAAGCCACAGATCCGCCGCTTCGCCAAAGGCTGGAACCATGCGGGCCGCACGCAGCGCGTCGACCAACAGCGTGCCTCGGCCGGGACCAAGTTCGACCAGCCGAAAAGGCGCAGGGCAACCCTGGTCCTGCCAGACCTGCAGCAGCCAGAGGCCGATCAGCTCGCCAAACATCTGGGAAATCTCGGGCGCGGTGGTGAAGTCCCCGTCCACGCCAAACGGATCACGCTTGACGTAGTATCCGTGCTCGGGATGCGTCAAACAAAGCTCCATATACCGCGATACCGGCATGGGCCCGGTCTGTGCGATCTCCGCCCGGATAAGCTTTTCAAGCTTCGTCACGCGACGGCGGGCCGCCGAAGCGCGTTGGCAATCAGGACAAGGCCGATCAGGATCATCGGAAGCGACAGGATCTGGCCCATGGTGATGCCGTAGGCTGCGACCATCTCCGAGAGTTGTGCATCCCACTGGCGGAAGAACTCGACCACAAAGCGCGACAGACCGTAGCCGAAGAAGAAGATCCCGACCATCAGGCCCGGGCGTTTCAGCCCACCCCGCACGGCGATCACCCACATAACGACGAAAAGGACCAAGCCTTCGAGAAAGGCTTCGTAAAGCTGGCTTGGGTGGCGCGGCTCGGTCAGGTTGGTCCAGTCGCGCGCACCGTTCGGTGCAATCGTCGGGAACTGCATCGCCCACCAGACATCGGTCGCACGGCCGTAGAGCTCGCCATTGATGAAGTTGGCCAGGCGGCCAAACAGCAGTCCCGTCGGGGTGGCCAACGACACGGCGTCCGAGGCTTGCCAAAGCGGGATGCCCTTGGCGCGCGTGAACAGCAGCGTGGCAACGATCACGCCCAAGAACCCGCCATGAAACGACATGCCACCCTGCCAGACCTGAATGATCTCGAGCGGGTTTTGCGCGTAGTAGGATGGATTGTAGAACAGCACGAACCCCAGACGCCCGCCGAGCACGACACCTAGAACCATCCAGGTCAGCATTTCCTCGGGTTCCTCGGTTCGCATCGGCGACCGGTTGTGCGGCCACAACGCGGGACGGCGCATCAGCCAGACCATCAGGCGCCAGCCGAGGACCAAACCCCCGATATAGGCCAACGCATACCAGCGGAGTGAGAACTGGAAGCCGCCCAGATCCAGCGTGAAGATCGCCGGATCGATGTTCGGGAACGGGATTACAAGGGGAAGCATGGGGGCTCCTGCGAACGCTCGGTGGCGATGTGCGTGGGCGATCGTGTCATGTCAACCCTGCATCCCGGCGAGCGCGAGGTGCCACTCCTCGGCAACGTTCGGGTCGGGATCACATTGATATGCGGCGCTCAGGGATTCCGGGTCGGAGAGGCGAGCGAATGCCCAGACAGCCGCTCCGCGGACAAGTGGATTTGGGTCTTCGAGAAGGCTGGCAACCGGCGCCTGCAATGTCGGGTCCTTCGAGTTTCCGGCAGCTACCAGGACATTGCGCAGAAAACGGGCGCGGCCGATGCGTTTGATCGGCGATCCCCTGTACAGCTCGCGGAAGGCGGCATCGTCGAGCGCTAGAAGATCGGCTAGCGACGGGTCATCGGTCCCGGGCCGGGCGGCATAGACCTCGGCTCCAGTTTTCGCGAACTTGTTCCAGGGACAGACCGCGAGGCAGTCGTCGCAACCATAGATCCGATTGCCAATCGCTGGCCGCAGATCTCGCGGGATCGCCCCCTTCAACTCGATCGTCAGGTACGAGATGCAGCGGCGCGCATCGAGTTGATAAGGCGCGGGAAAGGCTGCCGTCGGGCAGATGTCGAGGCATTTGCGGCAAGATCCGCAGTGGTCGATCTCGGCCGCATCGGCTTCCAACTCGAGCGTCGTAAAGATCGCGCCAAGGAAAAACCATGACCCGAGCTGGCGCGACACAACGTTCGTATGTTTTCCCTGCCAGCCAAGACCAGCGGCTTCTGCCAAAGGTTTCTCCATCACCGGCGCCGTGTCGACGAACACCTTGATCTCGCCACCCGCCTGGTCGATCAGCCAACGCCCGAGCCGCTTGAGCCGTTTCTTGACCGTGTCGTGATAGTCCTTGCCCTTGGCATAGACGCTAATCGCAGCCCGGTCGCGACGCCTCAACACGTCGAGCGGATCGCGATCCGGCCCATAGTTCTCGGCCAGCATGATGATCGACCGCGCCTCGGGCCAGAGCACCGTGGGGTCGCCGCGCCAATGTACCCGATCGGCCATCCAGGACATGTCACCATGGTTACCGGCCTCGAGCCAATCGCGCAGCCGGATACCAGCGGCGGAAATCGAACCGGGCGTTGCGAATCCGACATCATGAAAGCCCTCTTGGCGGGCCTGATCAGCGATCTCTTGCCGGAGGGACGACATGGCGCGAGCTTACAGTGCCGATGGCACGACGGACAATGACTGGTTCAACTCGCCAGGCGTGGGGCGACGAGATAGTCGACCCCGAAATCCATCAGCAGGCGGACAAGCTGGGTGCGGTTGGTGCACTGTGTCTTGGACAAAAGCGACTTGATCTGCGCGTTCACGGTGGCGACCGACCGGGCTCGGCGCTCTGCAATCTCGGCATTGGTCAGGCCTTCGCTAAGCATCTCGATGAGCTGGCTTTCAGCGCCGGTCAGGCCGTAGATATGCCGCAAGAGCGTCGAATCGCACTGAACCGGTTGGCTGGTGTCCAACGAATACAGGATCACGCCGTCCAGACGCGTGGTGCCCATTTCAGCAATGTTCTCGATCGGTACAAGCTCAACGCTCAACGCACCGCGTTCACCGTCGCGGGAGATCGGCACGGCTTCCTTGCGCGGCCGGGCGCCGTGTTTGCCGTGGTTGAACGCATCCTGCATCAACGCCTGAAACTGGCCGTGATCGGCTTCATCGTGCAGCCGCAGTCGACCGTCGTGAGCGACGCGAAAAGCGCCGTATGCATCGCGTTGACGATCGAATTCCTGATTGGTTGTGATTGCCCGGCCTGTCGCATCGAGGATACAAACGCCGATGCGTAAGCGATCCATCGCCTCGATCATCCCGCGATGCTCGGCAACCAAACGTGCCGCAGGCCGCCCCAGATCCAGAGCCTTTGCAATATGCGGCAGGACGACGCGCATACGGTCCTGCTCCTCGGGCGTTAGACGTCCCCGGTCCGCAGCAAGCTGCACCGAAAAGCGGGATCGCGTTGTATTGTCCTTGTTCAGCAACCCTGCGTGGCGGTGCCGAATGCCGTAATCCAGCAATTGCGCTGCGTTCGGGATCTTGAAGAGCTCTTCATCCGACGTCGCGAGCACGCTGTCATCAATCAGATCGATGCCGTCAGCCGCGAGGGAGTGGGCCTCGAACGTGTCCTGATCTTTCAGCTCCCATTCTCGATACACATCGATATAGGCCTGCAAGAGCTCCGGCTGATGATAGGAACTATAGTGCGATGCGCTCAGCACACGGTCAGCGCCGTAGCCGTTGAGTTCGAAGATCACGAAACCCTTGGCATCCAGTGCCTTGGCGAACCTGTCGAGCACACCTTGCCAGAGCGACGGATCCGCGACGGTGTCGTAGACGTCGAGGATCAGACTGCGCGTATCGTCGGACATGGCCCCTCTTCCATGAAGACGTAATCCCGTTACAGGTAACGTGATCCAATTGAGATGCGCAAGACAGCGGCGGTGCGGTTTCGCAGTGCACGCTAGGGAACGGATCGGTCGCGCATCGGCATTTCGGCGGCATCAACCACAGTTGGAACGGCTTCAGAAATCCAGGTCGGCATAGTGTGGCGGTGGCGACGGAAAGCCGGGCAAGTGATCAGCCAGAAGCCCACGGAACCCCGGGCGGGATTTCATCACGGCGTACCAGTCACGCACGGCCGGATAAGCCTCCCATGGAACATCGCCCAAATAGTCGAGGCACGAGATGTGGGCCGCAGCCGCGATGTCTGCCATGGTCATCCGGTTCCCGGCCAGCCAGTTATGCCCTTCGAGCAGGAAGGTCATGTAATCAAGGTGGACCTTGATGTTGCGTGAACCCGCCTTCAGACACTGGCCATCGGGATAACCGGTTCGCGCGAGCCGCTTGTTGACCCGTTCGTAGAGCAGGTTCTCCGTCACTTCGCGATGGAACTTGTCGTCAAACCAGGCGACCAGGCGCCGAACCTCGGCCCGCGCGAACGTGTCCGTCGGCATCAGCGGCGGCTCGGGGAACAGCTCCTCTAAATACCCTGTTATCGCCCGGCTTTCGGACAGCACATTGCCGTCCTCGGTCACCAGGACGGGCACTTTGCCTGCAGGGTTCATGCGCAGGAAATCCAACCGCCCCTCCCACGGGCGTTCCTCGACCAGATCGACCTGCTGGCGTTTCTCGGAAAGGACCAGCCGGACCTTGCGGCAGAACGGCGACAGCGGCAGGTGAAACAGTCGGAGCATGGGGCCGGATGATGACTTTTGGAGGTTGCATCTCTCTGCCCGCAGAACCTTCCGCTTGCAAGCCCCGATGCGGGCGTTATGCCAGAGATCCGGGGAGGACGGATCATGGTGAAGACGTTCGTGCTGCTGCACGGTGCCTGGCATGGCGGCTGGTGCTGGGAGCGTGTCGCCGAACCACTTCGGGCACGCGGGCACCGGGTGACCTGCCCGACGCAAACCGGTGTTGGGGAGCGGGCACACCTGATCTCTGCCGATCTGACGCTCGAGACCTTCGGACAGGATCTGCTCAATCACCTGCGTTACGAGGACCTGACGGATGTGGTTCTGGTTGGGCACTCCTTCGGCGGAAACGCGCTCTCGATCGCAGCGGAAAGGGTTCCAGAACGAATCGCTTCGCTGATCTATCTGGATTCGACGCTTCTCGCGCCAGGCGAGCGATTGGTCGACACGATGTCGCCGGGAGCCCTGCGTGACCGGGTCAAGGCATTCGAAGCGTCGCCCGACGGGATCGCGATCGCACCGCCACCGGCCGAGGTGTTCGGCGTCCTCGATCCGGCGGATAAGACCTGGGTCGAAGACCGGCTGACGCCGCATCCAATCTCGACCATGTTGAGCCCTTTGCCAATCTCGGGCACCCCGGGCGCCGGACTGCCCGCAAGGTACATTGCCTGCACCGACCCGCTCTATCATCCGACCGAGCGGGTGCGCAGCTGGGCTGCCACACTGAGCTGCACGCCCGAGGACTTTGCCACAGGGCATGACGCGATGGTGACGGCACCGGCAGCACTGGTGGAGCTTCTGGACCGATGAGCACGGCCCCGCGAGAGGCATTCGACGCCGCCGCCCGCCTGCTCGCGGCGTTGAGGACGCGCGAGGCCGGAACGCAGCCAATCGTCGACTTGCCTCGATCCTGCCGCCCGACCGACCTGGTCGATGCCTACGAGATTCAGCGTCGGATACGCCTGCCCCTGATGCGCCGTGGCATGGGCGTTCAGGTCGGTTGGAAGATCGGCTGCACCACCAAGGTCATGCAGGACTACCTGAAGATCCCACATCCCTGTGCGGGGACGCTCTACAAGACCACGCTGTTCAGGGACGAGGTTCGTCTCGCTGCACGGGATTTCTACGAGTTGGGTCTGGAATGCGAGATTGCGGTGGAACTGGGCGCGAGCCTGCCCGAACGCCACGCGCTCTACGATGCCGCCGATGTTGTCCATGCAGTGTCAGGGGTCATGGCCTCGATCGAGATTGTCGAGCATCGCTTTCGGGACTTCAGAAAAGCCTCGGTCGCCAGCCTGATCGCCGACGATTTCTTTTCATGGGGCTGCGTGCTGGGGGCGCCGGTGCGCCTGGAGGACCTTCCAGAGCTAGGCGATGTGACCGGTGGCTTCTCGATCAACGGGCGCTCTCCTAAGATCACAGGTGAAGGGCGTGCGATCCTCGGCCACCCGCTGACAGCGCTGGCGTGGCTGGCCGATCATGCCTCGCGCCTAGGCACACCGTTGGAGGCCGGCCAGATCGTCACGCTCGGCAGCGTGGTGAAAACCGTTTATCCGAAACCGGGACAGCGGATCTCGGCCCGTTTCGACGGGCTTGCGCCTGCGACGGTGACGATCACCTGAGTGCTGGACGCTTACGGGCCGCATCGCTATAGAGCGGCGCATGACGATACGGGCGCGGATCATTTCGATTACCGGCCCGGCCCGCACCTGACGCGGAGCCGGGACGAAGGCGGCTGCTTTGTGCCCGCCGATCCGTGCACTCCGATCCCACGTGACAAGACGAGGTAAGCGCGATGAGCGCCGAGACCGAGACCGAGACGAGCAAGGCCCCCGACTACAAATCCACCCTGTTCCTGCCGCAGACCGACTTTCCAATGCGCGCTGGACTACCCAAGCGCGAGCCAGAATGGTTGGCGCATTGGGAGAAACTGAATGTCTACGAGCGTTTGCGGGCAAAGGGCGAGGCAGATCCCGCCCGCGAGAAGTATGAGCTGCACGACGGCCCGCCATACGCCAACGGGCACCTGCACATCGGGCACGCGCTCAACAAGATCTTAAAGGACTTCGTGGTCCGCTCGCAGCAGATGCTGGGCAAGGACTCGCGGTACATTCCCGGCTGGGACTGCCACGGTCTTCCGATCGAATGGAAAGTCGAGGAACAGTACCGCGCCAAGGGCAAGAACAAGGACGACGTACACATCAACGAACTGCGCGGCGAGTGCCGCCGGTTCGCCGAGGGCTGGATCGATGTGCAGCGTGAGGAGTTCAAACGCCTGGGCGTAACGGGCGAGTGGGACGACCCGTATCTGACCATGAGCTATGACGCCGAGGCGGTGATCGCCGAGGAGTTCATGAAGTTCGTGATGAACGGCTCGCTCTATAAGGGCTCGAAGCCGGTCATGTGGTCGGTCGTCGAGAAAACTGCGCTAGCCGAGGCCGAGGTCGAGTATCATGAGCACCAGAGCCATACGATCTGGGTGCCGTTCAAGGTGACCTCCGGGCCAGATGATCTGGTCGGCAAGCGCGTGGTGATCTGGACGACCACACCGTGGACGATCCCGCAGAACCGTGCGGTCAGCTACAATCCTGACATTGCATATGGCGCGTACGAAGTGACTGGCCGTCCGGATGAGTGCTGGGCCGAGATCGGCATGGTGTACCTGGTCGCCGACAAGCTCGCTGACGATGTGTTCGGTAAGGCCCGGCTAGAACCCGGCATGTATCGCCGAGTGCGGGATGTCTCCGCCGACGAGCTTGGCTCGATGACCTGCGCGCACCCGTTGGCCGGTGCGGACGGCGCGAACGCCGAATGGGACTATGACGTGCCCATGCTGCCCGGCGATCACGTCACCGACGAGGCAGGGACCGGTTTCGTCCACACCGCTCCCTCGCACGGCGCGGATGACTATAACGTCGGCCTGCAATATGGCCATCCGATGCCCCATAACGTGTTGGAAGATCGGAGTTTTCGTGCCGATCTGCCGTTCTTCGGTGGTGCGGTCATCTTCGACCACAAGGGCAAGGAGAAGGACGCCAACAAACGCGTCATCGACAAGCTGGTCGAAGTGGGCGGATTACTGGCGCGCGGGCGTCTGAAGCACTCCTACCCGCATTCCTGGCGGTCGAAGGCCCCGCTGATCTTCCGCAACACGCCGCAATGGTTCGTTGCGATCGACAAGCCGTTGGATGACGGCATGGGCGAGTACGGATCGACCATCCGGGAACGGGCACTGACCTCGATCGACAAGCTTGTGCAATGGGTGCCGACGAGTGGACGCAACCGGATCCATGCGATGATCGAGAGCCGCCCGGACTGGGTGTTGAGCCGCCAGCGCGCCTGGGGCGTGCCGCTGACCTGCTTCAAGCGTGGCTCTGGCGAGAGTGTCGAGATCCTGCGCAACGATGAGGTGAACGCGCGCATCAGCGCGGCCTTCCGCGAAGAGGGTGCCGATGCCTGGTTCGCAGATGGCGCAAAGGCGCGTTTCCTGAGCGGCATCGACGGCGTGGACCCGGACGACTGGGAGAAGGTCGACGATATCCTGGACGTCTGGTTCGACTCCGGTTCGCCCCATGCGTTCACATTGCGCGACCGGCCGACCTCGATGCGGCCTGCGAGCCTGTATCTGGAGGGCACCGACCAGCACCGCGGCTGGTTCCATTCGTCGATGCTGCAAGGCTGTGGCACCATCGGTCGTGCACCTTATCATGCTGTTTTAACTCATGGATTCACGCTGGACGAGAAGGGCATGAAGATGTCCAAGTCGCTGATGAATGCCATGTCGCCGAACAAGGTCGTCGAGCAATACGGCGGCGATATCATGCGGCTGTGGGTGGCCCAGACCGATTATACGATCGATCAGCGGATCGGGCCGGAGATCCTGAAGAACGTGGCGGACAGCTATCGCCGCCTGCGCAACACGTTCCGTTACATGCTGGGCGCCTTGGGCAACGAGGTGCCGGAGACTGTCAGTCACAACGAGCTGCCCGAGCTGGAGCGCTGGATCCTGCATCGGCTGGCCGAGTTGGATGGCGAGGTGCGCGAGCGTTATGCGGCCTATGACTACCAGGGCGTCTATCAGCGTCTTTTCGCGTTCTGCACCAGTGACTTGAGCGCTTTCTGGTTCGATATCCGCAAGGATGCCCTGTACTGCGATCCGGTCTCTTCTACGCGGCGGAAGGCCTGTCTGTGGGCCATGCATCAGGTGTTCCAGCGGCTGACCACATGGCTCGCGCCGATCCTGGTGTTCACCATGGAGGAGGTCTGGCTAAACCGTTGGCCAGGTGAGGAAAACTCGGTGCATCTGGAGGATTTCCCCGCCACGCCTGCCGATTGGCGCGACGATGCGCTGGCCGCGCGCTGGGCGACGATCCGCAAGGTTCGCCGTGTGGTGACGGGCGCGCTGGAGATCGAGCGGGCCGAGAAGCGCATCGGAGCGTCGCTGGAGGCTGCTCCCGTTGTCCACATCGCTGATGCCGAAGAACGGGCGCTGGTCGAAGCCTCGGGGTTCGAGGATCTGTGCATCACCTCGGCCGTGGCCATCACTGAGGCCGAAGCACCGGAGGGCGCGTTTCAGCTTGCCGATGTCCGGGGCGTCGCCGTGATCCCGGTGACGGCAGAGGGTGCGAAGTGCCAGCGGTGCTGGAAGATCCTGCCGGAAGTTGGCACGCTGGAAGACCCGAACGTTTGCGGACGTTGCTTCGATGCGGTGGCCGGTTAGGCCATCGCGAACAAGGTGGGCAATGGCAGTGTCTGGCGGATGATTCCGCGCGTGACTTTCTTCACGTAATTTTCCGTTAACCGGATTTCTGCGCCGTTTCGGACGTCGTGAGCGCCAGGGCGGCTAATCGCCTGTTTCTGCCATCAGACGGTGCGAGGCGTCTTCGATCCGGGTCTCGATCTGCTCCATGACTTCGCCGCGCGACAGGCCTGGAGGCAGAGCGCCGAGGAACTCGACCACCGCCGTGCCAGGCAACCGCCAAAGCCCGGTGCGCGGCCAGAAGCGACCCGTGTTGACCGCCACGAGTTCCAACGGCAGGCCGAGGCGCTGGTAGAGCCGAAACACCCCCGAACGGTAAGGGGCGGGGACACCCGGTGCGATGCGCGTGCCTTGCGGATAGATCACGGTCTGGCCTGCATCGCTGCGCGTCCCGGTCAGATCCCGTTCCATGGTTCGGATCGCCTGGCCCTTGGCCTCGCGATCTATTGTGACATTGCCCATGCGCAGCGCATAGATGCCCAGCACAGGGACCCAGACCAGCGAACGCTTCATCACGAAGCGCGGGTCGGGCAGCGTCGCCGTCAGGATCATCACATCGAGAAAGGACTGGTGCTTTGACGCAATCAGGCAGGGACCGGTCGGCACGGTACCGCGGATCTCGACCCGGGTGCCGCAAATGACGCGCAAGAGCCAGATTGCGAAACGGTTCCAGGCTTGCACGGACCGGGTCGCCGCCACGCGCGAAAAGACCGCCGGCAATGCCAGGATCATGCCCATGACCAGCATCACCGGGTAGGCGATCAGCATAAAGAGCGCTCCACGCAGATGACTGAGCGGACCAGGCTTCAGCGCATGAAGCTTGGTCATGGCATCCGGCTGAGGGTCAGTTGCACGGTGAAGCGCGCAGCCAGCCAGACGATCAGCGCGATGATCAGCGGGATACCGATCGCCAGGATGGCCCAGCCGACAAGTCCGGGTTCGAGGGAGACCCCGAGGCGCTGCCCGGACTCGACTTTCGGCAGGATCAATCCTTCGTCGATTCCCGGAAGCAGCTTTAGGATGGCGCAGCCGAAGAGTGCTCCGATCAAACCGCCGATCGCTGCGCGCTGCGCCAGGCGACGCACGAACGAGCGTGCGATAAACCGGTCCTCGGCCCCGACAAGGCGCAGCGTTTCGATCACCCGGTGGTTGGCCGACAGGGTTGCACGAGCCGCGAAGGCGACGACCCCGGCCGCCGTCAGCAGGATGATGAACGTCGCGCCGAGCGCCAGGCGCTCCAACGCTCCGGCTGCGTTGGCCAACGGTCCGCGCCAGGCGGCGTGATCATCATACAAAGCGCCCTGGACAGTCAGGTCGAGCCGGTCCTGCAGGGCGCCAGCATCCGGCCCGGCTCCGTCCAGAACGATGTCGATCAGACGGGGAACGGGCAGATCCGCCAGCACGTCGCCCTCGCCCAGCCAGGGAGAGATCAGCGCCGTCTGTTCTTCGTCGGTCAGCACTCGGACGCGGGAAATGCCCGGCGTGGTGCGCAGGACCTCGAGCACGGAGCGGATACGATCCGTCATGCCGTCGCGCGTGCCGGATACCCGGACCGTCGCAACGCCTGCGAGATCGGACCGCCATTCCGCCGCCAAACGGTTCGCCGCCATGCTGGCCGACAGTGTCAGCACGGCAAGGAGGCACATCACACCGGCAAGCAGCATGGTCAGCCAGGCGGTCCATCCGGTGGTCGGCAGGATCGGCGGCGCACGCTTTGCCGGCACAGCATTTGCAGTACGCGGAGGGTCCGGAGCTTTCCGCGGGGTCGCCTCGTCAGCCGGTTCCGTGGCTGAATCGCTGTCGGTCGGATCGGTCAAAGAATGCTCGCCCCCTGTGCCAGGTGGCCGTCCGCCAGCCTCAGGATCCGGGCCTCGACAGACCCCTTGGTCGAGCGGATCAGCCCCAGATCGTGGGTCGCAAGAACAACGGTCTTGCCCAGCCGGTTCAACTCGATCAGCAGCCGCAGGATACGTGCACCCATTTCAGGGTCGATATTGCCGGTCGGCTCGTCGGCGAGGATCAGGTCCGGCGCGTTGATCACGGCCCGCGCGATTGCGGCGCATCCGAGCCCGAAGCCGACGTGCAATTGAACGGCGCACCCGTTCCCTTGGGATCAGACGGCAGCTTTATCCTCGAAACGACGTTGCAGCCCGGCCCCAACATCCTGACGCTGCGCGCCGTGGACCCGGCCGGCAACGAAAGCCAGACCGCGCAGACGGTCATCTACCGGGCCGCCGCGCAAGTCGATATCAGCC